>CAIKZX010000001.1 GCA_903832015.1 uncultured Actinomycetes bacterium
AGCAGCAAGCGCAAGCTGAGGCTTGGCGTTTATTTTTTTGTTTCAGGCTCTTTAACGTGGCTCCTGAGACCACGGCTCGCTTCTTCTAACTCAACATCCGATGTCGAAACCAATCATCCCCTCGCTACGGGAAACTCCCGTATTTAAAGTGTACCGGAACTCAGTTACAACCGCTTAGGCGAGTTTTTCACGCTGGCGGGCCGCACGGTCCATTTCGCGCTTGGCGTCGCGCTCAGAGATCGCTTGACGTCGGTCTTGGCGTTTACGACCTTTGGCGAGGCCCAGCTCAATTTTGGCCCGACCCTCTTTGAAGTAAATCTTCATGGGCACGATGGTCAACTGCTGTTGGTTGGCCTGAGTCTCCCACTGAATGAGTTCCTTGCGGTGGGCGAGGAGCTTTCGTTTGCGATCGGGGTCGTGGCTTCCAAATCCCACCGCAAATGACCAGGGTGGAATGTGCAGTTGAAAGACCCAGAGTTCTCCACTGTCAATACGGGCGTAGCTCTCGGCGATCTGGGCGTGCCCTTCACGCAGGGATTTCACCTCGGACCCGGTTAACACCATGCCGCATTCGAGCGTGTCAAGGATTTCGTAATCGAATCGGGCGCGACGATTGGTGGCTACCACCTTGTCCGCGCCCTTGTCCTCTTTAGACTTGGCGCGACGTTCCTGCATCTGTTTTGCGCGTGCCACGCATCAAGCGTACAGAGGTGGTCCGAGCCCCAAAACTCCCTACAATGATGGGGTGCTGCAGCTCACCAATGACCACCGCGACTCGATGATTGCCACCTGCGTCCGAGCCCTGCCCGA
The DNA here is from genome assembly GCA_903832015.1 of uncultured Actinomycetes bacterium. Taxonomy (GTDB): domain Bacteria; phylum Actinomycetota; class Acidimicrobiia; order Acidimicrobiales; family RAAP-2; genus RAAP-2. The sequence continues at coordinate 811 of CAIKZX010000001.1, forward strand.
CGAAGGCTGTGGCCTCTTGCTCGGGACTTCGAGTGGCGAGGTTGCGCGGGTCGTGGCGAGTCCTAATGTGGCCCATTCGGCCAAAATCTATGAGATCGAGCCCAAGGTGATGCTCCGCGCCTCACGTGAGGCCGACGCTGAAGGTCTCGAGATTATTGGGGTCTTTCACTCGCACACCCACTCGGAGGCCTATCCCAGCCCAACCGATATTCGTCAAGCGCCCGACCCCGGCTGGCACTATGTGCTGGTATCGCTTCGTGACGTGCCGGCGGTTGTTCGCAGTTATCGCATTCGCGGTGGCGAGGTCACCGAAGAAGAGATTGCCATCGGTCACGAATGAGTGAGGGTCAACTAAAGTTGACTAGGTAAGTCAAGAATTACGAACGAGGTCACCATGTCCCCAGTTGTGCGAATCCCTACCGTCTTGCGTCCCGCCATGGGGGGTCAAAACGAGATCGCCGTAAGCGGCACGACCATTGGCGCAATTCTCACCGAACTCACGACGGCCTACCCCGCAGTCACCGGCCAGCTCTTGAGTGAAGACGGTTCTCTGCATCGCTACTTGAACGTGTACGTCAATGACGACGACGTTCGCTACCTCGGCGGACTCGACGCTGCTGTCGCCGAAACAGATGAGGTCACCTTGTTGCCGGCCGTTGCAGGTGGAGCCAACTAGTGGCGCGTTACAGTTCGGTGCTCGAACTTGTTGGTGAAACCCCCGTTATTGACGTTTCGCAACTTTCGCCAAAACCTAATGTAAAAATCTTCGCCAAACTCGAAGGGCGCAACCCCGCCGGATCGGTAAAAGATCGCGTGGCCAAGTCTCTGGTCGAAGCCGCCGAGCGTGACGGGCTCCTAATCCCCGGTAAGCCTGGGCAGATTTTGATTGAACCCTCCTCGGGCAATACCGGTATCGCACTCGCGATGGTCTGTCGGATTCGGGGTTATCACCTCAAGGTGGTCTTGCCGGGAAACGTTTCTATCGAGCGTCGCCAACTCCTCGAGGCCTGGGGCGCAGAGATTATCGACTCGCCCGGAGGCGAAGGATCAAATGGCGCGGTTCGACTCGCTCGCCACTTGGCCGCGGAGAATCCTGAGTGGATTTTCTTGTACCAGTACGCGAACCCCGCGAACCCCCAGGCGCACTACACCACGACCGGGCCGGAGATTTTGCGTGACGTCCCCGAGATTACCCACTTCGTAGCGGGACTCGGTACCTCGGGCACCTTGATGGGCGTTGGTCACTACTTGAAGGAACACAAGGCGGGGGTCCAGATTTGGGCTGTTGAACCACCCTCGGGTGAACAGGTCGACGGACTGCGCAGCCTCGAAGATGGTTACGTGCCACCAATTTTCACCGACCAGCGCGGAGCCGAGCTCCTCGACCGCAAGGTGATTGTGCGCCCAAAAGAGTCCATTGAGTGGGTCCGCAAAATGAGTGAGATTGGCCTATTCGTCGGCATCTCTGCGGGAGCAATTATGCAGGGCGCCGTGAAGTGCGCCCTCACCATTCCTGACGACCAAGAGGCCGCCATCGTGACCATTGTGTGTGACGACGGCTGGAAGTATCTCTCTACCGGAGCGTGGACTGACGACATCGACGAAGTGGTCGAGCGCGCCAAGCGCATCATCTACTTCTAGAAATTTCTCTGCACTAAGTTGTGAGCAACAACGAAGGGAATTCTGTGACTTTTTCACGCGCCGACGGCCGCCAAGTAAATGAGGCTCGACCTCTCTCATTTGTTCGCGACTTCACCGCCATGGCTCCGGGCTCAGTGCTCGTGAGCTTTGGTAACACCAAGGTGCTGTGCACCGCGTCGGTCGAGACGGACGTGCCGCGCTGGATGAAGGGCACGGGTAAGGGCTGGGTCACCGCTGAGTACTCGATGCTGCCGGGTTCGACTCCCGAACGCAACACTCGTGAGGCGGCTAAGGGCAAGCAATCGGGCCGGACTCAAGAAATTCAACGACTGATTGGCCGCTCGCTGCGTTCGGTGACCAACTTAGAGTTAATGCCCGATATTTCGATCACCGTGGACTGTGACGTGTTGCAGGCCGATGGGGGAACGCGCACCGCGTCAATCTGCGGTGGCTACTTGGCGCTGCACGACGCGCTAACGAGGACCAAGATGGCGGGCCTTATTCAAGAGCACCCCTTGACCGATTTAGTCGCGGCCATCTCCGTGGGAATTGTGGATGGCGTACCGGTTCTCGACCTTCCCTACGAGGAAGACTCGCGGGCCGACACCGACATGAATGTCGTCATGACCGGCGCGGGCAATTTCGTAGAGGTGCAAGGTACGGCCGAGAACGCCGCCTTTCAGCGCGACGAGCTCGACGCACTCTTGGACTTGGCGGGTGCGGGCATTACCGCTATCCACGAGGCCCAACGCGCAATCATCGCCACCCCTCCCGCACAGCGGTAATGACCACCTTCGTCTTAGCCACGGCGAATACTCACAAGGTCACCGAGATGACGGCGGTGCTCGCTGAATTGGGTATCGAGGTGTTGCCTCGACCCGAAGATTTGGCGGAGGTTGACGAAACCCAAGACACTCTGGTGGGTAACGCGTTACTGAAAGCCCGAGCGGTGATGGGGGCGAGTGGCCACGCGTCGGTCGCCGATGACACGGGGCTTTTTGTCGACGCGTTGAATGGTGAACCGGGGGTATTTTCCGCTCGCTACTCCGGTGAGGGCGCGACTGACGAGAAAAATGTTGCGAAATTGTTGACCGCCCTGGAAATGAGCGGCTCAGAAAATCGCAGTGCCGCCTTCCGCACGGTCATCGCAGTTGTCTACCCCGATGGGCGCGAAATAGTCGTGGAGGGCGTGCTACCTGGCCGCATCGCGGAGATTCCGGTGGGGGATAACGGATTTGGCTACGACCCAATCTTCATTCCCGACCTCGGGGAGTCACGGACATTGGCGCAGATGTCGCTCGCAGAAAAAAACGAACACTCTCATCGAGCCCGTGCCTTGCGGGCCCTCGCCGCCACCCTGCGGTAGGTCAAATTCACGGGAGTTACCCGTAATCTGGGTTCCGTGACCCACCGCGTACTCCCCATCTTCCAATTGGGCGCGGTGGTGTTCCCCGGTCAGACCATTGGGTTGTGCATCTTTGAACACCGCTACAAAGCCTTGTTCGAAGACGTGCAAGACACCATGGAATTCGGAACGAGTTACGTACATTCCAGTGAGGGGGCGAACCCCCTGCAACGGCGTCGCACCACCGGAACCATTGTTCAGGTCTTGGCCGTACACCCCCTGGCTGACGGCCAGATACTCGTGGCCATTGAGGGCAAACAACGTTTCACGGTCCAGCGATGGATCGAAGGCAAACCCTATCCCCAGGGCCTAATCAAAGAGACTCCCTGCACCGGCAAATCGGTAGATCACGAGCTGTTGGCCACAACCTCCACGGCGGTGCACGGACTGCGCGCACTGCACAGTGAGCTCCATCTCGAAGACATGCTCAAGAAAAGTTGCCCGATTGAGGGGAGCGATAAGGCCATGGTCTGGCAACTCCTGGCTCTGGCGCCACTGTCAACGGCTGATCAATATCGATTGCTGTCGATATCAAACCCCAATCGACGCATGCGGTTGCTGCGCAAACTCTGTGCTGAGCGATATGGGGACTACGAGCGACTCATGGAATTGAGTAGCGAAGATGAGAGCTGGCTAGCCGACCTGTAATAGGTCTACGACAAAAATCAGCGTTTCACCGGGAGCAATAACGCCGCCTGCACCTTGATCACCGTAGGCCAAGTGCGAGGGAATCACGAGTCGACGCCGTCCGCCAATCCGCATGCCCTTGACGCCCTGATCCCAACCGGGAATTACCCAACCAGCACCCAGTTCAAAGGCGAAGGGTTCATTGCGATTCCAACTTGAGTCAAACTCCTCGCCGGAGGTGACACCGACACCCACATAGTGGACGGTGGCCATCTTGCCGGCTACGGCTTCGTCGCCTTCTCCAATGGTGAGGTCTTCGATCAGGAGTTCGCTCGGCGTGTCACCGAGGTAGGGGTCTACTAAAGGTTTTTCTGACACGGTGCGATGTTAGTAGCGACGCTCGCGTCGTCCACCCGCGCCACCACGAGACTCTTCTCGACGGCCTTCGCCACGGGAGAACTCACGACGCTCACCACCACGGCTTCCGCCACGCTCACCACCACGGCTTCCGCCACGCTCACCACCGCCGACCACGCGCACGTTGCGTGCTTCGCGGCCCTTGGGGCCAGAGGCCTCTTCGAAGGTGATGCGCTGACCTTGGGCTAGGGACTTGAAGCCGTCACCCTGGATCGAGGAGAAGTGGATAAAGAGGTCGTCACCCTTGGAGTCGGTCGCAAAACCGAAACCCTTGGAGTCGTTGAAGAACGCGACTACCGCTTCGCCGGGCTTACCGGGCTTGGCGTCACCACGGTCGGCGCGTGGGGCAAAACCACGGTCCTCACGAGGGGCCCGAGCTGGACGGTCCTCACGGTCACGGAATGATGGTCGCTCTGAGCGCTCACCACGGTCCTCACGAGGGGCCCGAGCTGGACGGTCTTCACGGTCGTGGCGAAAACCAGAGTCTTCGCCCCCGTCACGGTGACGGCCAAAGGTGTGCTTCTTTTCGCGACCCTCGCCCCGAACAAAACGCTCTGCGCCCTTGCGCGGCGCTGGACCACGGTCGTCGGTGCGCTCTGCGGCTTCAGCGTCGTCAACGGCACCGAGGCGGATAGCGACCGCATCTTCACGGGGTTCGATGTTGGGATTAAGACCAAGGGCCTTCATCATGCGCTTTACCTGTCCGATGACGTCGTCGCCAACGAGTGAGATAACTACACCTGAAGCACCGGCACGGCCGGTACGACCTGAGCGGTGCAAGTAGTCAGTGGCCTGGGCGGGTGGGTCGTAGTGGATGACCACGGGCAGGTCGTCGATGTGAATGCCGCGAGCCGCTACGTCCGTCGCGACCAGTACTTGAATCTGACCGGCCTTTACCGAACGCAGAGCGCGCTCGCGCTGGGCTTGGCTGCGGTCACCGTGCAGGGGCACTGCGGAAAGTCCGCGTTCACCGAGCTGCTTGGCCAAACGATCGGCCCCGTGCTTAGTGCGGGTGAAGACAATGGCCTGGCCGTGCTCTTCGATTACTTCGGCGCAGAAGTTGGGCTTCTGGTCGCGCGGTACGCGCCAGAAGAAGTGGTCAACGTCACTGGGGGACTCTTCGCCCACGACGTCGTGAGTAATGGCGTCTTTAGTGAATTCCTTGACGAGGGAGCGAACATCGGGCCCCATCGTGGCGGAGAACAACATCACGTGACGCTTCTCAGCGGTGGCGCGCATGATGCGACGAACTGCGGGCATAAAGCCCATGTCGGCCATGCGGTCGGCCTCGTCGATGGCGATGGTGGTGCACTCGCGCAGGTCAAAAGCACCCTGGTCGAGCATGTCCTCGAGACGCCCGGGGCAGGCGACAATGACGTCGACGCCGGCGGCCAGAGCCTTGCGAGCGGTGTGGTAGCTGGTGCCACCGTAGATCGCCAGGATGCGACGACCCTTGTCCTCGGTGAGCTGAGCGAGTTCTTTTTGGACCTGAGCGGCCAGTTCGCGCGTCGGTACCAAGATCAAAGCGTGGGGCTTGCGCGGACGGGCAATCTCGGTGCGGGCGAGAAGGGGTAGGCCAAAGGCCAGGGTCTTACCCGAGCCGGTAGCGGCCTTTCCGACCACATCTCGGCCCAACAGGGCGTCGGGAATGCAGGCCTCTTGGATGGGGAAGGCGGTTTCGATCCCTCGGGTTTTGAGGCGGGCAACGAAGTGTTCGGGGACGCCGAGTTCGGCAAATGACAGTGACATATATAGACTCCTACAAGTTGGTGAGCCCAACTCGGAATGTCTATCGAGAAGGTCTCCACTGCGAGTGCAGCGATGTACAGCAAAAGCAAGAATACCAGAGCCCGGGGACAATAGCAATAAAACTTTTTCGTGCGGGCGGAGGGACTTGAACCCACACCCCGAAGGACTGGTACCTAAAACCAGCGCGTCTGCCATTTCGCCACGCCCGCAGGGTTTCTACTCTAGGTG
>CAIKZX010000002.1 GCA_903832015.1 uncultured Actinomycetes bacterium
GCCAAGGACCGGCTGGGCCAAGAAAGACGGGGCAATCTGAGAGAAAGAAGTCTCGAGATAGCAATGTCCGCAGCGACTATTGCCGAGGTCGAAACTCGCCATCGGGTACCTCACGCCAAGGAGCCCGACGATGGTTTCACTACGACCATTGCCGCATGGGCCCGTGGGGCGACTCTCGGGGTCGTGCTAGACCTTGCCGACGCGGAAATAGGTCACACTTCCCCCGGAGATTTCGTTCGCAATGCCAAGCAGGTGGGAGACCTCCTCGAACAGCTCAGCCGGATGAGGCACGTCCCGGAGCTCGCCGCGAATGCGGAAGAGGCTCGGGCCCTAGTTGTCCGGTCGGTCGTCGCCGGATTCTGAATCCACCAAAAAGGTCCCGTCGGGCTCTAGCCTTGGATTCCCATGCACGCCTATGTAGCCGAAGAATTCACCGAAGCCGAAGCAGCAATTCTTCGGCGATATTTCACCAACCTCGAGGGGCCGGTTTTTGCCCTAGTTAATCTTCCCGAGGTTGTGAAGGGGGCTCTTTTTGCGCGATATTCCCGATCATCGAAGAGTTTACGGCGACTCTTTCTAGATGAGTTCGTTGGCGATTTGGACTTGGAAGGTGACTTAACGGTTGATGCGACCATAGGGCTTGACCGCGCCGATGATTTGTACCAGAAGATCTTTTACGAGTACGGAGATGACTCAGTCGCTCAGCTTGGAGCGGTCCACCTGGCTTGCGAGCAAGCGTCCAATATTTTGACCAAGGTACTCGAGTGGGGTCGAATTATGAGCTACCTCGAGCAGTCGACGCGCTACTTAGCGTATGACAAGCGTTTCGCTGATGGTCGATATCGCTACTACCGCGACCATGACTTAACCAACTCAAAACTGGGGCTGCGGTACGTCGGCGACATGGATCGAATGTTCGAGACCTATGGAGAATTGTTGCCCGAGTTGGTTGAGTACCTCGGGAAGAAGTTTCCCAAAACGGACGCTGACACCGATTTCGTCTATCGCCAGGCCATCCGAGCAAAAGCCCTAGACGCCATTCGTGGCCTTCTCCCCGCGAGCGCGCTGTCTAATCTCGGTATCTACGCATCCGGTCAGGCCTACGAGGCGCTATTACTTAGGATGCGGGCGCATCCGCTACCGGAAGTACGCAATTACGCCGAATTGATGTACGAAGAATTAGTCAAGGTCATTCCTTCATTCCTCAAGCGTGTAAACGTGACGGAACGAGGTATCGCGTGGACCGACTACCTCAGAGATACGAAGAGTGCGACGGCTCAGATCGTATCCTCAATGATTCCGGATGAACCGACTGAGCCCGCCGAGTACGTACGACTAGTGGACTTCAATCCTCATGGCGAAGATGACGTCCTCGAGGCAATCATCTTTTCCAACTCGACCATTACTCATGCGACCGCCGCCCAGGCTGTCTCGGGTCTTGACGCGAATCAGCGATCAAAATTGATGAAGACCTACGTAGGGGAGCGCAAGAACCGCCGCCACCGACCCGGTCGAGCCTTTGAGCGAACCGATTACAGGTTTGAACTTGTCACCGACTACGGGGCATTTCGAGATTTGCAACGTCACCGTATGTTGACCGTCGAATGGCAACCTCTCACTGTTGATCTCGGTTACGACGTTCCCGAGATCGTTCGTGAAGCGGGCTTAGCGGAACGTTACGAGGAATCGCTTCGTCGTTCGTCGGCCCTGTATCACGATTTGAATGAAGAATTCCCCGTGCAAGCGCAGTACGCCGTGGCCTTAGCCTTCCGGATTCGATATGTCATGCAAATGAATGCACGCGAGGCAATGCACTTAATTGAGCTGCGATCAGGACCCCAGGGCCACCCCAGCTACCGCCGTGTAGCCCACGAGATGGCCCGCCTAATTGATGAAGAGGCGGGGCATCACGCCATCGCCGAATCTATGAGTTACGTTGATTTTTCAGATATTGACTTAGAGCGACTCGAAGCGGAGCGTTCCGCGGAAAGAAACCGCTCAAAAAGTAAATAATCGCCTTATTTTCGTTATTTTGCCTAATTCTGCACACAAGCCCACGAAAAGGCTCTACA
>CAIKZX010000003.1 GCA_903832015.1 uncultured Actinomycetes bacterium
AGTGTTTACCGGCCGCCAACGCTTTTCCGTTCAGCAGGTCTACCGTTGCGTCAAAGGGGATTTCTCCCGGCAACAGCTTCGCCGAAACATCAAACCAGGTCGCCGAGGTAAAGGCCATTCGTTCGCGTTCACGTTCGCACACCAGTTTTGTGGCGACCGATTGCACGCGACCGGCCGAGCGGGCTTTGTCGACCGCGCGCCACAGCACGGGAGAAACTTCGTAGCCGACGAGACGGTCGAGGAAACGTCGACCCTCTTGGGCATCGACGAGTCGGGTGTCGAGGTCGCGGGTGTCTTCGACCGCCTTTTGAATGGCGGCGGGGGTGATTTCGTGAAAGACCATCCGCTTTACTGGCACCTTGGGTTTTAGGACCTCGAGTAGGTGCCAGGCAATGGCCTCGCCCTCGCGGTCTTCATCGGTGGCGACGTAGAGTTCTTGGACCTCTTTTAAGGCGGCCTTTAATTCCGAGACAATTTTCTTGCGGTCCGGGCTCACCACGTAGACCGGCTGGAAGCCGTCATCTACGTTGATGCCCAAACGGGCCCACTTTTCCTTCTTAATATCGAGCGGAACTTCGGCGGCCGATTGGGGTAGGTCGCGAATGTGGCCAATGGAGGGCTTGACGATGTAGTCCGGGCCCAGCATTGCTTGAATACGGGTCGCCTTCGCGACCGATTCAACAATGACTAGTGCACGTGCCACGGGGGGTTACCTTTCGGGGTGTTTAAATCAGTTTCTGCTTACAAAGTAAATACGATAGGCGAGATGGGGCAAATCTCTCCGTCACCTATTTATAAGGGACGAACGAGACCTCCCGAAGAGCCTAAAACCCCGTTAATGGACCGATTATTGAGCCATTCAGTCAGTTATACAAACTATTCCCAAAAGTGATTTGTTTTGACCCAAACCAAGTGGTGAGATGGTACCTATGCATGTTGTCGTTATCGGCTGTGGCCGAGTTGGTTCGGATTTAGCAATGGGGCTCTCCGAAGAGGGTCACAGCATTGTCGTCATCGACAAGAATCGTGACTCCTTTCGCCGCCTCACTCGCTTCAGTGGCAAAACAATCGTGGGATCAGGTTTTGACCGCGAGCTATTGAGCCAAGCCGACATCGCCAACGCCGATGCCGTGGCCGCTGTCACCAGTGGTGATAACACCAACATCCTCTGTGCGCGCATCGCGCGCGATACCTACGGGGTAAAAAACGTGGTCGCACGAATCTACGACCCCGCCCGTGCCGAGATCTACCTACGCTTAGGCATCCCCACCGTCGCCACCTCGACCTGGACGAGCCTGCAGGTTCGTCGCTGGATTATGCCTAATGACGCCACGGTGCAGTGGAAGGACAACTCGGGTACCTTGCAGGTGGTCGAGCGAATTCTGCCCGACCGCCTAGCGGGCAAGAAGATCGAAGAGTTCAACATCTCCCCCGAGGTCCGCGTCATCGCCCTCGTGCGAGCGGGCGTTGGTCGGGTCAATATTGAAGAACTCTTCGCCCAAGAAGATGACATCTTGCAGTGTGCGGTGACCAACGATGGTCTGCTGCAGCTGACTGACTACTTGAAGGAAGACGCCAAGTGAGAGTAATCATCGCCGGAGGTGGATCGGTCGGCACCGCCATCGCCAAGGACCTCCAAAACCGTCACCACGACGTGGTGCTCATTGAGCAAGACAACGCGGTCGCCGAACGGCTTCGCTCCCTCCTCCCCGGGGTCACCATCCTGGCGGCCGACGCCTGTGAATTCGCCGCTCTCTCCCAAGCTGACCTACGCAACGCTGATGTGGTTATTGCCGCGACCGGTGACGATGAGGACAACTTGGTGGTGAGCTGGCTGGCCAAGCAGGAATTCGCTGTTCCGCGTGTAATTTCACGCATTAACAACCAGCGCAACGAGTGGCTCTTCAATGACAACTGGGGCGTGGACGTCTCGGTGTCCACCCCGGCGCTCATTACCTCCCTGGTCGACGAGGCCGTTGAGGTCGGCTCGATTGTGAAGTTGCTCGACCTCGCCCATGGCCGGATGCACCTTATTGAGGTGACCCTGGCGGCCAACTCCCCCGCGGTCGCGAGTCAGTCCACTCTGGAGGACCTCAACTTGCCCGATGGACTTCGCGTGGTGGCGGTGGTTCGCGCCGAGCAGCCCGTTGCGCCAACGGGCTCGATGACCTTTTACGTCGGTGACCACGTCATCTTGATGACCCGAGAAGACTGCACCCCGGCCTGCGCCGCAGCCTTTGTTGGCTAGCCCATCGACGGACCTAACATACAAGGGTGCGCGCCGCCTTCTTTGACCTCGATAAGACGGTCATCGCCAAACCCTCCATGGTGGCCCTCGGGCCCGAACTCCACGCCCAGGGCTTCTTGCAGCGGCGCACCCTCGTTCGCGCCGGTATTAGCCAACTGATATTCCAACATTTTGGTGCCGACGACACCAAACTACAAAAAATTCGCGACACCGTCTTGCAACTCACCAAGGGCTGGGACCGTGAAGAGGTGCAACAACTCGTCGCCGAGACGATCAACGAGGTAGTCGAACCCCTGATCTATCGCGAAGCGTTAGAGCTCATTGACTTCCACCTCTCGCGCGGTGACGAGGTGTGGATTGTCTCGATGGCCCCTCAAGAGATTGTTCAACCCTTCGTGGACATGCTGGGGATCACCGGGGCGATTTCCTCCATCGCCAAAGTCGACGAGAAAGGCAAATTCACTGGCGAGATGGAGTTTCTCGCCCACGGCGAATACAAAGCCATCGCTATGCGAAACTTGGCCGAAGAACACGGGTACGACCTCGCCGATTGTTACGCCTACTCCGATTCGGAGACCGATATCCCGATGCTTCGAGCGGTGGGCCACCCCTTCGCGGTAAACCCCGATCGTCAATTAACCAAGGACGCTCGAAACAACATGTGGCCAATTTTGCAGTTCAGCCACCCCGTTCGAGCGCACGACCGCGCCAAGTCCCACACTCCCTTTGTGCTGAGTGCGTTACTACTGGCCTTTACGGCCCTACTGGGCCGCACCAAGATGAAGGCTCGTTAGAGCGTCAACAGGTCGCGCGCGCCGGTGTCCGATGACGGGTGGCGCAACTTAGACATCGCACGAGCTTCAATCTGGCGAATGCGCTCACGGGTGAGGTTCATGTCCGCACCAACCTCTTCGAGAGTGCGGATTTCGCCGGCCCCGTCGAGTCCGAAGCGCTTACGCAAGATTTGCCGTTCGCGGTCGTCCAGCGGCTTCAAGAGTTGCTCGATGGCGTCGGGCATCATCTTTACCGCCGCAACGTCGAAGGGTGATTCCGCCGAGCGGTCTTCAACCACGTCACCGAGTTCCGCGTCGCCATCTTCACGAAGTGGTTCGGAAAGGGAAATTGGCTCGGAGCGGAAACGCAAGGCCTCAATCAACTTGTCCTCGGGCATTTCGCACTCGTCACAGAGTTCTTTGATCGTTGGGGGACGACCAAACTTCAATTCCAAACGCGACTGTGCTTTTTGCACGCGCGCCAGGGTGTCACCGGCGTGAACCGGGAGGCGAATGGTGCGACCGGTGTTGGCGATACCGCGAGTGATGGCCTGGCGGATCCACCAGGTGGCGTAGGTGGAGAATTTAAAACCCTTGCGCCAGTCGAACTTCTCAACCGCGTGCATCAGACCTAAGTTGCCCTCTTGAATAAGGTCGAGTAGGGGTAGGCCAGAGGCCTGGTACTTCTTAGCGATCGAAACTACGAGTCGCAGGTTCGACTGCACGAAGTCGCGCTCGGCCGTCTCGCCACGGTGAATGGTGCGCTTGAGCGCAGCCTTCTTCGTTGGGGTGAGCTTGACCTTCTTATTGGCCTCGGCGGCGTCGAGTTCCGCCTGGGCCTCGCGGCCCTCTTCAATGGTCTGGGCCAGGTGGACTTCGTCGTCCTTGGTCAAAAGCATGTACTGGCCAATGTCACTCAAGTACAGACGTACGAGGTCTTCATCATCCCGATCTACACGGTCTTTTGCCATTTGCTTCCCCAACTTCCACTGCCAACTTCCGGAAACTCCGGTACTAGTAGTTATACGGGGAGCCGCAA
>CAIKZX010000004.1 GCA_903832015.1 uncultured Actinomycetes bacterium
TAAAGGACGAAGATGATCGTATTGGGCGTTTTCCCCCTCACTATAGAAGCCCCCGCTGGCAATAATGAAGGTGACGGGGAGATCGGCCAAAGCGTCAGAGTTGTCGTAGAAGGTTTTTACGTTGATGACTCGGTCAATCCAGGCCTTAAGCGAACTGGGAGTTCCCCAGTTGTACATGGGCGTGGCGATGACGAGGGCACTCGCTCCGAGTAACTCGTCGGTCAGTTCGTTCGCGAGCGCAAAGGCACCTCGGTCGGCGTCAGTCTGACTCGCTAAGGGGGTTCGGCCCGCACGCTGTTCTTCGAAACTTAAGTGAGGAATATCACTCGTGAACCGGCGCCGCAGCTCGGTACCCGCGTGAGCCGTTAAGAATTGAGATTCGAACTCATCCAGTAGTTTGGTTGACCATGAATCTTCGCCGCGGGTGGATGTGTGAACGCCTAGTAGATAACTCATGTAGACGAGGTTAGTGGACCTACTTGATGGCTTGAAGGGTGTAACTGGCCGGCAGGCGTTCAGGCTTATCTCGAAGTTGCCACTCGCCACCACCGATTTCTTCCATCAGCTCGCCGAGCGCACAGTACGGCACCGATTGGTGCTCTTCGAAGTGGGTCAGTTTTAACCCAGCCGATTGCAGGGCCGTAAATATCTCACCCAGCCCGTGATTGAAACAGACGCAGTCGGGCGAGTCAAGGGTTCCCTCGTGTTCTACGTAAGAAGTCTCATCACGAAACCCAATACCGGCGGATTCAAAGTAGGGGTACTCGAGGCGGACGGTGCCATCGGGGTAGGCGTCAGAGAGCGCCCACAACATAGGGTGACCTTCGCGAATGAAGAGACGTCCACCAGGTCGCAGAAGAGCGGCTACTACTTGGGCCCATCGAGCGATGTCGGGAATCCAACAGAGGGCTCCAATGCCGGTGTACACCATGTCGTAGGTGTTTCCATTTAGCGCACTCGGAGCGTCGTAGACGTCGCTCTCAACAAAACTGGCTGGGAGTTCAAACTCGTCCGATAGCGCACGAGCCGCCTCAATCGCCTTGGGGGAAAAATCGAGGCCAGTAACTGACTGCGCCCCTAGTCGTTTCAGGGACAAGGTGTCTGTTCCGATGTGGCACTGGAGGTGGACGATGTCAAGACCTTCTACCGAGCCCAGGCGCGATTGATCAAACGCAACCACTCCAGAGATAAAGGATGAGTCAGTTCGGAACTTGTCCAGATCGTAAGCGGTGAGGTGATGGGGAACTCGGCTGTCCCAATTAGCTCGGTTTATGCGCAGATATTCATCACTCACGAGATGATCCTAGTAAGGACTACGCAAAGCAACGAGGCGAAAGCCAAAGTACTTACCTACGGTTGATTAAGGGTGGCCTTGCGGTCAAGAGCGTAGGTTGCCCCGGTTCTTGTTGGCCCAACGCCCACTGCCGTGAGGCTTACGTTGGTAGAACCGAGTACCTGCAACTTGTGGTGCAGATACGCGATGACTGCCTGAGCCCGCTTGGTCGCTAATGCGTGATTTGAGACCAACGTTTCCCGGGGGTCGGTGTAGCCATTGATGCGCGCCGCAGTGATTCCCCAGGCGATCAAGCGATTGGCGAAAGTGTCGATCGTTGATTTGGCGGCCGAAGTGAGTACCGCTGAACTGGGTGCGAAATAGACAGCAGCGGGGCTGGCCAAGGAGTAGCGAATAACGACAACTCCCGATGCGCCAGTCGCGTAGTCATGGTCGGAGGCCGACCCACCAGCTCCAGAGTTGGGGGTACTAGCGGATGGGTGACCAGTGCCCGAGGAAATGGAACCAGCGCCACACGATGGAGTACCAAAAGTGGGGGCGTTAACGTACCCAGCCCCGCCACCGCCGTAA
>CAIKZX010000005.1 GCA_903832015.1 uncultured Actinomycetes bacterium
CGCAGCAGGTCAGCGACCGACCAGATGAAGGATGCGTGGTTCTTGACGGTGGCGGTGTCGCTCATTGTCTTCTTTCCAGCCATAGCGGCCGTGTCTATTTCGTCCAAGCCTACGACAGCGATGTGACCCTCTGCCGAGGTGTCTCGTAACCGTCCCGATCAAATCCTCCGGCGCAACCAACTCACGGCCCTCGGTGGCGATTGCACGCCGCTGAACACTCCGAACGGTGGCGCTGAGCTCGCGCACTGCGCTCGCCGCAGACTGCGAGCGCTCGGGGGACCCCCTGCGCCTCATCGGGGCAGCAATGGCGTAAGAACCACACATTTATCCCCGGGGTTAGTAGCCCCGGGGATTTTGTGGTTTTAGGGCACAACCGCTCAATCACCAGTATTTGCAGGGTATCCAGAGTGAGTGCAGCCCTCTACACCTTGGACAAACTAAGTAGAGGTGGTGGTGCTTCGCCTTTTCGGAGACGCTCAAAAAGTTTTTCCGGTGGGAGTGCTGATCCGTGTGCACTGTGATCGCGGAAGGACACCGTAAACCTTGTGCCTACACAAACCAGCACCATTGCGACCCGCGAGGTCGAACACAGAGAGTATGTCAGCTCTTCCACGCCCAGCACTCCCGGGCGCCCCACCAAGAAGACCTCCACGCGCTCGTCGCGTGAAATCACCCTGTTGCCTCCCCGCTTCGTTGAGGAACAGTCAGGCATCGAAGAAGCAACCCAGGCTCTGGCCGAGTTGCTCGATTTACTTCGTCGGTCCGAGTCGACGGAAACCACTATCTCGTCGAACGACGACGAGTTTTAACTGAAAGGGGCCACTATGGCCAAGACCACCAGGAAGAATGGACCTCGAACCCAGGCGTCCAAGTCCAGTGACGGCGGCGCCAAGCGCGTCGCTATCTATCGTCGCATCTCGACCGACGAGGCCAATCAGCCTCACTCGCTCGCGGCCCAAGAGGCCGACTGCCGTCGCTACATCGCGGCACGCCCCGGCTGGGTCGAAGTCGCCAACATCGCCGACAGTGCATCTGGCGGTGGCATTGACCGACCCGGTCTGCTCAAAGTAATGGGTATGGCCGAGCGCCGTGAAGTCGATGTCGTTGTCTTCACCAAGCTCGACCGGCTCACCCGTCGCTCTCGAGACTTCTACGACCTTATCGAGTTCTTCGAGGACCACGGCGTCTCCATCACCTCGCTCGAAGGAATGATTGACACGACGACCCCGGCGGGCCGGATGATGGCCTCACTCATCGTGGCCGTCGCCCAGTGGGAGCGCGAGACAATCGTTGAGCGCATTCACCGTGGCATTCGTTCCAAGGTCGAGAAGGGTCTGTCGCTCAGCACCATCGCACCGTTTGGATACGAAAAGGACCCCGACACCAAAGGGCTCGTGATCAACGAGGACGAGGCTCGCATCGTGCGTCTCATCTTTCGCTACTACGCCGCCGGCGCGGGAGCGGGTGAGATTTCATTCAAACTCAATAAAAAGGGGCTACTACGTCGCGGCAAGTCGTGGGACAAGCCAACGGTGCTCCGGGTCATCTCGTGCGAGACACTCGCGGGGCGCATCGACTACGACGGACAGATGCTGCCCGCGATCCACGAGAAGGTCATCGACCCCGCCCTCTACGACAAGGTGCAAGGTATCCGCGAGGCTCGCGGCGAACTCCGCACGCGTGCACTCAACCGCTCAAACGACTACTTACTGTCGGGGTTGATCAGCTGTGGCCTGTGTGGTGGTGCCTATGTCGGCAAGAGTGGCACTTCGCGCACCAAAGAGGTTCACCGCTACTACACCTGTCACAAGCAGGCTAAGCGCGCCGTTGGCGATGAGCGTTGCGCAAACCACTCGGTCGGGGCCGAAGCTCTCGAAGGACAGGTCATCGACCTGATCCTCGATACCTACGCCGACCTCGGCCTCTTCGAAGAGGCCATTGAGGCCGCCAAGCGCCTGGCCCCCGACCAACTCGAAGAACTCGAACTGCGCAGCAAGATGCTGGGTGACGAAGAATCCAAGGTCGAGCGCGCTCTCAATCAATGGACCGCCGCGTTCGAAGAGGGCACCCTCGCGGCTCCGTCCTTCGCCGAGCGTGTCCAGACCCTCGAAGCCCGTCAGCTCGAGTTGCGCAACGAGCGCGCACAGGTCACCGAGGAGATCCTGATGCTGCTCGACAGCACTCCGGAGTTAGTGGAAGTCGCTCACTATGCCGAGATGATCGGGCGTGTGCTCCGTCAAGAGGGTAACGCCGACGAGAAAAAGCGTCTCCTACGTGGTCTCATCGAAACCCTGGTGGTTCAGCCGGGCCGGACAATCCAACCGACGCTGCGGGTTCCGCGCATCTCCGACTTGGGTGCAAAGGCCCAAGAAGGTGATGGGTGTGTGGTTCGCACACAGAAACCCTTGGTGGAGATGCTGGGAATCGAACCC
>CAIKZX010000006.1 GCA_903832015.1 uncultured Actinomycetes bacterium
GAAACTTCACTAAGCGCAGCATTTTCTGTGCACCAGAAACACTTCGGAGCCTTTGCCTTTGCGTTGGCTTCCTGGCGCCGGTCTTTTTCGTTACGCCTTTTCGTACTGATAAAAACAAACGCAGCGTATGCGACCGCTAAGAGGGTAAAGCCTTGTGGACCTGACATGATAAAAAACTACACCACAACAGCTTGAGCTCGCCTGCTTTCAAGTAGTGCCTTCACGCTTGACGGATACCACTTCGCACCGCACTCTCAGTAGCCCCTATTTAGCCTTATTGAACAGTCATCTGATTGGCAAGCATAATCCGATGGAGTTTTCGTACACTCCAACTGAGTATTTGCAACACTTATCGCAACACTTATGACCTTGAACATGGGTGAACTTCCATGAGCAGTTAATGATGTGTTACTGGTATAATTACTAATGAAATCCTGTTGTGTAGTTATCTAGATTGTTCTACGGAACCGAGGGTCGGGGGTTCGAATCCCTCCAGCCGCACTGGTAAATCTCTAGTAACTGCCTGAGTATCAGGAGTGACTAGAAGTGGAAAACAACCTAGAACCTGCTTCGCAGGGTATCTATCGAGGAACGTACGCCCAAATGGATGAGCTAGAAGAACTTCGGTCGAACTACTTCAACTTCGCCTTCCAACCCAAGGTAATCAATCGCTATCGGGCGGGGCAGTGGTACACCGAAGGAGCCCATTTTCTTATTGACCGCCTGACGGGTGATGAAATTCACGGTGTTCCGGTAGAAGAACTCCGAACGGTTCACTTGCCTATGGCATCCTTCAAAAGACTCTCACTTCGGGCGGACCGCGGTGAAGAAGCTATTAACTCCGGTGCTAGTCGAGACTTTGGTTGGCAGAGTCAAATGGTGGCGCGCATAAGACAACACGGTCAAATTCTGACTTTCTGGCAGTCGCATTCAGTAAGAGCACCAGGGGAAGTCCCGAGCGGTGTTGTCAGCGCGCAAGATGACGCATTTATGAATGCTATTCAGCCCACAATCGGACGTCTACGCCACTATTGGGGGGATTCTCTACCTGAAGACCCTAAGGGGGCTATCCCGACATTTTTACTCGATGTGGGAACTGCTACTCAAATTGTCGAGAGCTACCGCTCGCTGCTGGGGGCTACGATTGAAGTTCTCGAAACACTCGAGGCAGAAATTTCACTCCTCCATCAGGTGCACAGTAACGAATTGACCTCGATTTACAACTCCCGGACTTGGAAGACGAGACTTGGGATTCTGCGTGTCATTAACTTTTTAAGGAGACGCGGGTGAAGGTACAAGATGATGACCGATCTGACTCGCCTCGGCCTCGCAATGAGCAGAATTCCGTTGAGGGTCAACACGTAGTTTTCACAATTGTCTCTCCAAGTTACTTTTCACGCGCCTGTGTGCTGGCCGAGGGTGTCAAGGAATTGATGCCGGAGGCATCATTTCGTGTTGTCGTCCTTCACGGTGAATTCTCTCCCGAGTGGGCGCAAGCGAAACTCGATTGTGGCGTCATTCACACCGATGTCGGACCCACCGCCCTAACCCTTGACCAAATTGATTGGGAAGATTTTGATGTGGTCGCAGCGGCACTCTCCTATGGAATATTGGAATTCGCCACTTCACTGAAACCAGCGGTGCTGAGGAATTTTCTCAAAGAGGGTGCATCTCGAGTGACCTATTTGGATCCTGATATCCAATTATTCAATGACTTCACGTCACAGTTGGACGATGCAGCGGATGTATCACTGACGCCTCACTTTTTAACAGAGATCCCTGACGATGGCCTAAAGCCCTCGAAGCGAGATATTTTGATCGCGGGCTTTTATAACCTTGGTTTTTGTTCGGTACGACCCTCAGGGTTGCCACTCTTGAACTGGTGGGCCTCTGAATTGCAATTCGGGGCCATCATTGACTTTGGGGCGGGCTACTTCACCGACCAACGAATCATGGATCTAGCGGCGCTGCACGCCACAGTACAAGTTCTCACTGATCCGGGAATGAATGTGGCCTACTGGAATCTGCACGAACGAACCGTGATGGCGGACGGTGCCAATTGGCAAGTCGTGATGAATGGCGAATCGACACCTCTCTATTTCTTTCACTTCAGTGGTTTTAAATTGCAAGGCACACCGGCACTCTCGGTTCACGCAACGAGAAGCGTTATCGGTTCTCAGGTGCCGCTGGAGTTTGCTCTCCAGTACGACCGATTGGTTCAAGCCGGGAATCAAAGGATGGGATTGAAACCCGACTCCGACCCCTTTGTCACCTTCATCCAGATTCCTCGCGAATGGAAAGACGCAATACGTCTCGAGTTCGATCTCCATGTGAAGGCCGGTCTGTCACTCGCAGAAATTCATGACCTATTCATAAGGTCCGACTCGATGTTTGACGGTTTTGCCGAAAAGTTCAATGCTCTTCTCGAAGGCTGGACTACCAGGCCAGGAGTGAACGGGATACCTCGAGGAGTCTCCGCATTCTTTAGTCGCGACCTGATTACTTTTTCACTAACGCCCTGGGCGCAGGTCGAGTGGGCCCGTACACACCTGCGGGAGAACATTGGAGAACGTGGAGATCTCGAGCAAGCGATTCTCGAGTCTCTGAAGAGGGCCACGTTGATCACAGCGCCCGTTATTGTCGCGGGATATTTTTGCTACAGCGCCGCTGTCGGGGCCATGGCTCGAGCTACGGTTGATTTGTTTGAGGAAAATGATCTGCCCGTGGCGCTCGACATAATTCTGGTCAATGAGAACTTAACCACTCTCAAATCGTCTTACTTGCGTCGAAAGAGCTATTTGGCTTCACGATCGGCGTCACTCCTGGCTTTTGTGAACGCCATTAATTGGTCTGATTCGATGGTGCATCAGAGACGAATTCGTGAGGGGCAATATGTTGAGGCAGTATGGGCTTGGGAGTTAGAGCTGATTCCCGAATCGGCGGTGGAAGTGGCGGTGTCAGGGGGGATTAGCCGACTTAATGCTGTATCGCAGTGGTCCGCAGAATTTATTTCCCAGGCGGTCGAGACACCAGTAGGGACTCTCAGCCCGTTTCCCAAGATACCGAGCGCCTCGACCGAGGGCGCTCCATTCTCCGTAACACCTGACAACGCGCCATACGTCTTAGCGACCTTTGATGCTAAGAGTTTGCTGGGTCGTAAAAACCCAGAGGGGGTCTTAGCTGCGTGGCGGCAGGCGGCGCTGGAGTGGCCAGAGCACTACTTGGTCCTCAAGTCCACTGACCTGTACTTGTACGCGCCGGTGGAACTCCACACTCTCATTGAGCAGTCACCTCGAACCATTCTCCTCGATAAGTGGTTATCCGACGAAGAGTACAGTTCGTTATTGCACGGGGCGAGTACTTACATAAGTTTGCACCGTAGCGAAGGACTTGGTTTGACGATGGTTGAGGCGGCCCTCGCGGGACTGCCAGTGGTCTACACCAACTACAGCGGCATCGCTGAATTTTTTAATGACTCTCACTTCCCCGTCTCCTTCGAGCGAGTGAAGGTGGGCGAGAGTGGTTACGACAACGGACCATATGATGACAACGCCACGTGGGCCCAACCAAATATCTCGGAAGCGGCCCAGAAGCTTTCCGCAGCGCTGAAGGCATCCCTCGACACCGGAATTAACCGGTACGTCACCTTTCGCGAACCGATCGAAAAAGTAGTGCTCTCTCGAAACGAAGGGACGTTGGAGAAATACCACTTACTGGCCAAGGAGTCTCAGTTGCGAAGCAAGGAGGAACTCCCGTTACCTCAAAGGGGCATATTCGATGTTTGGCCGATATTTGACCCACTTGCAAAGATCGCACTTCGCCTCTATTTCCGTTTACCTAAAAGGGCCAGACGGCACTTGCATCTCATTACGAGTTCCGTGCGGTCCACCTAAGCCCTGGGTGAATGAGTGCAGTTTCCGAGGGGTCGTTGCGGAGAGGAGATTCTCCTACACCAGACCTTGTGACAAGCCTTTAAGTACAACGGTGGCCCGAGTGCGTACTTCGGGTAGGTCGCTCAACTTACGAAGTCCGTGTATTTGATGGGCCATTCGGTGGTTACCGGCGAAGGACAGCTCATGACGGGCGAGGAAATCCCAGTAGAGCGTCGTGAAGGGGCAGGCCGTTTCTCCGGTGCGGAGTTTAGGGTTGTAGGGGCAATCCTGACAGTAGTTACTCATTCGAGAGATGTAGGCACCACCAGCGGCGTAAGGCTTGGTCATCATTTCTCCGCCGTCGGCGTGCACTCCCATGCCAATAACGTTGGGCACCATGACCCACTCGGCGGCGTCAATGAAACGTCGACGCATCCAGGCCAAGAATTCTTGGGGCTGGACTCCCGCGATCAACGCCAAATTACTCAGCACCATGAGGCGCGGAATGTGGTGCACCCAGGCACGGTCGTCAATATCTCGAATAATGGAGGCAACACAGTTCATTGAGGTTGACGACGCATCATCAAAGAGGGGGAGCAGGGTTCGGGCAGCTTGGAGGCCATTCCGCTCTTGGTACTCCGGTCCCTGGTGCCAGTACATGGCGTTAACGTACTCGCGCCTGTTAAGTGTTTCGGGCGCGTCATCAGCAAATTTCAAGGGCGCAAAATGCCCTGATGGTAAGAA
This sequence comes from uncultured Actinomycetes bacterium, assembly GCA_903832015.1. Classification (GTDB taxonomy): domain Bacteria; phylum Actinomycetota; class Acidimicrobiia; order Acidimicrobiales; family RAAP-2; genus RAAP-2. Next base: position 4,617 of record CAIKZX010000006.1, read on the forward strand.
CTTCGGCAACCCCGGAGCCGACTGCAAACTGGGTTTCTAACGAGCGTTGCGTAAATTTTAGGTATTCAAAGTTTCAAAGACAACAAAACCCGGGCTCAAGGCCCGGGTTTTGTTGTCTTTGACTTCTTACTTAGTAGCCGGTAATAACGACCTTGCGGTTATTCGTAGGTGCTCCAGTTGTGAGAGTCTGACTGGCTCCAAGGTGAACGGAAATCGAATTCACGTGGTGAGACTTAAAGTACTTACGCAGATAACCGAGCACTATGTTTGCACGGACTTTAGCAATAAGTTGCTTGAGCACAGCGGTGCCGTACTTATCTGAATAGCCAGTTACGGTGATTGCCGTAGCGTGGTCGCTAATGGCAGCAGCGGCAACTGAATTAACGACTGAGATCTGCGCGAGAGTCAAGTGGTCGACATTAGTTGCGTAGTGCAAGGTCTTGGTTTTCCCAGAAGGAGTACTCCCAACACCCAAAGCGTTTACTCCGGGCAACCCATTAATGAAGATTCCGTAGGGGGTGCCAGCGGTTACGTGATAGTTGAAATTGAGTGGAATATCAGCAAAGGCTTGCGGTCCAGTCGTCGGATCCCACGCAGTCGATGTAGGGCACGAAGACCAAGGAAAAGCAATGTTAGCTAATAAACCCGTGATGTTGCTCCCCATCGATAGAGTCGAATCACCAATCGAATACAGACCAACGCGAACGTTCGATGGTGCCACTCCTGACAATTGACAGGCGGCTCGGAATGTTGCCGTCAGAGACCCAGTAGCGGTAGGAACGAACAGTTCGCCTACGCCACCACTAAGGAAGCTAATGTTTTGACCAAAATCAAACTGAGATAAGTAGGAAATTCCACCTCCATTGACGTAACCTGGTCCCGTGTATGTGTAATTTGTGTTACCCACGTCGGCCGTACCGTTAATGGAAGTCGTGAAGCCCCAGGAGCAATACATACAGTTAGTAGTGCTTGATTCGGTAGCAAGATATGCAGCCGTCATATTTACCCCAACTGGGTTGTCACCAATGGTGAGAGCAATATTCCAATCTCCACTTGGATTAGGCGCGGCGTTAGCGGAAAGATTAAAGCCAAGCACTGGGGCCAAGACAAGTCCGAGACTTGATACGATCCGGATTAATTTTTTCAACATATATCCTGCTTTCTTGTTTTTTAGCTGAGAAATTTTCCACCGGATGCATAGCACAGTTTGTCTTGGTGTCTGGCTGCCTAGTAGGTAGTTCTGTCTCCAGAGCTTGAATGACTGAACCATCAGAAGTGGGACGGTCAACTCACCTAAGATCGGTTAATGAATGAGCCACGAGGGGCAAGTACCACTATCCGCCCTGACATACAGGGCCTGCGGGGAGTCGCGGTCCTGCTCGTAATCCTTTGCCATATGGGCGTTCCCGGTTTTGCTGGCGGTTTCATTGGCGTGGATATCTTCTTCGTCATATCTGGGTTTGTAATCACGCAGACCCTCGTTACTCACCGAACTGGGTCCTTAGTCTCGCAACTGAAATTCTTTTATCAGCGGCGAATTTTGCGTATTGTCCCAGCCGCAACAACAGTCCTTATCGGGACGCTGATAGCGAGCTACTTGATTCTCCACAATCAAATGCCGACCGGAATTTTCGCAAACTCCCAGTGGGCAGCGCTCTTTGCGGGAAATTTCTACCTCATCCACGTCTCAGCAAATTATTTCATCCAAGGAGCGACGCCTCTAGTGTTGACCCACTATTGGTCACTTGCGGTCGAAGAACAGTTCTATTTGGCTTTCCCGGTTTTGCTACTTATTCTGGGTCTTTCTAAAAACGAGAAGGTGCGCAAATCAGTCTGGTTTATAGCGCTGCTGGTGATAATTATTGGATCTTTTATTTATTCCCTGCACGAATCTTCCACAAATGCCGTGCTCGCTTATTACTCGCCCTTCACCCGGGCGTGGGAGTTAGGTTTTGGGGGGTTAGTCGCACTTGCCCCCCGGATTTTCAAACCTTCGGTACCAGCGTTTTCAGACATTCTGATCATGATTTCTGTTGGCGTGTTGGTGAAGGCGATGTTCGCCATTAATCCAGACAGTATCTATCCAGGATCTCTCGCTTGGCTAGCAGTTGCTCCGACGGGCGCGCTTTTATTTGCTGGTGCGGCAAACCAAAGTTTTCTCGCCCGAATGATTGGATCTCAGCCATTACGGTTCATTGGCGATATTTCTTTCTCGCTCTACCTTTATCACTACGTATGGCTCGTTCTGCCCGAGTACTTTCGAATTCCGTTGGTAAGCCGTCAGGATCGGATCGTGGAGATTGCTGGTGCGGTGGCGTGCGCGATTCTTTCGACCTATCTCCTCGAAAACCCGATCAAACGATCGAAACGATTACGGGGAGATGGATGGGCAACGCTGCTGGTCTTAGGAATAGGCGTTAGTGCAGTATTCAGCGCTGTGATTGTGGTCAGCTACTTAGTGCATGGTTAAAAACCGGTTATGTACGCTCGTCCGGAGAGAATCAAGTCGACACGATAGAGGGACTTCATCTGGTTGATGATGTACGTCGCCTCAACTGCGTAGCCCCAACCACTGGGGTGAATGCGATCGGGGCTACGAACGGTAACTAAATTGCCATTCACCCGGGCGGTCGGTGTGAAAAGTCCATTTCTCGACAAAACATTCCACAGTGGAATGAAGGCGGCGTTGGTGGCGTTGGCTACGGCGTGCGCGTAGATCTGATTAATAATTAATTGCCGTTGGTTATAGATGCCACTTCCGCTAACGGGCATCCCTAGCCACAAGATTCCACAATGGTGCTCTGCGGCCATAGTCAGAATTTGATTCACGCGGCTCGCGTACAGTGACCTCCAACGCGGGGTGCCAAAATATTCGCCGATGCCTTTACCGGAGATACCCTGCGCGTCATTCCCACCAAAAGAAACCATCAATAAGTTTGGGTGGTACTGATCTAAGTCCTTTTGAATTTGC
>CAIKZX010000007.1 GCA_903832015.1 uncultured Actinomycetes bacterium
CCGTGATGCCCTTAAGGTCGGCGCGCAAGCGTTCGATTGGGGTGAGTGGCTGGTTGCGCAGTGCGCCGCGACCAAAGTGGCGCTCTAAGTAGTACTGGCCAATAGAGAGAACGGTGGTCATGGCGATGTACCACATACTGGCGCAAATCAAGAGGTCCATGACTTTGTAGTTGGAAGCGTAAATGTTCTGCGCCGCTCCAGTGAGCTCAATGACGCTAATGGCCGCAGCTAGAGAGGTTGTCTTGAGCATCGAGATGATCTCATTCCCCGTTGGGGGCAAGACGACTCTCATCGCTTGGGGCAGTATGACGAGGCGCAAGGTCTGAGCTCGAGTCATGCCCAGTGCGGTGGCCGCTTCGACCTGGCCCTCATCCACTGAAATCAAGCCAGCCCGTGCAATCTCGGACATGTAGGCCGCTTCGTTGAGCCCGAGTCCAATTACCGCCGCCACGAAGGCCGTGATGCTGAGTGAGTCGAAGGTAAAGAAATGGACGTTGGCGAATGGCACGCCGAAGGTTATGACCTTGTAGAGGGCGGCAAAATTAAACCAGAAGAGTAATTGGACGTAGACCGGCGTTCCCCGAAAAAACCAGGTATAGGTCCAAGCCGGCATCGACAACAAGCGGTTCGGTGAAAGACGCATTATTGCAATTAGGACGCCGAGGACGATTCCAATAACCATCGCCAACACTGTCAATTCGAGTGTGATGACCAACCCCTTCAGCATTAATGAAGAGGTGAAATACTGAAAGACAACATCCCAGCCAAACCGCCACTCCAAAACTGGATGGCAGCTCCGGACGCCATTGAGAGTCGAGCAGGCAAACTGACCCGTTGGTACTTTCGAAAAAATAGTGTGAATGCCCATCGCCACGAGAACGGCAATTAAGACGGCCGCAACCCAACGCCCGTAATGACGAACGGGGACCACCCGATAGGTTGTGTCCCCGTTCATCGTAACTACTAATTCTCAGTACAACGCAGCGTAACTAGTGCGCGCCGTTAAGGATGATCTGACTCGACTTGTAGGCACCAGCCTGCACGCCGTACTTCTTCAAAATGTGCTTGTAGGTACCGTTCTTAATGAGTACCTTCAAGGCTGCCTGGATGGCCTTAGCGAGCTTCTTGCCGTTGGCGGTCTTAGCGGTGGCAATACCGTAGGGAGCCACGTTCACCGCAGAACCCAAAAGCTTGAATGCGCCCGCAGACTGACCCACTACGTAGCCAGCAATCTGGCTGTCTAGGAATCCGACATCGGCCTGACCAGAAGATAGGGCCACGTTCGCCTCGGTCTGGGTTGCGAATGAAAGCACCGTGACCTTTTTGCCGCCTGAACACTTCACGGCAGCTGCATCGGTCGCCTCTACGGTTCCCGTCTCGACTGCGACCTTGAGACCGCAGAAGGACTTAAGCCCCTTGAACTGAAGCATGGAGCTGGACTTGGCGTAGACGCCCTCGCCCGCCTGGAAGTAGTCAACGAAGTTCACCGTCTTCTCACGGTCCTTGTTGTCGGTAAATGAAGAGTTACCGATTGCGTAGCGACCAGAAGCGATACCAGGAATGATGTTGTCGAAGGTGACGTTATTTTCTTTGACGGTCAGTCCCAACGTCGTAGCAATCGCGTTAATGAGGTCCACGTCGAAGCCGACCATTGTCGAACCATTCATCGACTCGTCTGGAGCGTACGTCGCATCCGAGCCAACCTGCAAGGTCACACCCTTGTAGATCGCGGGCACGAGCTTGGCAGCTGCGGCGTTGTAGGTTCCCGACGTGCCGGTCGCACCAGCGCTCACGGTGGTGGCGAGCACGATGCTGGCTACCCCGAGTGAGACGCCAGCCTGGCGTATAAATGAAAACTTCTGCATACCTTCACCCCTTAGTTGGTTCTGTTTAGAACTTCTTAATTCTATTCATACCAGAAAAATTCCCGCCCCGTGACAAAGATTGAGGACTCATGGGCCAAGGTTGGACGCCTTGGACAATGCACCATTCTCGCTAGTTCGCCGCTGTTCTACCCGCGCAAGAAGCTGGGGCGGGGCCTTCGCCTCAAATAAACCGCGTAGTCAGCCCGATTACGGAGTTTGGTAAAAGAGTCCGCCACTAGAGGTTGTGAACACGAGGTGACCCGTGTTATTGACAGTCATAGCATCACCCGGGTGCATCGTCATTTGAGAGCTCCAGGCCGTCTGGGCCGTACCGCCTACCAAATGAGTCGTCACCAGGGACCCAGAGCTCTGCAGGGTCGTTGAGGGCTGGTTCGCCGCCGACAGACCATTAGTCCAAATTGTCATGCCGTTTGGAGAGTGCAGCCAAAGTGCGCCGCTGCTCTTTTGAGTCAAGGCACACGATCCATTGGGTGAATACAGACTCCAACCCGCGCGCAAAGTGTCCCCCGAGCGCATCGTGCTCCAAATGGAGTTGGACTGCCAGATCGTTGTCTCCGACTGCGTGGCCACCAAGTTGCCGTTATTTCCCAACGAGAGAGTCGACGCGCCGGTTCCAGTTGATGACCAGAGAGTTTCGGCACCATTCGCGACAACTAACTGCCCACCCTCGGTGAAGGTGGCGGTTGCTCCGTCGTGACCGGCCGTTCCGCTTGACCACAGCACTCGTCCGTCGGTCACACGGACAACCAAATTGCCGTTGGCTTGCATCGAAAGAGTGAACTCGCCATTAGGCGATACGCGGCTTTCGCCACTGGCGAGCGTGGTTCCGGTTGCCATGGAGGTCGAGGCTCCACCCAGTGGGCCGGGGTTGGTGCCCGGACAGGTGTTGGGCGCGCCACTTCGTCCCAGGAGGTCCACAAAGGTGTAACCGCGAGAGAGGAAATTTTGGATGATGATGGGCAGCGCCGCAACGGTCGCGGGCATGTCGTGGTGCTGGTCGTGGAGCAAAATCACTACGTGGGGCAGTTTGATTCCAACATTCACCGCGCTCGTCCAGATGTGACGGATCCAGTAGGCCGAGCCCGAACCCTGAGCTAGAAAATCTCCCGTTCCGTCATTCCACATCCACACGCCACTATTGCGAAGTGCAGCCGCCTTGAGAGTCGTCGAATCGTAGCCACCGTACGGAGGTCGAAACACGCACGCCGAGGTCTTAGTAACTCCCCACGTCTTTTGAATCGTGCGATCTATTTCAGCGAGTTGGAGCCCGAGGCTGAGCCCCGTGAGTAAGTGGTGGTTTCCAGTGTGGTTACCCATCAAGTAACCCGCGTTGTACTCCTGGTTGAGCCAGTCGGGCCAGCGAGTATCGTCATTCATAAAACTGGCGCGAATATGGTAGGTCGCAAGTACGCGCATAATTGCGGGCACGCTTGGTCCGGGCCCATCATCGAAGGTAAGCGAAACGGTTTTCCCGCCTTCGACAGCGTTTGGCGCCGCACCCAATGCTCCACTCGGTTCCGGTGGGCACATCGCGGTGACGAAGGCTGGGTACTTTGGGGGTCCGGCAGGATAGAGCGAGGCCGCCGCTACTCCGGCCAGGGAAGTCGCAATCAGAACGGCTGCGGTGAGTGAAAACGAAAGTTTTTTGGTGTGGTGTCCGCGAAGTCTTATGCCTCAATGCTACTCACCGACGAAGTTGCTCTCCGAAGCGCTCAGGTATCCCCTTGAAGGGGAGGACTAGGCCAGAAAGATGACCCGACTGTGGAGCGGACGACCGGGCTCGAACCGGCGACCTCGACCTTGGCAAGGTCGCGCTCTACCAACTGAGCTACGTCCGCGTGGAATTTCTAGTGTAGCCGAAGCCCATGGCTCCTGGCTTGGCCTAGTGGCCCGTGGAACCAAATCCGCCGGCCCCCCGAGCCGATTCAGGAAGTTCTTTCACCGCTTGGAAATTCAAGTGCTCGACCGCCAGGACCACTAGCTGGGCTACGCGGTCGCCGACCTTGACCGTGTAGTCATTTTCCGGGTCCGTGTTTACGAGGGCTACTTTGATCTCGCCTCGATAGCCCGAGTCAATAAGACCTGGAGCGTTGACTACCGTCACGCCAAATTTTGCCGCGAGTCCACTGCGGGGCAAAACAAAACCACCGAAGCCCGTGGGTAGTGCAATGGCGAGACCCGTTGGCACTAGTGCGCGACCCCCCGCCTTAACGAGGGTGATCTCCGCGACCGAAACAAGGTCGCTGCCGGCGTCACCTTCGGTGGCGTAGGTCGGCACAACGGCGTCGGGGTGAAGAATGGTGATGGGTAAATCCATGCGCCTACGCTACCAATGACTCGGGCGACTGAGTAACCTCTGAGGGTGCTTGTGTGGATGGACTTAGAGATGACCGGACTAGAGCCCGACAAACACGTCATCGTTGAAATCGCTACCCTCATCACCGACGATCAACTTCAGGTAATCGCCGAGGGACCTGACCTTGTTATTCACGCCAGTGACGAAGAGTTGAGCCACATGGGCGACTTCGTCACCACCATGCACACGAAATCGGGACTACTGCCCTTAATCAAAGAATCGACCCTGTCCGTCGCTGAGGCCCAGGCTCAGACCCTCGCCTTCATCAAAGAGCACGTTAAGGACGCCCGTGCCGTTCCGCTCTGCGGTAACTCCATTGGCACCGATCGCCGCTTCCTTCAGGAGTACATGCCCGAACTCGAGGCCTACCTGCACTACCGCAACGTCGATGTTTCCACACTCAAAGAGTTGGCCAAACGCTGGTTCCCTAAAACTCTCGTTACCGCCTCCGAAAAAGAAACCACTCACCGGGCCATGGACGACATCAGAGAGTCCATTGCGGAGTTGGCTTTTTACCGAGCCACTCTCTTTAATTCTGCCTCGGAATAATAAAAAAGCGGCCACCCGAAGGTGGCCGCTTTCTTAATCAGTCCGACTTATTTATTGGGCTGAGGAGTAAAGCGCAAGTAGTCCTTCACTTTGCGAAGTCCCTTAGGGAACTTGGTCTTTGCGTCTTCGTCGCTAACGGACAGGGCCACGATGACGTCGTCGCCATCTTTCCAGTTCAGTGGGGTCGCCACGGGAAAGGCCGCGCTCAACTGCAGCGAGTCAAGCACCCGCAACACCTCTTCGACGTTGCGACCAGTCGACGCGGGGTAGGTCAAAGTCAACTTGACCTTCTTGTCGGGTCCAACGATGAATACTGAACGAACAGTCAGGGTGTCGTTCGCGTTCGGGTGGATCATGTCGTAGAGGTTCGAGACCGTCTTGGTCTCGTCGCCGATGATTGGAAAATTCAAGGGGGTACCCTGCGTCTCACCAATGTCGGCCTTCCAGCGGTTGTGGCTCTCTACGTCGTCCACGCTGACGGCGATCAACTTGGTGTTGCGCTTGTCAAAGTCGGCCTTGCGAGCGGCGAATCCACCCAGCTCGGTAGTGCAGACGGGGGTGAAATCTTTGGGGTGGCTGAACAAAACTCCCCAGCCTTCGCCTAGCCAGTCGTGAAATGAAACGGTACCTTCGGTGGTCTCGGCCGTAAAGTCCGGGGCCACATCTCCGAGTCGAATTGACATTCGTTGCTCCTTTAGTAAGTAAGTAGTCCGATGACTACTCCCCCACTCTAGTCGCTCATTCCCTATTTCCAACCACTTTGGTAGGTTATTCGACACCGGTACACCGCCCACTTTGCTAGACAAGACACCTATGGAAACTCCCGTTGTCGCCGCCTTTGACCTGGATGGCACCATTACCGATGGGGGCAGTGTTTTTCACTGGCTTGAAGAGATCGCCGGACGCGCGCACACTTACGCCCACGCCACCCGCCTAGTTTTGCCCCTAACCATCGGGGCGATTCGCTCGGGTCGCTGGGCCGACGGGGCCAAAGAGCGCCTCTTCCACGCCCTACTCGCGGGACGTAGCGAGGCTGAGGTTCGCGAAGCTTCCTTAAAATTCGGACTCGAGCACTTAGAACAAAAGGGCCGCCACCACGTGCTCGAGCGTGTTCGGTGGCATCTCGCCCAAGGCCACGAGGTCGTCATCGTCTCGGCCTCGCCCCAACTCTACGTAGACGCGATTACTGCGCACCTGGCGCTCACTGGCGGACTCGGTACTCGCTTGGGCGTGGACGCCCGCGGGCTACTGACCGGAACCTACCTCGGCAAAAACTGTCGTGGCACGGAAAAGATGCGCCGACTCTCCGAATGGATTGAGTCACGCAACTACTCGCTGCCCCCCACTATCTACGCCTACGGCAACTCTCGGGGCGACCGTCGACTGTTAAAGGGCTCGACCTACGGCTTCAACTTGGGCAAGTTAGGCAAGCTCGGCGCGCTTCGCCACTACCCGACCCTTGATATCTAGAGCTGGGTGACGCTCGGGGCGATCTCGACGATGCCTCGTTCACGCCCGTCGGAGCCGACTTGGAGCGTAGCGGCCCGTTCGCTCCAGGCCAAAACATTTTGGCCGCGTTCGTCTAGTAATCCAATATTCATTTCGTACACCCCATCGAGCAGGGGTAACTCAGCGATGTCGATCCCAATGGCATTGATCCCCGGCTTTAACTGGACCGGCGTGGCCTGAGCATCCGATCGCGAGATCAGCTCTCCGCGACGAGAAAAAATCTCCATCACGAACTGACCACCAAAGGCCTGCGCTGATTCCACGCCAACGTCAAAGTGCACGCCCGCGCCGGTTCGAACATCGAATGAACCCGAAGGGGTGGTCACGGAGGTGATTCGAATTTGCCCACTGGCCGTTTCGGCTGGCGTGACCTCGTCGGCGTGCAGGTACTCGCGAAACACCTTCAAGCTCTCGGTGGTGGGGCCGTCGGCCACTAGTGAGCCGTGATCGAGCACGATGGCGCGCGAGCACAGCTGGCGCACCTGATCACCGTTGTGGGTAACGAGCAAGATGGTGCGACCCTCTTGTTGAAAGCGAGCAATGCGGTCCATGCACTTGGCCTGGAACCGTTCATCACCCACCGCCAGTACTTCATCAACCACCAAGATGTCGGGGTCCACATTCACCGCCACGGCAAAGGCCAGTCGCACGTACATTCCCGAGGAGAAGAACTTCACCTGGGTGTCGATGAATTTACCGATCTCAGAAAAGTCCACAATCTCGTCGAAGATGGCCGCCACCTCTCGGCGCTTTAAGCCCAGCATGGCGCCGTAGAGATAGACGTTCTCACGACCCGAGAGTTCAGGCTGAAACCCCGCCCCCAGCTCCAGCAGTGCCGCGAGATTGCCCCGGAGTTTTATCTCGCCCGAGGTCGGGGCGAGCACGCCACAAATAGTTTTGAGCAGCGTTGACTTTCCCGAGCCGTTGTGCCCCAAGATGCCGACCGTTTCGCCCGGGCTCACGCTGAAGGAAATGTTCTCTAGGGCGTGAAACTTTTCACTCGACCCACTACCGGGGTGCAAGAGTCGCTCCTTTAGAGACTGGTGGCGTTCGTGGTGAATCACGAACTCTTTATTCACCCCAATGACCTCGATGGTTTTTACCATTAGAGCTCGCTCTCAAAATTGGTTTCGAGTCGACCAAAGAGGTACTCCACTAACA
>CAIKZX010000008.1 GCA_903832015.1 uncultured Actinomycetes bacterium
CACGGCGTGTCGTGTGAAATTAGGAATCCCGAGTCCCGGCATCGCGAAGTGCTCGACTTGGCGGTTGACCGCTTCCATCATGGTTGACGGGTCAATGTCGAAGGCCGTCTTGGTGAGGTCGCGGTAGAACATGTAGTGCTTTGTCTCGTCACCGGCGATAAGCGCCAATACATTGCGACCCTGCTTGTCTTCCTTCGGCAATTTGGCCCCGGTGTTGCGGTGAGCTATTTGAGTGGCGCGTTCTTGCATTGAGACGTAAGCGATCATGTCGCCAATATTGTCAAAACGAGGAACCAACCCGGTGCTCATCTGCACCACGCGCCCTTGTTCAAGGCTGACCGGGTCAATACAGCGTGAGATGTGCACCCAGTCGCGCATAACCATGGCGTGTCGGTTCTCCTCCATGGTCCACTGACGAGTCCAGGCGTTCAGTGGGTGGTCCTTAGGAGCCAAACTCATAATTGTTTCCGTGTAGTACGGGAGATTGTCCTCCGTCAGGAGGTTGGTATAGATCGCCGAACGCACGCCATCGGAGATCTCGTAATCGGTGGCGGCCCAGGGTTTTTCTTTGAAATCCTCGCCCGAGCCCCAGTCAATCTGCTCGTGGGGAAACCACAAGCGGGGGGCTTCGAGGTGACGATTGAAGAGGCGTTCGGCCTCCTCGCGAAGTTCAAGCAAGAGGTCCACACGTTCGACGGGCGCAATAGTCATCAGACTGCCTTTCGTGTAACACAATGACGAGTTCAACCCTAACGGCAAAAATCCCAGATGAGGGCAAAACTTGTGAAAATCTCGCACAAGCCCTAGTACCATTGGCCCTCGTGGCCCAACGACTTGAACTGATTCCCGCTGAATTCCGCGAAGCGATGACCCCCCAGCTGAGGCGTTTTTACACCATGGTTTTTACCGGCTGCGTGGGGATGGGGCTCACCCTGTCAATGACAATTGTCTACGTTCACAATGTGCGCCATCATTCGGTGGCCTTCGCCACCGCTCTCATGGCTGCCGGCGCCATAGTTGGGATTCTCATAAACCCGATCTCGGGAACACTCGTGGACCGATTGGGCCCAGGAGTGATGATCATGACCTCTTCTCTAATGGGGTCGCTGAGCTTGACCTTCCTGGCTTTTTCAAAGAGCGCAGGGCAACTCACCTTCTCCGCCCTCTTCCTCGCACTCTTTGCCGGCGGAGGTTGGGGTCCGGGGGCGACCCTCTTGTCGCGTCTGGTGCCCCCCGAGCTGCGCCAGCGTGCTTTCGGTCTTAATTTCATGTTTGTCAATCTCGGTATTGGGTGCGGGACGCTGTTCGCCGCCCTCATAGTCGACATTCATCACCCCTTCAGCTTTACCCTCCTCTATTTGATTAACGCCGTTGTCGGACTGGTTTCCGCGTCAATATTTTTCACTATCCGCCAATTCGCCAAGGCCGTTCCCGAGGTTCACGACCCCGAAACAGCCGGTGAGGGATGGCGTGAGGTCTGGCAAGACAAAACCTTCCGGACCTTTTTGCTCTGCGGCGTGCTCTTAATGGTTGGTGGCTACGGGTCACAAGAATCTGGATACAGCCTGTACGTTGTTAATAATTTAAACCTCAGCATTCACTACATCGGACTGATTCTGTTTTTCAACACCCTCACGATTGTTGCGTCTCAGCTGTTTATTTTGAACAAGATTCAGGGACGCTCCCGCATGAAGGTCTTAGCCACAGTTGCGTTGCTCTGGGCATTTTTCTGGTTCGTGCTTGGATCGGTGAGGGGACTGCCACTCGGACTTACGCTCGTCATGCTCACCATCTCCATGATTATTTTTGCCGTCGGTGAAACCCTTCTCTCGCCAATAGGTGGCGCACTCGTTAACGAACTCGCCCTCGAGCACCTGCGGGGACGCTACAACTCCGCACAAGGATTCGTTTGGGGAATTGCTGGCACTCTGGCCCCACTCATCACCTCGCTGTATTTTGAAACGGGCAATTCGTCCATCTGGCCCTTCGCCACCGGTGGAACCGCGCTTCTGGGCGGGGCATTGCTCCTGCGATTACGTCGCAATCTGACTCCGAGCCAAGATGGCGTCGAGCCTTCGGTAGGATGAGGACTGCTGTTTCGCAAAGCGGAACATATTGCGGGAGCCCGTTGTGAAACTGCAAATCGATCGACTCCGAGACCGGTTGTCTGGATGGCCCGCCACTCTTCTTGGCCTCCTGGGCGGTTTTGGCATTGTCCTCAGCAGTTCTCAACTTGGCGCCATTCCTCGCCCGCACGGGTACAAGTGGTTTATGACCCTCCCCCTCGGCACGGGGTTTACGGCGCATCTGTACCTGTACCTTTCGGTTCTTCTTTTGATCAGTGCCTGGTGGGCTCTAGGGGCCAGCGTTACTTCAGGTTGGCTCACCATAAAGCGGGTCTGGGTGATCTTTAGTTCTTGGTCCATCCCCTTCTTTTTGGGCGTGCCAGTTTTTTCTCGAGATATCTACAGCTACATCGCCCAGGGCGAGCTCGTTCGCCATGGCCTCAGCCCGTATGTCGCTACCCCTTCGGCCCTCGGTTCTACGAACGTCGTGCAGTCAATCGCTCAGGTGTGGCAAAACACGCCCTCTCCCTATGGCCCTCTGCTCACCATGCACGGTCACCTGTTGAGTTTTGTGTTCGGCTACTCACTGATTGGCCAGGTACTCGTCTACCGGGGAGCGGCAATTCTGGGGGTCGTGGCCCTCACACTCGCGCTGGTGCCCTTGGCAAAAAAACGTTCGGTCGATCCCGTACGTGCGCTCTGGCTCGTTGTTCTTTCTCCGCTGTTGCTAATCTCAGTCGTCTCTACCGCGCACAATGACATTTACATGCTCGCCCTCATTATTGGGGGCATCCTCCTTGCCGACCACGGGCATCGTCGAAGTGCCTATTGTGCACTCGCACTGGCGGCAACTATCAAGGCCCCCGCTTTTGCGGTCATTGGCTTTATTTTGGTTCACGAGTTGATCCGCTCTCGTGGACTGCAGCGACTCTGGTTGGTGATTGAAGCGGGTGTTGCCTCACTTGTGTCCATCGTCGGCGCCACCCTCCTTGCCGGATTCGGGTGGTTCTGGGCCACACCCGCCGCATTTAAAATTCCAACGTCCATCCGCACCGTTATTACCCCCAGCATTGCGGTTGGATCCTTTTTTGCACAGACTCTGCGCCTGTGCCAAGTCCCCTTCTCACGTCACGTCCTTGTCACATATTTTTTGCTTCTCTGCGGGTTGATTGCGGTCTGGTTGGTTTTCTACCTG
>CAIKZX010000009.1 GCA_903832015.1 uncultured Actinomycetes bacterium
CAGACCTTCAAGCTTCACGTAGCTGTGCGCCTTATTGCGGATGTTTACCGAAATACACACCGACGTGAAGGCCTCAATCGTGCCAGCTAGCGCAAGTGATCCCGCCTCAATCGCGTGAAGCCCCGGCATCGCCGAAACGATAGTGGCGACCGTCGACATGGCGTCATTATCGTTGCCACTCAGAATTACATCAGCGTCGAGATTCGAATCAAGATCTTCCATTTGAGCTGCGGGCAAGTGGTTGAACGCAGTGACAACTTTTGAGGAGGGAAGGAGTGCCGCAATCTCTTGCGCGCAGGATCCCGCCGCGGGAAAGAGGGGGCGCATTTCGCGACCTTCTTTCTGCATGGCGTTCACCATCGACACAACAATTTTCTCTTTCATGTCATTCGCGTAGACACTGACCGTTTCCAGAGTCGATTCCCACGGTGTCGCGATGATCACTACGTCGCATTTAGCGGCGGCGGCATTTGAGACTCCTCGCACCGTGCCGGTGCCACGCGGCAATACGCGACTCGCCGTTTCGTTGGCTCGCTCTGCGTCACGAGAACCGATTGCTACTTCGTAGCCAGCGCAAGCGAGTCGAACCGCCACCCCGCGTCCAGCTGGGCCAGTACCGCCGAGTATTCCTATTGATGTCATTGTGTCCTCTATTGGTGGATTATGAGAACTACGCTACTAACCATGGGATTGCTCACGAACCACAAAATACTGGTCACCGGCGTGTTAACCGATGACTCCATTGCCTTTGGAATCGCCCAACGGGCCATAGAAGAGGGCGCCGAGGTAATTCTTTCGGGCGCCGGCCGAGGGCTCAATCTAACCAAGCGAATCGCCAAAAAACTGGGAGATTCGGTCGGTGAGGTGATCGAATTGGACGTCACTGAGCCCGAGCAGATTGCAGCCGCCGTTACTTCGGTCCAAGAACGTTTTGGGCGCTTAGACGGTCTGGTTCACGCCATTGGCTACGCCCCGCAGAGTTGTCTGGGTTCAGGAATGTTTGTTGCCCCCTTCGACGATGTGAAGCTCGCCATGCAGATCTCCACCTATTCCCTAGCTGCTCTGGTGGGGGCCTTTCGTCCCCTCCTCGTGCAAAGCACCGTCAAGGGTGGCGCCTCAGTTATCGCCCTTGACTTTGATGGCACTCGGGCCTATCCGATGTACGACTGGATGGGCGTAATGAAGGCGGGCCTCGAGTCACTCGGAAGGTACTTGGCCCTAGAGGTTGGCCCCGACAAGATTCGCGTCAACATGATTGCGGCTGGACCCATTCGCACCATGGCTGCGAAATCAATTCCGGGCTTCCAAAACTTTGAAGACACGTGGGCGGATCGGGCACCATTGGGATGGGACGTAAACGACTCTAGCTCCGTAGCTGATACTTCAATCGCTTATCTCTCACCTCTGTTGCGAGGCACCACCGGTGGCATTGTCCACGTTGATGGTGGTCATCACGCAGTTGGCTAACTCACAGTAACTATTCGCGAAGTGTAAGTCCTCCGGCTCACTCTTTAAACGAACCAATCTTGGAGGACGAAGACCCCGTTCGTCTCGCCCGTATCCGTTGGCTCGAGTTGCACCGCCACTTTCATTTGGCACAACGGACGGTCACTTCAAATGGAGGGCTGAAGCCTCAATTAGCAAGCCCAAGACGGCCATGACGCACGCACCACTAACCCTCATGGTGACCAGTCTTTGCGGCGCTGCACTTAACCACTGGCGAGCGCTGCCGGCAATAAACCCCCAGGTTCCGTCAGAGACAAAGGCCATCACCGCGAAAACAGTTGCGAAGACGAGTAGTTGCGTGGTCACGTGCCCGCGAGAACGATCCACAAAATGGGGGAAGACGGCAGTAAAGAACACGAGCGATTTTGGGTTCATGACTCCCACCACGAAGCCCTGACGAATGGTCCGCAGCACGTTTGGCCGTACCCCCTCTTGATTGACCAGCCCCTCGACGTGAGCCTGACGATGGCGGAAAGCATCAAAACCCAAAAAGATGAGGTAGGCACCGCCTGCCAACTGCAGCACCGTAGCTGCCAGTGTCGAGTGTGAAATTACCGGACCCAGACCCTCCGCTACCAACACCGCGAGCAAGTACGTTCCCAGGGTATTGCCAAGGGTCGTAAAAATGGCTGTCGCCCGTCCCCACGCAATACCCCTAGCAACCGCAAATAAAACGCTGGGCCCCGGTACGACGATGATGATTAGAGAGGCAAGTACAAAAGCCGTGAAATTTTGCGACGAAACCACCTAGCA
>CAIKZX010000010.1 GCA_903832015.1 uncultured Actinomycetes bacterium
ATGACCGAGGGCGAAGCCATTGAAGCCAAGATGGTCTCCAAGGCCATTGAGCGTGCGCAAAATACCGTGGAAGGACGCAATGCGGAAATCCGCAAGGACGTCTTGAAGTACGACGAAGTGATGAACGAACAACGCAAGGTCATCTACCAAAAGCGGATGGAAGTCATCGATGGCGAGGACCTCCACGAAGAGACAATCTCTGACCTAGCGGAGGTCTTGACGAACACCATCGAAGGAACGTTAAGTGAATACAGCGAAGACTGGGATACCCAGCAACTCGTGAATTCGCTGATGCAGGTCTATCCGACCAGCCTCAAGGCCAATCGGCTCTCACAATTCAAGGATGTGAACGGCTTGGTTGAAGCGGTGGTCACTGACGCCATCGCTAATTTAGAGGCGAAGGTTGAAACCTTTCCTGGAGGCCTCGAAACGATGAAAGAGGTCGAGCGCGATGTGATGCTGCAGGTCATCGACCAGCGCTGGCGAGAGCACTTGAGCGACATGGACTACTTGCGCGATGGTATTCACCTGCGTCAGGTGGCTCAACAAGACCCTCTCACCGCGTGGCAGCGCGAAGGTTTCCAGATGTTCGATCACCTTCTCGAGGCGGTGAAGTCCGAATACGTTCGATTCATCACCCACGTCGAAGCCGCTCCCACCGAGCCAGCGCCAACGGGACTCGAAGGCGCAATCACCAATCAGCCCGCGGTGGCGGGGGGCGAGGCGGGACTTCCCGCACACAAGCAAAACGCCAAGACTCCGGTTAAGGAAGGCGACAAGATTGGTCGCAACGATCCGTGCTGGTGCGATTCGGGGCGCAAGTTCAAGCAGTGCCATGGCCGACCCTAAAGCGGAGAACGCTCTACGCAACGCTCAGGCGAGTCTGGAATCACTCAGGGTTCGCTGGCGAGCGGCGGCAGAATACTTAAAGATCGACCAACTACGCGAACGGTTCTTTATTTTGAGCACCGAGGCGGAGAATCCCAATCTGTGGGATGACCAGGACCACGCCCGTGAGGTAACGACCGAACTTGGTCGGGCGACGAATGATCTTGAGAGTTTTGATGGGCTGGGCAGCGCCCTCGACGACGCCGAAGTCATGGGGGAATTCGTTAAGGAATCACTCACTGGTGGTGAGGTGGATGTGGCACTCCTGGCGGAACTGAGTTCGGCGGTGGAGTCGCTCGAAAGCAGTATCGGCGGCTTGGAAACCCAAAGCCTCTTGAGTGGACCGTATGACGAGAATGACGCAATTGTGGAACTCCACGCGGGTGCTGGCGGCACTGACGCCCAAGACTGGACCGAAATGTTGCTACGCATGTATTCGCGCTGGGCGGAACGTCGAGGATTTAGCGTTGAGGTGGATGAAGCCACCGACGGCACTGAAGCCGGGCTGCTCTCTGCGACCTTCATCGTCAAGGGGCGCTTCGCGTACGGCTGGATGTGCGCTGAACGAGGGGTGCATCGCTTGGTGCGGATCAGCCCCTTTGACTCTCAGGCTAGACGCCAGACAAGTTTCGCTTCTTTAGAGGTGACGCCACTTCTGGCCGGTGACGGCACCTCACTAGTGGAGATTGACGAAAAGGAACTCCGCGTTGACACCTTTCGCTCATCGGGTGCCGGAGGTCAGCACGTGAACACGACTGACTCGGCTATTCGAATCACCCACCTGCCAACGGGCATTGTGGTGAGCTGT
The DNA here is from genome assembly GCA_903832015.1 of uncultured Actinomycetes bacterium. Lineage (GTDB taxonomy): Bacteria > Actinomycetota > Acidimicrobiia > Acidimicrobiales > RAAP-2 > RAAP-2. The sequence goes on from CAIKZX010000010.1 coordinate 1,697, forward strand.
CAGAACGAACGCAGTCAACATCAGAACCGTGCTCGAGCGATGCAAATGCTCGAATCAAAGTTGGCGGAGCGAGCCCGCGCTGAGCGCCAAGCGGCGATGGACGCGTTAAGCGGAAATCGTGGTGAGAACGCGTGGGGGTCACAAATCCGTAGTTATGTTCAGGCGCCCTACCAATTAGTGAAGGACCACCGCACTGACCACGAGACGGGTAATGTCGAGTCGGTGCTCGATGGCGACCTCGACGCGTTTATGGAAGCCGAATTGCGGCGACAACGGGCCAAATCCTAAATAACCCGATTTGTTCCCATTTTTTGGGGATTTCGGGCGCCAAAAAAACGGGGTTTCAAAGTAAGATGGTCATCAGGCAGTTGCTTAGCCACCTCCACTCACACGTAAGGGTGAAAACATGATTCGATTTGAAAATGTTGGAAAGACCTACCCCAACGGAACGCCCGCGCTCAAGGACATCAACCTGGACATTAAAAAGGGGGAATTCGTCTTCCTCGTCGGGGCCTCCGGTTCGGGAAAAACGACCTTTTTGCGCCTCTTGCTTCGTGAGGAATTGCCCGATTCGGGTCGAATTCTCGAAGCGGGTCGCGACATTGGTGAACTGCCTAAATGGCGAGTGCCCTACCTGCGTCGAAACATTGGCTGCGTTTTTCAAGACTTCCGCCTCCTACCTAATAAGAGTGTCTACGAGAATGTCGCCTTCGCCCTCGAGGTGATTGGCCGCCCTCGTTCTACGGTCGAATCTCAGGTTCCCCAGATCCTGGAGCTGGTAGGACTTTCCGACAAGTCCAAGAATCTCCCCTCGGAGCTCTCCGGTGGAGAGCAGCAGCGCGTGGCGGTAGCACGAGCCTTCGTGAACCGCCCTCTGATCTTGCTAGCGGACGAACCAACGGGAAACCTCGACCCCGCTAACTCCGAGTCGATTATGGCCCTCCTCGAGCGAATTAACCGCACCGGCACGACCGTCGTGATGGCGACCCACGATAAGGCCCTGGTGGACCGCATGCGTCGCCGCGTGGTCGTACTAGACAAGGGTGAAATTATCCGTGACCAAGTACGCGGGGTCTACGGAGTCAACGAAGGGGCGGCCCGCTAATGCGCGTTTATTTTCGCTACGCATTCCGTGAGACGATTTCGAATCTCTGGCGCAATCGCATGATGACTTTGGCGGCGATTCTTACCGTCGCCGTCTCACTTTCTCTCGTGGGCTCGGCCCTATTACTGAAGCAGAGCGCGGCCCAGGCCTCCGTGGCCTGGCAGACCGGAACGAGAGTGACCGTTTGGATGAACGCCGCGGCTAGTCAGGGTGAACTCGACGCGGTCCGAACGCAATTGGCCGACTCGCCACTCGTGCACAAGTGCGTCTTCTTCGATCAAGCGCGTGACTACAAAGAGTTTTTAGCCTCCTTGCCCCCATCAGAGACCAACGTCTTAACGGTGGCGGACATGCCGACCTCTTTCCGTTGTGAACCAACCATCCCCGCTGATGCGTTCGTGGTGGAGTCGACCTTTAAAAACCAGCCGGGCGTCTATGCCGTTACCGCTCCCGAGCAGCAGATTCGCCAGATGAATCACGCGATTCGAATTCTCCAGGTTGTTTTCTTGGCCCTCGCGGGAGTGCTCCTCCTGTCGGCCACGGTACTGATCTTGAACACAATTCGCATGGCCATCTTCGCCCGTCGCCGTGAAGTGTCAGTCATGAAATTGGTAGGAGCGACCAACTGGTTTATCCGCATTCCCTTCATAACCGAAGGTTTCATCCAGGGATTGTTGGGCTCTTTTGTTGCCGCGGGCGTGGTTACCGCCCTGCACACTTGGTACCCCTTGCACAACGAGTTCGCGCTGAATAACGTCGCGCTGCTTGGAACCAACGCCGTCGTAATCGGTGTCGGGGTGCTGATTGGCTCAGTGGGATCGGCGATTGCGATCCGACGCTTCCTCGACGTTTAGCCCTCGGGCGTGAAGTCGATGGAGAGTGAATTGACGCAGTAGCGCAGTCCCGTGTCCGTGGGGCCGTCTTCAAAGACGTGGCCCAGGTGACCACCGCACTGGGCACAGAGAATCTCCGTACGTGACCGCGAAAGAGAATGGTCGGGGCGTTCGATGATGGTCCCCGGTTCGCAGGCGTCAAAGCTCGGCCAGCCACAGTGCGAATCAAACTTTTGTCCGGCGTTAAAGAGCACCGCGTTACATCCCCCACAGGTGTAGGTGCCATTGGCGTTGACCTCAAGCAGCGCACCGGTAAAGGGCGCCTCGGTGCCCGCTTGACGCAAGATTTCAAATCGTTCGGCGCCGAGCTCAGCGAGCCATTCGGCATCGGTTTTGGTGATGGGAAATTCCATGCCCGTTAGCGTACCGGTTTAGAAGTAGTTCGGCCGCGGTGATTCGGGAATTTCTCCGGCAAACTCTGGGTCACCAACTAAGAGGCGTTGAATGGACGCCGCAATTCCCGTAGCGTCTAGTCCGAGTTCGCCCAAGAGAAGGTCCGGCTTGTTTTGTTCTAAATAGGCCCGGGGAACGCCAAGAATTCGGGTGGTTGGGAAGAGCTGGCCAACCTCTTGAGCGTGGCTGCGTACCGCCGAAACCATGAGTGAACCCGCTCCACCGGCGCGGGTGCCGTCTTCAATAGTGAGGACGCGTTGGTGATTAACCGCATCATGAATCATCTCTGGGTCGGGCGGGAGAACACGCACGTCATAGAGAGTGACTTTTTTAGCGCTCTCTCCCAAGAGAGCAAGTGCGGCGTACGCCATCGGGGCCATCTTGCCGACGGCCAAAATACAGAGCGATCCGTCACCCGCTTGAATTCGACGAGCCTTGAGTCCGGCGCCCACCTGGTTATCAAAGGGGAGGGGCAGGGTCTTTGGAAAGCGAATGGCGGTAGGGGTGGACATTGAAAGCGCCTGGTTGAGCATGATGGGAACCTCTTCGGCGCTAGAGGGAGCGAAGAGGGTCATATTGGGCACCATGAGCGCGAGGGCCATGTCCAAGATGCCGTGGTGGCTGGGTCCATCATCGCCGGTGATGCCCGCACGGTCGAAGACAAACACAACGGGCAAGTCCAAGAGTCCTACGTCGAGGTTGGCCTGGTCAAAGGCGCGTGAGAAAAAGGTCGAATATAGGGCCACAACCGGCTTCAGTCCACCCATGGCCATACCCGCCGCCGCGGTGACGGCGTGCTGTTCGGCGATGCCCACGTCAAAAAATCGCTTGGGGTACTTCTCTTCGAAGGGCAGCAATCCAGTGGGGCCGGCCATCGCCGCTGTGATTGCCACGATGCGGTGATCGGACTTAGCGGCCCTCATCAGGGCGTCAGAGAAGGACTGGGTGAAAGAAAGGGGAGAGACGTCCTCATCATTTAGTCGCGCGGGCAACTTATAGTCGTGCATCTTTAATGCGTCACCCTCGGCGGGTTGATAGCCACGGCCTTTTTCAGTGAGACAGTGCACCAAAATTGGACCGTCCCAGTCGGCCGCGGCCCGCAGGGTGGTTTCGATCTGTTCGATGTTATGCCCGTCGATGGGTCCGATGTAGCGCACCCCGAGATTCTCGAAGAAGGTCTTAGGGATGACCATCTCACGCACGATGGTAGTTACGCCCCCAATTCCCTTATAGGCCACCTTGCCCGCCAAGGGCAATCGAAGGACAATCTTTCGTATTCGGTCTCGCACGGTGAGGTAGCGGGAACTTATACGCAAACTGGTGAGGGACTCAGAAAGCTTTGAGATCGTGGGCGCGTAGGAGCGGCCATTGTCATTCAAGATGATGACGACACGTTGACCCGAGTGACCGAGGTTGTTCAGGGCCTCAAAAGCCATACCGCCGGTCAGCGATCCGTCTCCAACCACGGCGACGACCTGTCGAGTGCCGCCGTGACCCTTCAGCTCACCTCGTTGTTCGAGGGCGACGGAGAGGCCGTGGGCGTAGGAGAGAGCGGTTGAGGCGTGCGAGGACTCAATCCAATCGTGGGGCGACTCGGTCCGGCTGGGGTATCCCGACAATCCGCCCCGTTGGCGCAGGTGCTTAAAGCCGTAGCGGCGGCCGGTGAGAATCTTGTGGACGTAGGCCTGGTGACCGGTGTCGAAGAGCAAGATGTCGTGGGGCGAAGAAAAAACCCGGTGCAGAGCGAGGGTGATTTCAACGATTCCCAGGTTCGAGCCCAGGTGTCCGCCGGTGGCGGTAACTGATTCAATAATGAAGGCGCGAAGCTCCTCGCTCAACTCAGCCAGTTCGGGGTAGCTCAGAGCTTTCAGGTCCTCGGGGGACTCAATTGAGGGCAACAGCACGGTGAAAGCCTACCGGCATCATCTGGGTAAGTACCCAGGAATTAATCGCTAGAACTACCGGAAGAACGCGAATCGGTCTTGTAAAAACCGGTGCCCTTAAAGGCGATGCCGACCGGTGAGAAGACCTTTTTTAACTCGCCCCCACAACCTTCGTGCACGGTGAGAGCAGGGTCGGAGAACTTTTGGACCGCTTCGACTCGCTCCTGGCACTTCTGGCATTCGTATTCGTAGGTGGGCATACCCGCTCCTTTCTAGCACCGCCCTCCCACTTTAGTGCCCGTAACTTTTAGGGCTTTCGCGGTCGCAACCGAAAAAAAAGTCCAATTATTTCGCCATTTATTTAGTGCGTCACCGCGTGATTCGCCGACTACCCTAAGTTGTCCAAGCCCAGAGGGGGAGTCAATGGCATTCCGCGAGCCCAGCGAAACTAGTCGTGAACGTCAGATGGCCCTCGTCTACTGGCTGACCTCCACTGTCGAGGGAATGACTCAGCGAGAGATCATTGACCAAGTCACCGTAACCGGGCCCAGCGATGGCACTCCGATTCGAACGCGCGTGAAGGCCTACGAGGGCACCCCCGAGACCGTTCGGGCAAAATTTGAACGCGACAAGGTGGACCTGCGAAACGCTGGATTTGAAATCATTGTCAACGCCAGTGAGCCCAACAACCCGAAGTACCGCATTGAGAAAGATGGGGCCTTCGCGCCCGCTATTAACTTCACCGACCAAGAGCACGACGTCATTGCCTTCGCCTTACGGTTTTGTGGATTCGGAAAGTCCGGCGCGTTCTCGCTCTTTAACTCAATAGCTCCCGTCGATGACTTTGCCATCAACGTCGAGGTATACAACCCAATTATTCGCGCCATCAACACTCGCCGCGTCCTCACCTTCGATTACGACTCCACCGATATTCGCTCCCGCGAGGTTGAGCCCATTCAGATAATCGTGTACCTGGGCGTCTCGTATTTAGTGGCGCGTGTTCGTGGCACCGAGAATTACCGCGGGTATCGTCTGAACAGAATCGTGAGCATTCCCGCCACCACCACCGCCACCTTCGTATTGACCGAGGAGATGCAAAAGCAGGCTGCGCTCTGGAGTCCGAAGTACGAACCCGCCGAAGAAACGATTGAGGTGACGGGCACCACTAAGAGTGCCTACGCCCCGCGACTGGCCATGCAGTTTCCTACCGTTACCCTGACTGAGCTCAATGAGGACACGGTGGCCTTCTCCCTACCCTTTACCGCCTTGAATGACGCCGTTCGATTCGTGATTGGTGCCGGTTTGCGCGTTCAAGTCACGGGCCCCGCGCCCGTGGTAGCGGCGGCCAAGGCGTGGCTGACCAAAGTAAACCGGGGATCGGTGCCCGCACTCTCGGAGATCACCTTCGCTCCCGAGGGGAAGGGCTCGAACTTGGCGCTGGCCTTCCAACTCCTCCACATGGTGCACCAAAACCCCGAGGGGCTTCGGATAAGTGAACTCGCCCAGCGCGCGGAGATTGACGAAGATCAAGTTCGCGAAATCATGGGGCGACTCTCGTGCATCTTTCTGCCCGGCAACGCCGCGGCGACCTATCCGGCGTACGTCATTAAAGAGTGTGATGACTGGGACAACGAAGAGACCGACGACTCGCTCTACCTACCCACCACGGACGTCATGCACGTTGATGATGCGTCCCAAATGATGTGGCGAGACTTGTTTGAGGTAAACCTGGCGCTCCACGAGGCGAACCGCGTCTACGCCGAGCCGGTTATGACCAGCGCCATTCAAAAGATTGAAGGGGCCTGTGAGGATTTTGTTCGCTTCGAGATGGCGGCCTCCGAGACGCAGGTGGCGGCCATCCGTGACGCTATTGCTAATCACCAACGGGTGACAATTAACTACTTCACCGATGAGGCTGATAGGGCGACCGAACGAACTATCGCCCCAACCGAGATGAAGATGCTGAACGGATACTCGTACGTGCGCGCCTGGTGCTTCTTAAGAAACCGCTGGCGTAATTTTCGTGTCGACCGCATCGAATGGGTCAAGGACCCTTCGCCAGCGGGGGAGATTGAATCCGACCCTAAGCCCAACTGGCTGACCACCTTCACGGAATCGGGGAAACCGGTCATCGTGGTGATGGACGCCTTCTTACGTTTTCACTTCGAGGTCATACCAAATGGTCGGTGGGGCCGCGCAAAAGATGGTCGTCACGCCGTTGAATTCCGGGTTCTCGATGAGAACTTTCTCGACGCGCTGATGGTGCGAGCCGGTGAGGGCGCGGTGGTGGCTCAGGGCACGCCCGAACAGATGAAGGCGGGCCACGAGCTCGCCGAGTTAATTAAAAAGAACCTCTAGATTCGACCGTTGGGAGGCCCAAGGGGGTCCCAACGGTGCTGTATATCTTCGCGCGCACGAGCAATGACGTTCGCTATTTCACTCAAGACCCCGCTCATGAACTAGAGGGTCTGCGAGATGGCACGGCGGGGTGGTGGATCCGAGGTGAGGGCCAAGTGGAAGACCCGGCCCGGGTGGCGAAGGTCTTCGGAGGCTCCAGCCGGTCTAGAACGGTCGGGCACGACCTCATTTTTTCAGCCCCGCGGATGTTTTCCGCCCTGCTCGCCATTGACGAACGGGCCGGCCACTCGGTGGTGGCGAGTCACCGGGCGTCGGTGAGGTCGGCGATGGAGTATTTGGAAAACTACGCCCTGGGCGTGCGCCAGCGGGTGGCGGGCGAGGTGGAGGTCGTACCCGCTCGCTGGCGAGAGATAGTGGCCTATACCCACGGGGTCAATCGGTTGGGCGAACCTCACCTGCACGACCACGTTTTGGTGGGAGCGGCGCCCGCCCATAGAAATCGCGCACTCGACAGCCGGGGACTCTTCGCCCATCTAAGGGCCGCGGATTCGCTGTACCGAAGTGAGTTGCGGTGGCGAGTGGGCGAGTTAACCACGTACGTCCCGTGGCGATCCTTCGGGGGCAACGAGTTGATTGTCGGGGTAGATGACGGATACCGAACACTGTGGAGTGGTCGGAGCTCCCGGCCCCTAGAGAAGAGGCTCTGGAGTCGCGAGGAGATAACTGCGCATTGGGCGACAGATCGTGAGCGCTTTACTCCCTTTGGTGAACGCGCGACTCCCACACTCTTTAGCGACGTGGTGGGCGAACACGCTTTCGCGGCCCAACTATCGCAGCGTTCATCGGTTTACCGGCGGACTCTGGTTGAGGCCTGGGCCAATGCGGCAACCTGCGGTCAATCGGTCCAGTCGGTGAATGAGGTGGTCGAACTGTTGTCCGCGGGGCGCGCAAGGGGCATTGGGGTGCAAGAGAATGAACTAGTTCGCTCAGATCTACTACAGCTCGCTCGAGTGCGAGAACTCGGACCACGGCCGCTCCGTGCTCAAAACCTGAGCCATTGGTTGGAGAGTCCGGTCACTACTGAATCGAGGGTCATTGAACCAGGGCGTCAATTTGATCCATCGCGCCTCCTTCGCCGGCGTGAGCCCGAGCGCGTAACCGGGGCGCCCGGCCGCGATTTGGGCGATCGTCAAGCGCGAACGCTCGTGCCATGAGGTGGTACTCGTTTTGCCTCGTCCACGGCGAGGTCGGTGCAGGCTGCGCTGAGGTTGGAAATAGGTGCCGCCCAGGTTCCTGATCATTTCGAGCGTGGCTCGGTCGGCGATACCGGGCAGGACGACGGTACTCGCGAAGAGTGACAGAAAACCTTGGGCCTGTTCGCCCCATCGAGCGCGCGCCTGGGAGAGGTCTTGTAAACACGCCAAGGTGAGCACCCCCTGCCCACCACCCTCTGAAACTATTGAGGCCAACTGTGGCAAGGGGGCCACATTGGCTAATTCATCGAGGGCCAAAAGGAGGCGCGCACCCTGGTGGTAACGGTCGTAGGTGCCGTGCACGAGGTAGTCAAGGAGACCCACAATTAAGGGCGTCGTGACCGCCTGAAAACGTGATGGGGCGACAATGTGGAGTTGATGCGCGCCTGCGAAAAATTTGTCCAAGTCCAGAGAGGACTGGTCGGCCGCCTGACGAGCGGCGTCTGTGCGCATACCAGCGAGCAATCCCGACGCGCTGGACCAAATGCCAGAGAGCTCTCGTTCTTCGGTGGCGAGAATTCCGGTGAGTAGCGAGTGGCTTGCGTGGTGGGCGCCGTAGCGTTCGAGCAGAGTGTCGGCCACCCCGGTGGAGTCTCGAGCGTCCACGAGCGAGCAGAACTCGGCCAGTGACGAGCCTCGCAGTGCCGCGACGTGGAGGAGTGGCGCGAGGAGGGCGGCGGCGCGTTCGCTCCAGTGGTTCTCTTTGAGGGTGGGTCGAGAAATGGTGGTGAGGGTGCGCGAAACGAGAATTGCCCCGTCCCAGGACAAAGATTTTCTTACGGGGGAGTAACCAATTCGCGTCACCCGTGGCAATTCCGGGACCGTTCCCGATGGATCAAAGAGCAGGAGTGAACCATTTCGTGGCCGTTCACTCATTGCGCGCAGCACATCATCCTTGGTCGAGGTGATGACCGAAGAATACCCTTTCATCAGGAGATTTGGGACGATTAGCGAAGAGGTTTTTCCACTCCGACTCGGTCCCAGCACCAAGGTTGAACGTTGGGAACCGCTATAGGCGTCGACGTTTTGTGCGCGGCCTAAATAGATTCCGGGATCAAAATTCATCTCACCCAACGGTCGAAAATAATTGAGCTAAATGCTTGACTTACGTGACGAAAACGAGTGAACTTTTAGATGTCTTCTGCGGAGGAGACGAAAGCGGAACGAGAGTGCAGTATCTCTCGAACTAGCTCTCCTCCAAAGTTGGCCGTGCACTGCGAGTGGTGGTTGCACAGCCGCGAGGCTGGGCTTCACTTGGTCGAGTACGCGAGAAGTGTCGATGTGTCCATATCTCAACTACCACGGTGGTAGGCGAGAGGAGCATCGAAACAACGTTGAATCCCTAGGAGGGAAAGTGGCTGTAGCTACGAAGAAGAAGGCTGCCCCTAAGAAGGCTGCCAAGAAGACTGTAAAGAAGGCTGCTCCTAAGAAGGCTGCTAAGAAGACTGTCCGCAAGGCTGCCCCTAAGAAGGCTGCAAAGAAGACTGTCCGCAAGGCTGCCCCTAAGAAGGCTGCAAAGAAGACTGTCCGCAAGGCTGCCCCTAAGAAGGC
>CAIKZX010000011.1 GCA_903832015.1 uncultured Actinomycetes bacterium
CGCAGGCGCTGGCGGAGCAGTTGCTCGGTACCTTATTGAATTAACCGGCGTCAATGCCAAGGCTAATTCAAGCCCCTGGTCAACCATGTTGGCAAACATTCTGGGGTGTTTCTTCGCTGGCTTGACCATCCACGGGCTAAGTTTTTCCAGCGGAGTCGAGCTCAGTACCAATCTCGTTGCTGGCTTCTGTGGCGGCCTAACAACCTTCTCAAGCGCCTTCGCGGTGCCTCTCTTATTCGAAAAGCGAGATAAAAACTACGGGTACTTTCTAATTGCCCTCACACCCGCATTGAGCGCAGGTGCATTTCTGGCGGCAATCTCGATTACTAAATAAGGGAGACTCCCCTACTCCTTCGTCCTGGAAATTCTTTCAACGAGGCGAGATCACGTTGTCAATTGGAAGCACACCCGCATCAATCCACCGCACGAGGAAACTCTTTAAACAGCGTCGGCGGTGGCTTTGAGCGTACGCGCCGCTCGAGCCTCATCCACGCGCGATACTGGCGTGGTACGAGGTGCTGCATGCAAAGATTCCGGGTCACTCTCGGCTCGCTTAGCGACTCTTTCAACCGCCAAGGCCAAGGCTTCCAGGGTCTGGAGACTTTCAGTCTCGGTGGGCTCAAACATAAGCGCCTCTTCCACAATCAGCGGGAAATATACCGTGGGCGAATGGAAGCCTTCTTCCAAGAGCCCCTTGGCAACGTCTAATCCCCGGACCCCATACTTGGCTTTCATTGTCGCGGCACTCAACGTGCATTCGTGCATGCAAACTCGGTCGTATGCCGCAGGCAAAACGGCAGCAAGACGCACTCTCAGCCAGTTGGCATTCAGAACAGCGTGTTGAGCGACACGACGGAGTCCATCCGAACCGTGGACGGTGATGTACGCGAGCGCCCGCGCAAGAACCAGAGCGTTACCATTCCAGCCGTGAACTCGACCGATGCTCGTGGTTTGACTCGCCCAGTCAAACGACCCGTCATCATTCTTCACGGGGCGTGGCCCCGGCAGATAGGGCACCAACCGTTCCGAAACAGCTACGGGACCAGCTCCCGGACCGCCACCACCATGAGGGGTAGCGAAGGTCTTGTGAAGGTTCATGTGCACGACATCAAATCCCATATCGCCAGGACGCATAACCCCGACAATGGCGTTAAGGTTTGCGCCGTCGTAATACAGCAGCCCACCCGATTCGTGCACGGCTTTGGCGATATCTTGAATCTCTTCTTCGAACAAACCAGCGGTGTTCGGGTTAGTCAGCATGATCCCCGCCACATCGGGACCCAGCGAAGCCTTGAGGACATCCGAGTCGACCAAGCCGCGCTCGTTAGAAGGAATCGTGGTGACCTCATAGCCACCTAATGTGACCGAAGCGGGGTTGGTGCCGTGCGCAGAGTCAGGAATGAGGATTCTCGTTCTCTTTTCACCTCGAGCTTCGTGATAGGCCCGAATGAGCAAAAGTCCGGTCAGCTCCCCCGCCGCCCCAGCGGCCGGTTGCAAAGTCGCGCCAGCCATGCCGGTAATCGCCACCAGTCGCTGCTCCAAGGTCCATAACAATTCGATCCAACCCTGCGTCAGCGACGCGGGGGCGGCCGGGTGAACACCATTCAACCCAGTCATCGCCGCTACGGCGTCACAGAACTTGGGGTTGTACTTCATGGTGCACGATCCCAAGGGGTACATCCCAAGGTCGACTGAAAATTGGCGATGAGAGAGTCGAGTGAAATGGGCTACCAAATCCCGTTCCGACACCTCAGCAATCTCAACAACTGACGGATTCAAATGAAGATCAGGAATCAAATCAGCGATAGAAGTTTCTGGCAGTCCAGTTGTGCGCAGCTGGAACGCCCGTCGTCCAGGAACTGACATTTCAAAAAGCGTGGGCTCGACCTCGCGACCAAGCAATGGGATAGACGCGGCGCGTCCTCCGGGAGCGGCGTAGGTCGTCATTGCGCAATCACCTTTCTCAGGGCATCAACGTAGGAGTCGATTTCAGCCTTTGTTCGTCGTTCCGTTACCGAAACTATTAACGTGCGCGACAAATCTCCCTCCAGGGAGCGATCGGAGGTCCCGCACAGTTGCGCAAGACTGACGCCCGCTAAGAAGCCGAGCTTGGCCATTTCAACAATTACCTCTTCATTCGAAATAGGTAGATTGATTGCAAACTCCCGGAAAAAGGGCGCACTAGAAACAGTCGTCACGCCGGGAATTTCAGACAATTGGTCGTGTAAGTAGTGGGTACCTCGAGCGCAGGCCACCGCTACCTCACGAAGTCCCGCCGTGCCGAGCCAGCCAAGTTGGATGGCGGCCGTCACGGCCATCAAAGTCTGATTGGAACAAATATTCGAGGTGGCTTTTTCCCGACGAATGTCCTGCTCACGGGCCCGCAAGGTCGTCACGAATGCACGGCGACCTTCTGTATCGACTGTTTCCCCCACGATGCGTCCCGGAAGCCGTCTGATCAGCTCTTCGGTGCAGGCGAACATTCCTAGGTAGGGACCGCCAAAGGAAAGAGCGGTGCCGAAAGGCTGCCCCTCGGCGATGAAGATATCTGCACCCCACTGCCCCGCGGTCTTCAAGACACCTGCAGCTACCGGATCGGCCCCAACAATCAGCAAGGCTCCGTGCTCGTCAGCCAGAGCTCTCGCAACCGCAACATCTTCAAGGATCCCCAAGTAGTTAGGGTACCCAACAACAATCGCTGCGGCGTCGGTGCAGTCCACCAGCGTCCAGTCAGTTACACCATTTACGAGGGGTGCTTCAATAATTTCATGACCAGTACCGCGAGCGAAAGTGTGTGCAGTCTGACGCCAATGCGGATGAATGCCGGCGGAAATAACCATCTTCTTTCGGCCCGTGGCACCGGCAGTCATATTCAACGCTTCCACGAGGCCCGTGGCCGCGTCGTAGAGTGAGGCGTTCGGAATGGGGAGCCCACTTATGCGAGACACTAGGGTCTGAAACTCGAAGACCGCCTGCAAAACTCCTTGTGCCACCTCAGGCTGATACGGGGTGTAGGCCGTGACAAATTCAGAGCGCGAACCAAGTGCGCGTACTACTGGTGGTACTTCATGATCGTAAGCGCCCGCCCCCGCGAAGCAGAGCAACTCCGCGGCTTTGTTCTTCGCCGCAAAATCGTTAAAGAGTTGAGCGGCGTCCGGTTCGGTAACTCCAGCAGGAATCTCAACGCCGCGACTCAACTTGAGGGCTTCGGGAATGTGGGCAAACAGATCTCCCAGCGAATTCATACCCAGAAACTTGAGCATCTCGCTCACCTCAGCGTGGGTATGGGGAATGTAATCAGCCATTACTTTGCTTTCTCTACGAAGGGTAGGGTCGAAATTACGCCGTCTATTTCACGTCCCCGCAACGCTATCGAAACGGCGGTGCCGACGGGGATCAATTCGTTGAATAATCCCAAGCCAATGCCCCGCTCCAAAATCGGAGAATAATTACCAGAACTCAGCGTTCCCACTACCGAGCCATCAATCGAGACCTCGGCACCTTCACGGAGCGGCTGGCGGTTGGTCGATAGGAGGCCCGTGAGCCTCCGTTTTGGGCCGTCCGCAATCTCTCGTAGAACCGCCGCCTTTCCGACAAAATTATCCTTCTCGAGCCCCAAAACCCAGCCCAAGCCCGCCTCCAAACTCGTGGAGCTCAGAGACAACTCGTGTCCGTAGAGTGGCAAGGCCGCCTCCAGTCGCAGGGTATCTCGCGCTCCGAGGCCCGCTGGGTGGATGCCCGCCTCTACGAGACCGTCAAGAATTTGTTCAGCAACTTCATTAGGCGCCGATATCTCGACGCCCCGCTCTCCGGTGTATCCCGTTCCGGCGACCCGAACCTCCGCGCCATTAAAACTAAAGCGCTGCACCCGGAAGCGGCCGACGCTGGCGAAACGTTCGTCGAATAGAGCCAATTTAGAGAGCGCAGCTGGCCCTTGTACCGCTAGAACACATCGCTCATTGGTGATGTCCACTCCGGGGAGGGCTGCGGTAACGCCAGTGGTATTGGAAGCGTTTGGCATCACATCAAATTCTGTCGGTGACATCCACCACACGATGATGTCATCGACCACAAACCCGGCCTCATTCAGTAGATGTGTGTACTGTGCCCGACCCGGTTCGATCTTGCGTAGATCATTCGTTAACGCCAGTTGAATTGAATCAAACATGCCCGGACCATCACATCGAACAGTGCCCAGGTGTGAAACGTCAAAAAAAACCGCATCTCGTCGACAGGCAAGATGCTCTGCAACGGTGCCACTCTCGTAGGAAAGTGGCATCTCCCACCCACCAAAGGGAACCATTTTGGCTCCGAGGGAGAGATGTTTTTCGTAAAGGAAGGGCCGACGGTTGGTCATCTAGGCAATCCTAGATTGAGGTCAGGCTGAGCGGTGCACCTTCTTCGACTTTTCAGGCTCATTCGCAATCGAATTCGTAAGTTCGGCCACAACGGTAGAAAGAGGAACAATATTGAACACGCCTTGGCCGCCACGAAGGAGGTCGACCAATTCACCATCACTTGAAGCGAGGACGGATCCATTTTCGCCCAGAACTAGCGAGGCGCTGGCCAACTCCGCCTCCAAATTCAGTCGTAAGCAGTCCACCGCCTGGCGCGCACGCGTCAGGTGAAGTCCAGCATCGAGGAGCGATTTAATCACTTTCACTTCGAGGATGTCAGCGTAGGCGTAGGTCCGCTTCGAACCACTCCCCTTGGCGGCTACCAAGGAGGGTCGCACAAGACCAGTGCGGTCCCAGTAATCGAGTTGACGGTAGGTGACTCCCGTGAGCCGGCAGACCTGAGGACCGCTAAAACCTGTAGTTGGTGAAGTCATCGATTCTCCCGACACGTGCCACACACGAATTAGTACGGACTACACCAGTGTAGTTTCAAGCGTGATTAATTCGCAAACAAATCTGGTCGGCCCAGAGAAGTCGAGCTCGCCTCGGCCTGCAAACGAGGAGGAATTCTGCCCGCCTGAGCGGCGGCGTACCCGGCTCGCACCGCGTCTCGAATCGCCTGGGCCATCAAAACCGGGTTGAGGGCTCGATTAATCGCTGAAGCGGCGAGCACGCCCGCACAACCCAGTTCCATGGCTAACGCGGCGTCCGAGGCAGTACCAATTCCTGCATCCAGCAATACTGGCACTTCAACCCTTTCGGCAATAGACGCTATGGCGTGGGGATTGCGGACTCCAAGTCCAGATCCAATCGGTGAACCTAAGGGCATGACCGCAACACAACCAGCCTGCTCGAGTCGCAAGGCGTTGATCAGATCATCACTCGTATACACCCACACCTCAAAACCTCTCTTGACCAGAGCGTGGGCGGCCACAAGAGTCTCGCTCGGATCGGGCAAAAGGGTGACGTCATCGCCAATGACTTCGAGTTTTATGAGGTTCGTCTCAAAGGCCTCACGGGCCAACTCCGCGGTTTTGACCGCCTCATCGGCGGTGTAGCAACCAGCCGTGTTAGGGAGCAGCGTGAAGCCAAGGGTGGACAGTAGATCGTAAACCGAGCCTTTCAGTCCCGGCTCCACCCGGCGTAGCGCAACCGTCGCAAGAGAAGATTCGGAGGCACGTAAGGATTCGTCGAGCAGGGCCATCGTGCGAAAGCCTCCGGTCCCCACCACGAGCCGAGAGGCACTTTCGAAGGACCCCACTTGAAGCTTTTCCATACCTCTAGCGTAGTCATCTCCTCGATTCACCGGTAAAGTTACGGGTATGCAACCGCCAGTCGTCTTGACCATTGCGGGTTCTGACTCTGGTGGGGGTGCTGGCATTCAGGCCGATATCCGAGCGCTGAATGCCCGGCAGGTCTTCGCCGCGACTGCACTCACCGCCGTGACGGCACAAAACACCACCACCGTGAGCTCGGTGGATCTGCTCTCTGACGAAATCGTCCGAGCCCAGATCGATGCGGTGCTCACTGACCTGGCGCCGCGAGCCGTCAAGACTGGGATGCTGGGGCAAGCCTCAACGGTCCGCCTAGTGGCCGAATACGCGTCTTCTGGAAGATTTCCCTTCCTAGTCATGGACCCGGTCCTAGTGACAACGACGGGATTTTCGCTTATGGACTCCACCGGGGCTGGGGTTATTCGCGACGAGCTCCTGGCCCACTGTGACCTGATTACTCCGAACGTCGAAGAGGCCCAAGCTCTTCTCGGCAGCTCGTTTACCGTTTCTTCAGTAACCGACCTCGAGGAATTAGGTGTAGCACTACTCGAATTCGGTCCAAGGGCAGTGCTTATCAAGGGTGGTCATGCTCAAAACGCTCTGCCCGACACTTCCCCTGACGTATTGGTAACGCGAAGCTCCCGAAAAGTCTTCGACGGAGTGCGGATTACGTCCTCTAATGACCACGGAACTGGCTGTTCTTTGGCTTCCGCTATCGCCGCTGGCATCGCACTGGGTGAACCTCTCGAGGAGGCAATAGCGAATGCCAAATCATTGGTAGCCAGCGCGATGAAAAGCAGCGAAGCGTGGCGCATTGGCCGTGGTCGAGGTCCTTTAGATATTTTCGGCTGGAATCGATGAGCTCCTCTCGCCCACCGCTTTCGACCACGACCAGTCTCTGGCCCGCTGCAACCGTTCTCTTGGTGGCCGCTGTGATGCTAGTTGGATTTACTCTGATCAACGTGCTCGCGAGCACTGGAGTGACGAAAAACTCGACTACCACTACGGTGCTGATTGTCGGAGGTCTGAGTCGGGATTTTTCAAATAGAGCGGCCACCGGCTGTGAACAAAACGAGAACCCACCAGCCAATATCGCCTCCGCGCTCTTGTTGCCCGTTGACACCAAAGAGGTGTCTGGACCACTGTTCGCAAATCAAGGGGCTGGCGACTTCAGCTGTTCTCTTCACTTCGTAACCAAGCATGGGTCGGGCGCTCTACTCGCGTTCTATAAAAACAACCTTCAAGCGCTCGGCTGGAAACTCTTCTCGCAAGGCTCAAGCTCTGGGACGCCACAATTTTTATTCCAGAAGGCGGGCTCGGATGGTTTTTACTGGATTGCTGGCGTCACAGTGAACTCGCAGAGTAATGCTGGCTCTCGTTGGTCTCTTCGCGTTTATCAAAACTCGGGCCAAATCTAAACGCTAAGTACCCGAGCCCATAGCCAAAGGTTTATCGGGTAAATCACATAACCAATTCGCGTGGCAGACGATGCGAGCATCATCACCCCGAGAGCGATTGCAAACAGTCGCAGCAGCTGGTCTAGGCCGATTGGATGATGCCGGTGGACCCAACGCACCGCGAAGAAGCCACCAACCAAAAATGTGAGCGGCCCGAGCACGTGTCCGAGAGGTCGATACAGGGTCGTAATGATGTGCCCTGGTAAAGCGCTCGCCGCGGGCGAAGCGATACCCGCAAGCCCGAGTGGGAATTCCAAAACATTCACCACGAAAGCATGAGGAGCCCGTAGAAGAAACGGCGTCACAATGAGCGCCAGAGTCACCGTAATCCACGTGCCCAGAATAAAGCGAGAAGATGAGCCGTTCAACTTTCTACCCACTAATGGCGCACCGATCGCCAGGGGCCAAGCCGTCAGTTTCATCGCCGCCATGAGCCCGAGCGTAAAACCAGCCACTTCATTGTTGCGCCGCTTTAGGAGGACCGAACCCAGCAACAGGCCAGCGAGTACCGGGATGTCGTCTCCCCCAGTTACAACGAAAAGAGCCCCGGTCGGCAAGATCAACAATATTTGAGCAATTCGCAACTTGCTCTCGGGCGGGGCTCGCATGATCCGCAGGGCCAAGAGCATAAGTAAAAGGGCAAAGAGGGTCATGGTCCAACGCGCATCAAAGCGGCCCCCATGCTGGTGGATGTAAGCGCTAGGGAC
>CAIKZX010000012.1 GCA_903832015.1 uncultured Actinomycetes bacterium
AGTCGAGGGGATAGCGCTTTGCCATGGTTTCCTTTCGGGAGGACCGCAGTCCTCACACGTTAAGTGGAAACTAAACCTTCAGCAGTCCCGAATGTATAGCACACGAGTGAATTCGCTACATTGTGCAACCCTGAAGTTGGCACATACTCATAGATGGTTGTACGCGGTAGTCTCACGTTTATGAGTTCTCCCGCGATGCTCCGAACCAAAGAAATCAATTTAATTTCTGACTGGATTCGTGCTGATAGCTGTCGCCTCATCGCAATTATGGGGCCATCTGGCATCGGTAAAACGTGGCTTATCGAGGAGGCAAAAAAGTCATCATCCCTGAAGTCACCGAGATGGATAAAACCTCTAGACGGAAAAATTGTCAATATTGAGCTGCCCGCAAAGCGACTTGATCGAGATCTTCTTGAAAAAGTTGGGGATGCGACCTTGACAGGCACTGCCTTTGCAAATATGCAGTATGAATTTCTACCTCTTCAATTCGCTCACGGTATTGACTACGTAACTATCATCAAAGCGATAGTCGTTCTTGTGCCTGTGGTTAGATCATTTAAATCTAAGGCAAAAGTTGACTCAATCGGCAACGATAAAGTTGACAAAATAGTTAAGCATCTCCAACAAATTTCCAAACATAAATCATTCGTCATAGTTCTAGACCCTTACGACGCAGTCGATTTCTCGAATAATCTATTCCTGAATCACATGAAGGGTGAATCCTTTAAATCAGTCACTGTCATTTTTACCCCACGTGGAATCGCACAGCACGGTAGGACACTGGCATCGGTCGTGTCGCAGACGCTAGAGCTAGCCCCTTTATCAGTCGATGATCTCCGAGTACTTGTTAAGGAGCTGGGCGAATCTGATGTGCGTAGCGAGAGTGAACTTCGAGACATCGTAGTAACTTCGAACGGAATAACTAGGGAGATCTTGGCGATGCTTTCTGAGGATTACTCAGGCTCGGCCTCACCTAGCCCCAGAACCTTGTCTGACGTCATGTCGCAAATCACATCGGGACTGAGATCCCCCGAACAAACGGAAGTCGAAAATGGTCTTCTGTGGATTTGCACCAACCGTGTTAGCGAGGACATTGCAGCCAATGAGAAGCAGGCAGTGTTGGATTTACTAGTTGAGGCGTGGACTTTTCTCAATCGTCAACCAGAGATATCTCTTTCTACCCAAAGTTTGATGAACCAGTGTTCCTTGCTCTCCATGGAGATTCACTCTCATTTAACATTGAAGTCACGGAATTAGTTGTGGAAGACGAACAATTCTCATCAAGACCAATCAATCTTTTAGAAATGGGCACCTCCCTAGCCCGAACGGCCGCGTTGTCCGGTAATCGTGAGTTGTGTATTCGTGCATGGAAGCACTGCGTGAGCCTGGCAATCCAGCTCGAAGAATCTGACCATTTTGTTCGATGGATCGAGGAAGCTGCAGCTTGGATCGCCACCGGTGACATGACTGAGACAGAACGAGGCGAGCTACTAACACTTATCGAAACTTCATTACTGCGCACAGACGACCACGTCGCAACGTATCGTCTCAAAGCGCGTCAAATCGCACTCAGGATCCCCAACTTGCCGCAGACTGAGTTTGTTTCTCAAGTTGAAGTCATGAAGACTCAATACGAGGAGATTTTAGAGAACGACATCGAGCAGCTAGCGCCGCTCCACGATATTGGGGTAATCATGGGATTGCATGGCCACCAACAAGCGGCAATCGAACTTTTACTCTTCGTCAGGAACCGAAAATCACGTGTTGGTCACCCTACTCACCCTTACACCATCTCCACTACCGTGGCACTATCAGACTTTCAGCTAGCTCTTGGGCTATATCAAGAGGCATTGATGATTGTTGAAGATTCCATCGACCAAGTAGAGCAGAGTCCTGACACTTCACTTGCGCCGCTTGCTCTGGTCAACGAACTGCGACTGCAGCACGTTCGAGCCCTTATTGGTGGAGGAAATGAGGAGCTCGCCTTGAAGCTAGTCGCGACGCACCGCGACGATTTGACCATAACGTTTCCCGACTTAGACCAACTACTCCTGGAGTTTCTTACGAAAGAACCAAACGAGCTCCCGCAAATCTTGAAATGCCGACGATGTCTATCCGTTAACTGCCAAGAATGTGGTGGCCAAGGGTGTCAAGGACTAGGAAGGCTACCGCTCAGTAGCAAACCCCTCCATGTTGATGATCCAGGTGTTTGGTGCAGATCCTGTGTCGAGCTCTTGATACGAGAGTCGTTTAATTTTTCTCGAGCGACACCGCCGTTCTTGGCTGGGGCTGGCCGAAGCGTCGCGGCTTTCCTAATTGCACTTGCCCAACATCCCGGGAAGAGCGTCTCCGTTGAGCGGTATACGGCTATCGACCTGAACATTTCCATGAGTTCCGCTATGAGGGCACTTCGATTCACAGCCAGAAAACTGTTTCAGGGACGCCCTGAACTCTGCTTCTCTGAGGTTGTCGTTGGTCAGCGCACGTTCTATTACGTGAACCAAGAAATTGCTGAGGTTCTCCTCAGCGTCCTGACGAACCATCAAAATGTAATGCGCCACTTCCCAAACGGTTTTAGTTCGTTCCTCGCGGATAGGCTGATCCTCGTAGAGAACGTCGACTACTTCAACTCTGACTTCTGAGTAGGTCTTTGGAACTGTGATGGCCTTTCAAAGGCTGAGTGTCCTGACCCCCTTTAATCGGTCCATCTCTTATGACTAGAGAACCCCAGATAAGACTGGGAATGGAGGTTGACCATGAAGAGAACCAGGCACACGCCCGAACAGATAGTTCGCAAACTCAGAGAAGCCGATCGACTGCTGGCGGAGAACACGCCACTGGCCGAAGTGATGCGATCACTCGGTGTTTCACACCAGACCTATCA
>CAIKZX010000013.1 GCA_903832015.1 uncultured Actinomycetes bacterium
CGCCTCGATTGAGCAAC
Source organism: uncultured Actinomycetes bacterium (assembly GCA_903832015.1). GTDB lineage: Bacteria > Actinomycetota > Acidimicrobiia > Acidimicrobiales > RAAP-2 > RAAP-2. The sequence continues at coordinate 18 of CAIKZX010000013.1, forward strand.
GTCGCACCGAGGTATCGGGCGCATGAACTACGTAAACGCGGGCTATCTCATAACAATTGGCGCCCTAGCTCTCTATGGTTTCTCGTTATGGTGGCGGAGTAATCGCAGTGGCAAGTAGTTCACCGGACCAACTCTCGCCAGTAGCCCCACCGGCAATTAAATCTCGCGCTCGCCGACGCAACCTCGTCGTGCTCGTAGTTGTAGCTCTTTCGGTCGCGGCCTTGCTAGCGCAAGGACTTTTAAGTTCGCTTAACTATTTCAAGACGGTCGATGAAGCACTAGCTCAGCGGCACCTCTTGGGTACCAAGGAAATCCGACTCGAAGGCCTAGTGGCACCACACACAATTTCTCGGACCTCCTCGGGGGCCTCATTTTTCTTAACCGGATCTCAAGGCAGAGTCTTCGTTGTTGCCCACGGAACTCCTCCCCAGTTATTCCGAGCCAGTATTCCAGTAGTAGTTGTTGGTCATTTTCTCTCTAGTACGAGTGATTCGTTTGATGGCACTCAGATAATGGTGAAGCACTCATCGACCTATATTGCGAAGCACCCGAAGAGGGTGAAGGCCCCCAACGGTTCAGTGCGATGACTGGCGTAATCGGCCGGATTGGGCTGTACCTGTGCCTCTTCAGCGCACTGGGTGGGGCCATCACGCAATTGAGGAGCTGGAAGAAAGCGAGCGCCCCAACAACTTGGCCCTGGGGTCTTGGCGCACTCATTGGCATCATTCTGGCGATGGGCACAATGATGGTCGCCTTCGTGACCCACAATTTCTCTCTCGCCTACGTCGCAGAGAACAACGCCACCTTCACCCCTCTGCTCTATTCGATTACCGGTGTGTGGTCGGCTCTCGAGGGCAGTTTGCTGTTGTGGGTACTTCTTCAATCTTTAGTAATTATCGGCGTGCTCTTGTTCTACCGAGAGAAGAAGAATGAACAAGTTGTACGCGCGGCTTCAATTGTGCTCTTTATTGTGCAGGCCTTTTTCACCTTCTTATTAGTTGGGCCCGCCGACCCATTTCTTAAAAACTCTTCCACAGTGTTCCAAGGGGCCGGCCCTAATGCGCTCTTGCAAGACAACCCTCTCGTGGCCATTCACCCGCCTCTGCTCTACTTGGGATTCGTGGGTTTTTCGGTTCCCTTCGCCTTCGCCATTGCGGTCTTAGTCAGTGGCCGAGTCAATGAGCGTTGGGCCTTAGAGCAACGGCGATGGACGGTCTTGGCGTGGGGCGCACTGTCCGTTGGGATTGTTCTGGGTTCTTGGTGGAGCTACCAGGTTCTGGGGTGGGGAGGTTTTTGGGGGTGGGACCCTGTTGAAAATGCCGCTTTGTTGCCGTGGCTCACCGCAACTGCGTATATCCACTCGGTAATCGTTCAAGATCGTCGAGGGCTCTTTCGAGTCTGGAATCTGGCTTTAGCGGTTGTGACCTTTGCCCTCACGATTCTCGGAACATTTTTCACACGCTCGGGAGTACTCCAGAGCGTTCACGCCTTCTCTTCAAGCACCTTGGGGCCGATCTTGATGTGCATGTTCATCGCAGTGGTGGCGACGGGTGCCGGATTAATTATTTGGCGTGGTGACCGCTTGCGCTCATCCGTCGGAGTCGAACAACCCCTCTCACGCGAAGGACTCTTCGTCGCGAATAACATTCTTTTTGTTGGCTTCGCCATTGTGGTGTTACTGGGAACTGTCTTCCCGCTCCTCTACGAATCAATAAATGGACAACAGGTTACGGTCGGAACGCCATACTTTGCCAATGTGGCGGCACCAGCGGGAGTATTCATTCTGGTTCTAATGGGTTTCGCACCCATCGCCAGTTGGCGGAGTGCCGACCGCGCGGTGTTTTGGAAACGAATAAGACCAATTGCCTGGGTCGCGGCCTTAGCGGTGGCTCTCGGGATTGCCTTCGGGCTCAAGAATTATTTGGTTCTCGCCTCGCTCTGTCTCGGTGTCTTTGCTAGCGGCGCCGCGATTCGCACCCTCTACGGACTTTGGAAAAGTGCGTCAGAAAAGGGTGAGCGAAAATTGCTGTGGCGTTCCCCGAGCGTTGGTGGCATGGTGGTGCACCTCGGTGTTGTCATTTTGGCGTTTGGAATCGTTGCGTCAACCTCGTACGCCTTTCGATCAGAAGTAGCCCTGGCCAAGGGCCAAACCACCATTGTTGGTGGACACCGAATTACTTTTGAGGGTTTTCATCAGGTGAGCAATACTCTCGAGACTTCAGCCCAAGTTGTAGTTTTGGTCGACGGGGCTCGGCTTTTGCCCGCCGTGACTACTTTTAGGGGTCGCACTGCGCAATCGGTCGGTACTCCAGCAATTGACTCGAACCTACTGAGAGACGTCTACGTCACATTCGACGCAATTGGGGGTAATGGTCAAGCTTCTGGCGCACAGGTCCAATCGAGCCTGCCCGCCGGATCAGTAGTGCTTGGAGTGACCGCTGAACCACTGTTGGCCTGGCTCTGGATCGGTGGACTAGTAATCGGGTTGGGCAGTGTGCTTTCGTTTACTAGACGACCTCATCGCAAAGAAGTGAACTCATGAAGCGCCCCATTGCGGTTATTTCGTCGATTGCGTTGGTTGCTGCACTGGGGCTAGGTCTCTTGCTCGCAAGCTCTTCTCCCATCACAAGTGCTAGCAACTCCAAAAGCGCACTGCTCGGTAAATATGCTCCTGCATTCTCGGGAACGACGTTGAGCGGGACCAGTTGGTCGCTCACGACTCAACCGAAAAAGGTGACAGTATTGAATTTCTGGGCATCCTGGTGCGGGCCATGTATTGCCGAAGCGCCCGAACTTTCTACCTTTGCCTGGGAGCATCGTCAGAGCGTAAACGTGGTCGGTGTGGTTTTCAATGATCTCATCTCCACCGCTAAAGCCTTTGAGACAAAATACGGTTCGTTATATCCCTCAATAATTGATTCAAATGGCGTGATTGCAAATTCGTATGGGGTTACCTCACCCCCCACGACTTTTGTAATTGATGCGCGAGGGCGAGTGGCCGCCTCCTTAGTGGGTCCAATAAGTGCCAAGCAGCTATCCAACGTGATTGCGAACATCAAATGAGGACCCTCATTGGATCGTTCAAATTTTGGGCTGTGGTGATGATTCTGCTCGCGGGTTTAGCCTTCATGCAGCGACCCCACGGTGATGAAACCAAACTTCGAATTCAGCATTTAGAGCAATTGGTCAAGTGTCCAAGTTGCGAGAACCTTTCGGCCTATAACTCGAATTCGACATCGGCCATTGCGGTGCGAAATTACATAGTTGCTGAGGTAGCCCGTGGGGCATCAGATACGAAAATTCTGACCACGCTGGAGTCTCAATACGGGCCATCAATTCTCTTGAGTCCAGCGACGGGTGGATTGGGATCTTTGTTGTGGATTACTCCCGTCCTAGTGGTTGTCTTGCTAATCGCCACTTTTCTAAATCTGAGGCGTAAGAAGTCTTGAAGACCAGAGAGCTACTTCTTGAAGAAATTGCCCTACGGCGGGCGTCGATTGCTGACGCTCAGCAAGAGTTTGAAAACGGAGACTTGTCCGAGGCCGAACTGGAAGCCGTACTTACGCGTGACCAGCTCGCAATTTCCAAACTGGAGCAAGAACTGGCGTTGGCTGGGGGAGTAGTTGTCGCGCGCCCGCGACGCCGGCGCAGGCGGAGTCTCTTGATTGTTGGAATAAGTTGCTTGCTCATCGCGGCAGTTGGTTCGGTTTTTACAGCGCTTAGCCTCCGCCAAGCAGGGAGTTCAAGCACGGGCAACTTGTCACTAAGCCAGAGTCAGAGAATTAAGCAACTCAGTTTGCAGGCTGAGGCAGATTTAGCCACTGGGAATGTGACGGCAGCGCTGAGTGCCTATCAGATCGTGCTGAGCCTTGATGCGAGAAACCCCGAAGCGCTCATTCAATCTGGCTGGTTAACTTTTTCTGCCGCGAGTACGAAAAAGAACCCTGAAATTGTGGCTCGCGGTATCTCGCTCCTCGCAAAGGCAATCTCAGTTGCGCCTCTTAATCCGGCGGCGCATCTGTATTACGGCATTGTGGCAGCTTCAACTACGAAAAATCAATCGTTAGCTAAAGCGCAGTTTGAGTTGTTTCTGAAACTGCATCCGTCAACTACTCAACTCGCCATCGCCAGGCCGTTTTTACTCAAGTACAAGCTGAGTCTTAAATAGCGGTGTGGGTGAGGGCGACCAAGGCGCCAACACCGCCCGCCGCCAAAAGCGCGATGACCGTACTGCGCTTCGAGAAGACCCAGGCCGCCACGAGGATCGCCACGGGGACCTGCCACCAATGACCTAATTCACTAGCCAATGTGACAGCGGAGCCGAGAATTGCGCCGATGACACAAGGTCCGGCGCCACGTAAGAAGGCGGTGACTTTAGCGTTAACGCGAATTGCCTGAAAGTGTCTGCCGCCGCCAACTACGAAGAAAAAAGAAGGGGTGAAAGCGACCGCCGCCGCCAGTAAAGCGCCCGTCAATCCTCGAGCGGCGTAACCCACCGCCGAAACGGTTTGTACAACGGGCCCGGGGGTGATTTGGCCTAACGCAACAGCGTTCAGGAATTGCGCGTTGGACATCCAGTGGTAAGTCGAGACGACATCGTGCTGCATCAACGGGATGATGACGAAACCACCTCCGTAGGAAAGAGCGCCTACCTTTAAGGCAACCCAGGCAATTGAACCTGACGATCCCAGTGCGACTACCTTGCCAATGGCCAGCGGTAATGCCGCGTGAGCACCACCGGATGTCGAAATTTCAACTAGCCCACAAGCCAACATCGCGAGAACAACGAATTGGGGAAATGCGATTGAAGTTGCAACTCCCACTACGACGTACGTGATCCATCGCCATTTGGTCCCCGTTTGCGCCTTAGCCCGATGCCAACTCGTTGGGGCCAGTTGTGCGGCGGCGTAGAGGGCGATAGCCGGTACGCCTGCGCCTGCTCCCGCTGCGATCCCAAGGACCCAGTGGGGTGGAGCCGAGGAGAAGAAGAGAGCGGAGAGGGCGATGATGAGAATAAGACCGGGGAGAATAAATCCAAGAGCCCCCACCACGGCACCCGGGATTCCCCTAAGCCGCCAAGCACAGTAGATCGCCAACTGCGTAGACGCGGGTCCCGGCAGGAGATTCGTAGTGGCGATGGCATCTTCAAACTCTTCACGCACAATCCACTGGTTTTTTTCGACGCATAATTTTCTAAGAAGTGCGATGTGGGTTGGCGGTCCACCAAAACCGGTGACCCCGAGGGTGGTCCAGTCACGCGCAATACGACCAAGCGAAACAGCTGGACTATCGGTCTTAGGCACGAAACCTAGTTAAGCAGTTACGCGGCAATCACTATCGCCACGTGCACGTGAACTGAGAGTGACGGTGGTTCGCGCTACGCCGAGCCCCTCGAGCATGCCACCAATCAGGCCACGATCCACAGCACAAAGAACGGGGTGGTGCTGGGCCGCGGAGCCAAAAGGACAGGTTTCAGAAACTACGGAGAAGGTATTTTCGGAGTCTTCACTGCGGGCGTTAAATCCGTGCGCCGTTAAAAGCCCCGCAATCGAAGTCATCGCCTCTTTTAGGGTCCTGGAGGAATCGGCGGGGTTGACCGAGTTTCCGAGCGTGCGGCCATAGTCTTCACCAACATCGTGCGCCAATCGTTCCGCCGCTTCGGGCCCTAAGCGCTCGAGTGCAGTTTCGAGAAGTGCCACCAGTAGGGCATCTCGTCGAGCTGGACCTTCGAGACTGAGAGATTCATCAATGACTCGGTATCCCTTGGAGGGACGACCAACGGTGGTCTTGCGGACATTGGTGAAGGTGACAAATCCTCCCTCGGTCAGTCGATCGAGGTGGTGTCGGATGACATTCGCGTGGACCGCACAGTGTTCGGCTAGCTCTTGGGCGGTGGCTCCAGGAAATTCACGCAAATAGAGATAGACCTTGCGACGAGTACCATCGCCAAAAGTGTGGGTCAGGTTTCTGACTGACGCGGTAAGGAGTGCAGGATCTAATTCGTTCTCGGGGCCTGAGGACATACCTTAAGTTTAGGGACAGCGAGATTATTTATGGCCGAAATCTAGCCAAAGGTGAAGTCGTACGCCTGAATATGCCCGCTAAAAGTCAATCGTAAAGTACCCGAACGGTTTGGGCCCTGCTGTAACACTGTTTACAGAGTGGGAAAGCCATGCACCTGAATCGTAGCGAAGTACCTTAGGTACCAGGAGGGCGAGCCCAACGTTTCGTAAAAGATTTTGGGGAAAGTGGAGGTAGGACAGCGCTAAAGAACCCACCGCGGTAATTAAACCAAAGCTCAAAACGAGCCCACTCATCACAGCCAGTGAGCGTCGTCTCCGAGCCCTGAACGGGCGAGTCTGATTAGCCACCGGGGCCGCCCAGCCGGCAAAAACTATGGGGAGAATTGCCAGAATGCAGGGCGACACCCCAGCAATAATTCCGGCGAGGAAACTGACAAGAAGGAGAATCGTGGTTTGAGCACAACGAGGGTGTTGTGCGGTTTAACCACTCGCTTTGGCACCACTAACCTCGAATGATTACTAAAGGATTGTTGTGAACCTACTAGAAGCACTCGCCGCTGTAGAAGAGCCCCAAATTGGACGATCGCTCGGCGACTTAGCCTTCTTGGGCGATGTTGATGAGTCGGCTAAGACTGTGCAACTGCTTTTGCCCGTGACGAACTGGCCCAACATCGAATCCCTTAAATCGCGCATCGCTGAGGTGTGGCCGGAGGCGAGCGTGGTGGTTCGGGCGATGAACGAAGAGCAACGTTTTGAATTACGTAATCGGCTGCGGGCGTTCATGGCCGCCGAACCAGGCCCCGGGTTACACGAGCACGACACTTCACCGGCTATCACGGACAAGCGGTCGACCACTCGAGTACTGGGTATCTCCTCGGGCAAGGGTGGGGTGGGTAAATCCACGGTCAGTGTTAATTTAGCGATCGCCTTAGCTCAGATCGGGAAGCGAGTGGGGGTCTTAGACGCTGATGTCTACGGATTCTCTCTGCCAAAGATGCTCGGGGCCCTGAGCGACCCTATGGTCTTGGGCGACACCGTTATTCCGACACTCGTCCATGGGGTTCGGTGCCTTTCGATGGGCTATTTCGTTGATGACGACCAACCCGTGATTTGGCGTGGCCCGATGTTGCACAAGGCCATTGAGCAATTAGTTACTGAAGCGTGGTGGGACAATCTGGACTTTCTCCTCATTGACATGCCTCCGGGGACCGGTGACGTGGCCCTCACCCTTTCGGAGATCATTCCCCGTATCGAGATGTACGTGGTGACGACACCGCAGCCAGCGGCTCAGCGAGTTGCGCAGCGCAGCGCGTTCGCGGCAAAGAAGTTAAAGCTCGCGGTGCGAGGGGTCATTGAAAACATGAGTTACTTCGTTGGCGACGATGGGCAGCGGTACGAATTGTTTGGTTCGGGTGGTGGTGCGCAACTGAGTAGTGACCTGGGAATACCCCTTCTCGGACAGATACCCCTAGAGTCCGAAGTCCGAGAGGGTGGAGACATTGGCTTACCTATTACGGTGACGCACCCCGATTCCGCCTCAGCGAAAGCTTTTCTTGAAATTGCTACGCGAATTGCCAGTCAGGGCCCCGCTCGCGTCTATCGCCAAGAACTTCGACTCAACTAACTTTCAATGCCGTGGGGCAGTCGATCGCGGTCCCAGCCCAGCCAACTTTCGGCTCGACGGCAAGCAAACCGGTCAGTCATACCTGAGACGTATTCAACGGCGTGTCGAATGGCGATTGGGGAATTAGCGACGTCCTTGGCGGCGTCTTCAACTTCGCCAATGTGCTCGGGGTGCGCGGCCAAAAAATCGACGAGGCCACGAAGCATGTCAACCACACGATTTGATTGGTCAATCGCCTCACTGCGGAGGTAAATGGTTTTGTAGTTGAAGGCGCGAAAGGCCGCTAGTGCTTCGGCGTGACCGGCGTCCATACCAATGACCCCCGTTTCACGAATGGTGTGAACCATGGCGCTGATGAACGAGCCGAGTTGCTCACCTCGACGAACCCCACAACGCTCACGGACAATGAGGGGTAATTCATCTTCGGTGATGAGACCGGCCGAAGCGGCGTCTTCAAAATCGTGACAGACGTAGGCGATGCGATCGGCCCAAGAGACCACTTCACCCTCAGGGCTCCCAGGAGCCGGACGAGACCAGGAGTGATTGCGAATACCGTCGAGGGTTTCGCGACAGAGGTTCAGACGCAGTAATGAAACATTGGCGCCCCAAGTGGCGTGATCAAAACCGCCTTCAACGTACGGGTCGAGGGCTTCTTCGGAGGCGTGACCACCTGGACCATGGCCACAGTCGTGGCCGAGGGCGATTGCTTCGGTGAGGGCTGTATTCAAACCTACCGGTCGAGCGATGCCCGTGGCAACCTGAGCTACTTCTAATGCGTGGGTGAGTCGGGTGCGCATGTGGTCTTCGGGAAATACAAACACTTGCGTCTTGCCAGCGAGGCGGCGAAAAGAATTCGAGTGGAGGATGCGGTCCCTGTCACGCTCAAAGGCGGTACGGAACTCGTCGGGCTCTTCATCGCGAACTCGATCTCCAGCTCCGATACTGAGGGTCGCTCCGTCGGCGAGCCGTTCTCCAAGGCGCTCCTCTCGAATTTGACGAGTTCCTTCGAAGAGATCACCTCGCGGAGTTGTTGAGGAGATGGTGGCACGGGAGTCACGGTGAGCGACGGTGATGTCGTCGAGGCCACCCTCGAAGCCCTCCATAGTGGCCGCCCAGGCACGGTTCCGTTCAGATTCACGATCGTTAGTCACGTCCTCTATCTTGCTACATGGCTCTAACATGGGTACAGCCACTATCAGGAGCATTATGGAAATTCGAATTGGCATTGTGCAATCAATGAAGGAACTCGAGGTAGATCTCGGGACCGAGTCCAACATGGACCAAGTAACGCGAGACGTCGAAGAGGCCCTTGCCGGTGACACCGTGCTGTGGCTTACCGATCGCAAGGGACGGCGAGTAGGCGTGCCCTCGAGCCGGATTGCCTACGTCGACCTCGGCAGCCCCGCGGGTGAGCGCGTTGTCGGTTTCGGCGTCGCCTAAATAACTACATGGCCTCGCTCGCCGAACTGGCGCAGCAGCACGCGAGGTTGCGCGATGAAGAGGTAGAGCAACTTCTGCGCCTCACAACCTCATGGTCGCTGCTGGCGGACTTGTCCTTCTCGGATATGGTGCTGATGGCGCCGGAGAAACATTCCGGCGGCGAGTTTGAAAACTTCATTGTCCTCGCGCAGATGCGACCGAACAATCGCGCCACCTTGCTCGCCGATGACTTGGTGGGTACGGTGCAGCCAGGCGAAGAGTGGCCACTCTCGCGCCAAGCAGTCGCCTTGGGTCGTCGTGTAACTGGCGAGGTTTCACTCTCGCCGGGCTCGGAACGGTTGCCGGTGTGGTGTATTCCAGTTCGTAGCCATGGTCGCGTAGTGGCGGTACTGGTTCGATTGCAGGCCCCATTGCGAAGTCCCGCCTCACTCTACGAACACGCCTATCTCGAAATATTTGAAGAGCTCTGCTCGATGGTCTCCGAGGGTAGTTTTCCTTATTCCGAAGTGGATGTGGCGGGGCCGGGGCTTCCACGGGTCGGAGATGGAGTCATCAAGATGGACTCGACCGGTGTGATCGAATTCGCCACCCCCAACGCCACGAATGCCCTCCACCGACTCGGTGTCTACCAATCGGTCGAGGGGCACCGTTTAGATGAACTGGGACTCAAGACCCGAAGTATTGATCGGGCTCTCAGTTCTGGGATTCCCCAAGTAGAAGAGGTCGATGCCGGGCACGAAGCCGCCGTGCAATTTCATTGTGTACCACTGCTTCGGGGTCAGAAAACTACCGGTCTTTTCGCGATTGTTCGTGACGTCTCAGACCTGAAGCTCCTAAATCGACAGGTGCTCCATAAGGAGGCGGCGGTACGTGAGGTTCACCACCGAATCAAAAACAACCTACAGACCATCTCGTCACTCTTGCGCCTGCAGAGTCGAAGGAGTGAACAGGAAGAAACAATTCAGGCCCTCCTGGAAGCGGAGAGGCGCGTTCGATCAATCTCGATTGTCCACGAGGTGTTATCTCGAGAACCGGGAGGGGAGGTGGACTTTGATGAGATTGTCCGGTCCCTAGTGGATCTTGTAGAAGACTCGGTTTTAGTCTCGACCTCGGTGGAACTACAGGTGACTGGATCATTGGGCACTCTGTCGACCGACCTCGCAATTCCCTTCGCAATAGCCCTCACGGAATTGTTGACCAATGCCGTTGAACACGCCTTCAACGGATTTAGGGTCGCCGCGGGTGGGGCCGGGGTGGTGGCCTTGGAGTTGGGGCACGACGCTAGCAGCGCAGTTGCCGAGGTCCGAGACAACGGGAAGGGATTGCCCACTGACTTTTCTCTCGACCAGTCAACATCCCTGGGGCTGTCAATTGTGCGCGACTTGGTACGAACCCAATTACGCGGGAGCATCGAGATGAATTCCCTCGACCCCAGTAAAGGGGGCGGGACTGTGGTTCGGGTGGTTATCCCGTTACTGGAAGCGGCTAGTTCGTAGCGTTGGCGCGGCGGCGAGCGGCGAGCCACTGCTTGCGTAATTTACGACGCTCATCTTCGGTCGTGCCACCCCAAACACCAGACTCCTGGTTGGTCGCGAGAGCAAATTCGAGGCACGCCTTCTGGGCGTCACACTGGTTGCACACGCGCTTAGCAGCCTCAATCTGATCGGTGGCGTTACCGGTGGTGCCCACGGGGAAGAAGAGGTCTGGCGGGGTCTCGCGGCAAGCGGCGTTGGTACGCCAATCAGCATCGTCCCAAGCGTGGTTGCGGTTCCAAATCAGTGACATGCAGAATCCTTTTAAATACTTGGTTTTTAACTAAAAAAACAAGGGCCGCTTAGCGGCGGGGAGTCAATTTTACTGTGAGCCGGTCACAAATACAAGGGAAACTTTCGAGGTCCCGCAGTGGACAGCCCGTGAAAGCAACCAAAGCCTAGATTGGAAGACGTGAACATTGTCGTTTGTGTCAAGCAAATCCCCGATCCCAGCGCTCCACAAAGCTTGGATGAACACCATAATTTGAACCGATCGGGGAAGTTGTTACTCGATGAGGCCGATACGTACGGAGTAGAGATGGCTCTCCAACTGGCTGAGGCTAGTAGTGGCGAGGTTGTCGTGGTTTCGATGGGTGACGCCACCGACCTTACGGGGCTGCGTACGGCTCTGGCCATGGGCGCCGCTCGCGCAGTTGTGGTGTCTGACCCTGCCCTTCGCGGCGCTAACGCCCTCGATACCGCCGCCGTGTTGAGTGCAGTCATCACCTCGGTTTCGCCTGATTTGGTTTTAACCGCTACGGAATCTTCTGACGGCTACACCGGAACGGTCCCGGCACAAATTGCGGAATTCTTGGGATGGCCTTCGGTGACCTTCGCAAAATCACTCAGCGCATCGGAAAATAGTCTGACCGTATCCCGGCAGAGTGAAGCGGGATATGACGAGGTCACCGTCTCCCTGCCTGCCGTCGTGAGTGTGACCGCCGGTGTGGTGGAGCCGCGGTACGCCAGTTTCAAGGGCATTATGGCCGCCAAGTCCAAGAGCGTGGAAGTGAAGACTTTGCGCGACCTAGGCATCACCCTTGATCAGGGCCAAGCCATTACTGCAGTTACTGAGGCCCCGAGTCGTGAGGCCGGGGAAAAATTTGTTGATGACGGAACGGCCGCAGAAAAAATTATTGCCTTCTTGGAATCCGTCAAGGCGTTGTAGGAGAGACTGATGACAATTGCAAACCTCTGGGTCGTACTCGAACCGGCTGAAAATGGTTTTACCTCGACCTCTTTGGAACTTCTGAGCCACGCGCGCACGATTGCGAGTTCGGTCGCGGGAGTGACTTGGGGAACCGGCAATTCGCAGGCCGCGCTGGCCGGCGAATACGGAGCAACCACACTTTTTTGCATTGATGTGCCAGCCCAGGCATTGCCCGGAGCGGCGGTGGCTGCAGCTATGGCCGGGGGCGAGTTGCCAGACTTGGTATTGATTCCAACCAGCTACGACGGTCGAGACATCGCGGGTCGACTCTCGGCACGTCTACGTCGCCCGGTACTAACGAACGTAACGAATCTAAGTGCTGATGGCCACACCGAGCACCAAATATTTGGTGGGACTCGATTGGTTGATGCGCACTTCACCACCCCTGGGGTCGGCATTGTGGTGGCCCGCGCTAAGAGTTTTGTGGCGATCTCTTCGGGTGGCGCACCCGCCACGGTAACGCCACTGGCGATTCCCGATCTGGGGCGTCGAGGCGAAAGTTCTATTACCAACCGACACGTGGAAGAACAGACCGGCCCGAAGTTAGAGGAGGCGTCGGTGGTAGTTGCGGGGGGACGCGGCATTGGCGAAGTCACCGGATTCGCAATCATCGAAGAGCTGGCCGAGCTCCTTCACGGCGCAGCGGGTGCGAGTCGAGCGATTGTTGACGCTGGTTGGGTTCCGTACTCCTTGCAGGTTGGTCAGACGGGCAAGACGGTTAAACCCGACGTGTATATAGCGTGTGGAATCTCAGGGGCAACACAACACATGGTGGGCATGAAGGGTTCGAAGGTCATTATTGCGATCAACAAAGATGCCGATGCCCCCATCTTTCAGATGGCCGACCTTGGGATTGTCGGTGACGTCAAGACCGTTCTACCCGCGTTAGCCGCGGCACTCCGAGCACGTAGCTAATAGGTTTTTTTGGTGAGCTCACTGGTCACTTTTAAGCGGGGACCTTGGCTCGCGTTAGCGGCATTGAGTTTGTGCCAACTGATGGTGGCGTTAGACGCCACGGTAATTAATATTGCTTTGCCGGCGGCTCAGGCAACTCTGCATTTTTCAACGGGCAATCGACAGTGGCTCATTACCGCCTACGCCCTCACCTTTGGATCATTGCTGCTGCTAGGCGGGCGCCTTACTGACCTTTGGGGTCGGCGAAACGCAGTGCTCATTGGGCTGGCGGGTTTTGCGGGTGCTTCAGCGTGGGGAGGGATGGCCACCTCTTTTTCGGCCCTCGTTACCGCTCGGGCCATTCAAGGCGCCTTTGGTGCTCTACTCGCACCCGCCGCTCTGGCGCTGGTGAGCGTGACCTTCGAGGAAGCGACTGAGCGAGCCAAGGCCTTTGTGATTTTTGGCGCGGTAGGTGCGTCGGGAGCGGCCATCGGACTTTTACTGGGTGGCGCGCTCACTGAGTGGTACTCGTGGCGCTGGTGTCTCTATATCAACTTGGTCTTTGCTGGTATTGCGGCCATAGGAACGGTTGCGTTTGTGCCAAGCGGCAATGAGCACCATGATCTAAAACTTGATGTGGTGGGCACAATCATCGGTAGTGCCGGGCTTTTCTTTCTGGTCTACGGACTCAGTCACGCCGAATCTACGAGTTGGACTAGTAGCGCGACCTGGATGAGCATTATGGCGGGCGTGATTTTGCTCGGAGCGTTTATTCGTACCCAGCAAAGCGTTGCGACCCCTCTGCTTCCACTGGGAATTCTTCTCAACCGAACTCGTGCGGGAAGTCACATTGCGTTATTTGTTACGAGCATCGGGTTGTTTGGTGTCTCACTGTTCCTCGCCTATTACTTGGAGAACATTGTGCACTACACGCCGCTCCAAACGGGGCTGGCCTTCATGCCATTGGTGGTAGCGATGGGGGTTTCAGCCAGCGTGGCCTCGGCTCGACTTCTCGCCTTAGTGGGCCCCCGCCCGTTGATTCCGACCGGCTTAGTGCTGTCGGCGATGGGGCTAGTTCTTTTTACTCGTCTACCCCTGCAGCCGAACTACTCGGGCCACGTTCTGCCGGGACTCTTAGTACTCGGCCTCGGGATTGGCCTGATCTTCGCGCCGGCGGTTGCCAGCGCCACCTGGGGAGTAAGAAAATCTGAAGCTGGTGCGGCGTCGGCGATAGTGAACGCCACCCAAAATATCGGGGGATCGGTTGGTACCGCCCTCTTGAACTCTCTGGCGGTGGCGGTGACCGCGGGCGTTCTCCAGTCGATTCACAATCCAAACCCCCGCCAAGTCGGACTCGCAACGTTGCAGGGTTACTCGCGAGCCTTTTGGGTCGCCGCTGGCTTATTCTTCGTCGGGGCGGTGGTGACCTTCCTCATGCTGGACTCGGGGGTACCGGCCAGCAACGAAGTGACCCTTCACACCAAGGGCCAGGGGTAGGGCGGCCAGTCGGCCTCCTCGTCTGGTTCGGGCAGTTCGCCAGACTCTAAAAGCAAGGTAGCTCGATTGACAATGGCGGCAACCTCGTCGGGGCTCAGCCATTCGAGCAGCGCAGTGGCACCACCGTTGATTAGTGCAACCAATCGTTCTCGCCAGAGATCACTCAAGGGTGTACCAATGAAATCCCAAATTACGGTCCGTAACTTATCTTCTTCGTGAAAGCACAAGCCGTTGTCAATTGCCCAGCAGCGAGTTCCGTCAAACAAAATGTGACCACCTTTGCGATCGGCATTATTAGCGAGGATGTCGAAGATGCAGAGGTCTATGAACCACTGCTCGAACTCTGGACGTTCTCGCAGGGTGAAGTAGTGGTCCTCGGTGGCCTCTTCGATCCACACCTGCAAAGAACCCAAGCCAAAGGGAGCGTCGGAGCGCTCAACGGTGACTGGCACTATTTCGAGACCCAGCAAGTTCGCGAGTTGATACGCGGCGACCTCTCGACGCCACAATCCCTCTTCAAAGTCCCAGAGCAGTCGCTCTCCCGCTTCGGCTTTGTAGCAAGCCAAACCGCGGTGGCCCTCCAGGTTGAGGCTCACGAGCAACGCTTGGTTAGAGGAGGCCTTGATTCGCCCCTCCACCGTGATTTCGCCCCGATTCAAGAGCGCAATCTGATCATCACGGGTCATTAGCTAATGGGTGGAGCGAATCCGTAGGTCCGGGGGCAGTCATGTCCCCGCGGATCGAGGGGACCACCACAAAGCGGACAGGGTGCACGACCCGCCTCCACCAGTCGGGTTATGGCGATTGCGAGCCCACCGGCCATTTCTCGCGTAAGGCCCAGCACCAAGCTGTCCTCTTCGTCGAGTGATTCAATGGTGAGTTCGATGGTCTTGGATTCCTCGTCCACTAGGACGCTGATGTCACCGGCAACGAGATCTTGTTCAATTTCATCTTCCAAGGTGAAATCATCGGGCAGGTGACCGGGGCGACCCATCTCCTTGATGGCGATGGCAATCCACTCAGCGAGAGCCGAGAGTTGTTGCTTTTCGCACTTCACAACGACGAGGCGCCGTCCCTGTCGAGCTTGCAAGATAAAGAGTCGGTTACCGACAACACCGCGAGTGCCGACCATTACTTTGTCAGGACTTGGAAATTCGTAGTTCATGAAGGAATCAATTCTGTGAGGTCGTTGGTGTTGTTGATGCTGAGTGCGAGTGGGGCGTGCCCCCCGAGGCGCAAGACGCTAATGGAACCGGTCGAGATGACGGTGCGTTGAAAGAGATCGAGGGGAATCCCTTGGGCCATCGCCACTACCGCTTTGATGGGGTCTGCGTGTGAAACCACGATGATGGATTTTCCAGGATGAGTTTCGTGCAGCGCAGTTAGGGCGTCCCACATTCGAGTTTGCATCTCTAAGAAGGACTCCCCATCGGGAAAACGAAAGGTGGAGGGGGCGTTTTGTACGGCACGCCATTCGGGCTTGGCCGACAGCAGGGCCAATTTCTTCCCCGTCCACTTGCCAAAGTCGCATTCGATTACGCCAGCGTTTCGCTGAGTCTTAAGGCCCAGAGCCTTAGCAATCGGGGCCGCAGTTTCGCGAGCTCGCTCTAGGGGGGAGGCGTACAGCGAAGTCGGCGGAGACTTCATCGCCGCAAAACGTTGGGCGACGTTGTCGGCTTGCTCGCGACCCTTGGCCGAGAGGTGAAGTCCCGGCGCGCGACCGGGCAAAACTATTCCCGTTGAGGTCGTTTGCCCGTGGCGGACTAAGAAAATTGTGGTGGGTTTCTTTGACGCCATGATCTAGGCCGAAGTCACGGGAATGCGCCGGGGGCCAGGGTTCTGAGCCTCGGGCCAGCGTTTACGAGACAAGGTGGCCAGCTTGTGTAACAGTGCCACCGCTCCGGGGTCATCGTCGCCAGGGCGGGTCTCAATGAGCCCCTGCTCTTTCATAGCGGCCACCAGTTCACGACCTTGATCGGTGCGCACAATAACGAGTGTCCAGTCACCGAAGGCACCAATGCCGCCGGTCGAAATATCGGCGTGCTCGGCGGAAAAGTCTGGGCAGTGAGTGCAGCCTTCGCGCGTAAAGGCGTGGGCCTCTTTTAATGGCACCTCGTAGAAACCGCCGTCTCTGGTCCAGATTTGGAAGATTCCCTTGATGTTCATCTTGATTATGTCGCTGCGCTTGATGTTGTACTTGGCTTCGAACAATTCTTCGAAGATTGCGTCATC
>CAIKZX010000014.1 GCA_903832015.1 uncultured Actinomycetes bacterium
ATCAGACTGTGGAAGAAATCATTTTGGCCGCGCGTCAAATCGAACCCGAGATAAACCAATCCACAATTTACCGAATCCTCGAAGAATTTGAAGAACTTGATCTGGTGGTCCACTCCCACCTCGGCGCGAGCGCGGCGGTCTATCACCTCGCTGGACAATCTCACGCCCACTTGGCCTGCAATGACTGCGGAGTCACGACTGAAATCCCCGCCTCCCGCTTTGACGCAATCGCCGACGAACTCCAGGCCAACTTCGGCTTCACCCTAGACCGTCACCACGTTGCACTCAGTGGACAATGCGCGACCTGTCGCGAGAAATTTGAGAAATAACAATGATCTCCGTTGAACACTTGACCAAGCGCTTCAAAGACACCGTCGCGGTTGACGATCTCTCTTTTGAGGTAAAGCCCGGACTCATCACCGGCTTTCTGGGGCCAAATGGTTCTGGAAAATCCACCACCATGCGACTCATCCTCGGGCTCGATCAACCAACCAAAGGACGCACCCTCGTAAACGGTAAGCCCTATCACGCACTCGCCGCACCACTTCGCGAGGTGGGGGCGCTCTTGGACGCCAAAGCAGTTCACCCCGGCCGGTCCGCTCGAAACCACCTGCTCGCCCTCGCGGTCTCGAACGGCATTGCCACCTCTCGGGTCGATGAAGTGCTGGACTTCGTTGGACTTTCCTCGGTTGCGAAGAAGAAGGCGGGCTCCTTTTCTCTAGGCATGAGCCAACGTCTAGGAATTGCGGGGGCCCTCCTTGGTGATCCACCAGTTTTGCTTTTCGATGAACCAGTGAATGGACTCGATCCCGAGGGAATCAGGTGGATTCGTGAATTCTTCCGCAAGCTTGCCGACGAAGGTCGAACCGTCTTGGTTTCTTCACACCTCATGAGCGAGATGGCCGTGACGGCTGACCAAATCATTGTGATTGGTCGCGGTAAATTCATTACCTCTGGCTCAGTCGACGAACTAACGAAAAACGCCGCCGGTACGGTGCTTGTGCGGAGCACCAACAACGCCAAGCTCAGTGCAATCCTGAAAGACGCCCCCGCGAGCGTGAACGAGATCAACGATGAAGGCATGCGCGTTAGCGGACTAACTGCCGAAAAGATTGGTGATCTAGCCTTTAGCGCCGGTATTGCTGTGCACGAGCTGACCCCCGAGCGAGCTTCACTTGAGGAAGTATTTATGGACCTCACCCATGACTCTGTCGAATACACCCAATCAGAAAAGGGCACTAACTAATGGCGCACTCTCCCGGACTCTTGGCGGTCGTCCGCTCGGAATGGATTAAATTTCGCAGCGTACGATCAACGGTCATCGGCACGCTCATCATGTTGATACTCACAATCGGCATTGGGCTCTTAATTGGCCTCGCCGTTAAGGGGCACCTCGCCAGCATGAACCCTGTTGAACGGGCCTCCCTAGACCCGATTCAAGTCGCCACCGGTGGAATTTTGTTCGCTCAGTTTGCGGTGGGAGTTATCGGCGCACTCGTCATCACCGCGGAATTCTCCTCGACTTCAATCCGCACCACGCTGGCCGCCGTCCCCAACCGACTTCAACTCATCACCGCAAAGGGGATTGTGCTTTCGTCGGTTTTGTTTGTTGTTGGCGAGATTGCTTGCTTCATTGCCTACTTTGACGGTGCACTGATTTTCCACGGCACCATCGCCGCGCTTCCCCCGCTAACGCAGGGCAGGATCTTGCAAGCGGTAGTACTGGGTGGTGTGTACCTCACCCTGATGGGCTTGTTTGGATTTGGGCTCGGCCTAATTTTGCGCCAGTCGGCGGGCTCAATTTCGACCTACACCTCACTGCTGCTGATTTTGCCAATTCTCGTGTTTCTCTTGCCCTCGTCCTGGCAGAACACCATCACGAGGTACGAACCTTCCGTTTTAGGTCAGGCGATGCGCTCCACCACCGGAGTTCTGAGGGGCGGAACGCCAGTTTTCTCGACATGGGCCTCGGTGGCCATTCTTGTGGCCTACTGCGTTGTCGTCATGGGTGCGGGTGTTGTTTTAATGCAACGACGCGACGCGTAGTCCTACAGCAACTCGTCGTTGTCTTCACCCAACTGGCGGGGTCCCCGCCGAATCGCGGGTCGCTTACCGTCCACTAGTAGTGGCGTATTCATCGTTTTGAATGTTCCGAAGGATGAATCAATTTCCGGTACGAAATTGCCGCTCGTGATGACCTCCTGATCAAAGGCTCCCGCAACATCCAAGATGGGCGCGTGTGGCACCCCCGAGTCCGCCAAGACCGATAGCCACTCTTGGGTGGTGCGACTAGTAAAGATGCGGTTCAGCTCGCTCTTCAGCAGCTCTCGATCAATCACCCGACGGTCATTGGTCGCCCACGCCTCGCGAGTAGCCAGCTGAGGGTCTGCGAGGAGTTCAACCAGTCGCGCGTATTGACCATCGGTACCCACCGCCACCAACAGCATCCCGTCACTGGTGCGCACCGGCCCGTAGGGCGCGATGCTCGGATGATCGTTGCCCAGGCGTTGCGGATTTGCTCCGGTAGCCAGATAGCCCTGCGCCTGATTAATGAGGGCGCTCATTGTCGACTCTAAGAGTGGCGCTTCAAAGTGGCGACCTGGCCGCTCGCTCAGTCTCGCCACCAGTCCACAGAGTGCGGCGATAGTCCCGTACAGACCGGTGACCACATCGGCGAGGGGCGCACCCACCTTTGTCGGGTCGCCCTGGGCCTCACCCGTGACTCCCATCAGGCCTGAACGGGCTTGGGCCAGGAGATCGAAAGAGGGCTGACTCGCCAGTTCCGTTCCGCTGGTCGCGGGCGTCACGCTCACCCAGACGCAGTCCGGATTTGAAGCCTTCAGCGCAGAAATATTCAGAGCCCGCAATTGTGAGGGGAGATAGTTTTCAACCACCACATCGGCTTCGGCCACGAGAGCACTAATTCGGGCAAAGGTGTCGGGATCTCGAAGGTCGGCGGAAATATTTCGTTTGTTCCGATTAACGGCCAAGTAATAGGTCGCCACTCCGCCATAGGTCGGTGGTTTTAGTGAACGGACCGGGTCCCCTTCAGGTCCTTCCACCTTGATGACGTCAGCACCCAGGTCACCCAAGATCATGCCAACCAATGGCCCCGCTAGTACTCGAGAAAAATCAAGAACTCGAATCCCTTCGAGGGGAAGTCCCGTTGAAACGTTGTGCTCGTCTAGGGGCCAAACCATGAAGCCAGTCTAGAGAACGGTTCGTGAATGCCGGAAAGTTCCCATTGGCCCGAGATAATCCGCTCTTTGAGACAATGCCCCTTAGAGCACCTTAGAGCACCTTAGACAGGAAGTTTTGAAGTCGCTCAGTTCGCGGGTGCGTAAGAACCTGTGCAGGATCGCCACTTTCTTCGATGACGCCCTGATCAAGAAAGTAGACCGAGTCAGCCACCTCTCGAGCGAAGCCCATTTCATGCGTAACCACAATCATCGTCATTCCAGAATTGGCCAAGTCCCTCATCACATCGAGGACTTCACCAACGAGTTCGGGGTCCAGCGCCGAAGTGGGCTCGTCAAACAGCATCAACTTCGGTTCCATCGCAAGCGCCCGAGCGATGGCGACACGCTGTTGCTGCCCACCCGATAATTGGGAGGGGTACGAATTTTCCTTGTTTTCCAAACCCACCCGAAGAAGCAGTTCGCGCGCCTTAGCCTTGGCTGGCTCTTGACCCACGCCCTTTACTCGCATCATGCCAATCGTGATGTTGTCGAGAACGGTTAGGTGCGAAAAGAGATTGAAACGCTGAAAGACCATGCCAATTTCCGAACGGTTTTGACAGATCTCGTTAGCCTTTCGCTCGTAGAGTCGATCGCCGCGGAGCTGGTAGCCCACCAGTTCGCCATCAACGAGCAGTTCCCCCGTGTCATGTTTCTCAAGGTGGTTTATGCATCGTAAGAGTGTCGATTTTCCCGACCCGGAGGGGCCAATCAAGCACGTCACCTCACCTCGCTTGACCTGCAAATTGACGCCCTTCAGCACTTGGACGTTGCCGTAGTGCTTAGTAACCGAGCGTGCGTCGACCATGATTTCAGTCATCGAGAAACCGCCGGTCGTGAAGTGTGCAACTTGCCCGTGATGCCC
>CAIKZX010000015.1 GCA_903832015.1 uncultured Actinomycetes bacterium
AAGCACAAGAAGATGTTGAAGCGCACTCGCTTCCAACGTCGCGCTGCTGGTAAATAAGTCGCTACTCGCCCGCGGGCGTAGTTTGTACTTGGCGTAACCGTACCCGACCGACGGGACTGTCGACCTCCCACTGATCTTGGTCATGGCGAAGATGCCCTTCGACAAAGAGAGTGGCGCCCGAACCGGCTAACACCACCTCTTCACCAAACTCCGCCGTGAGCCAAGCGATAGCCGTTTTCACCCGAGGTTCCACAATCTGGGCCGCTCGAGCGAGATGATTACGCGGATCTCTTGGTTCACGCGCTGCTGTAAGTTCGTCAAAGACTCGGTACACCTCAGAGGTTGAAACGCCGAAGTCAAAAAGTGCCAAGGTGACCGAGCGTTCGATGAACTCGAGGGGCGTTACGCGCTCGCCCACCCCCTCGACCAGCGCTCGCCCTCCGACTTGACAGAAGGGAACATCCGAGCCCAGCGTCAGGGCCTCGTGCGCACTAACCCCGCCGGCCCACCGCAAAACTGCTCCCGCATCGGCGCTCCCACCGCCCAAGCCGCCTCCGGTGGGGATGTTCTTGATGAGCGACACTCCCGCCTTTCGGTCCACCAGGCGTAGTGCTCGAGAAACAAGATTGTTTCCTCCAGCCTCTACCCCAGCGGTCTCACCTGAGAGTAGAACGTAGTCGCCCTCCTCTTCAATCTCGAGCTCGTCGGCCAGTGACAGCGTGACCATTTCGCTTTGCAACTCGTGCCAACCATCGGCCCGTTTGTTTCCGACTTCGAGAAACCAAGTCAGCTTGGCTGGCGCGAGGTAGTGACTCATAGGTGAGCCGCCAACTGTGCGAACTCCTCGATGGTGAGCTCTTCGGGGCGGCGTGTTTCGTCAATTCCAGCCCGAGTAAAGGTGTCGGGACCCACTAACTCAGAAAGACTTCGGCGAAGCATTTTGCGGCGTTGACCAAAGGCAGTACGGATCACCTCGAAGAGGGTCTCCTCGCTCACCAACTCAGGACTTACGCGAACCTCGGGGCGACGCACAATCGAGACCAGAGCGGAGTCGACTTTAGGTCTGGGCATAAAGACCGAAGGGCCAACCTTGCCCGCTACCTTGGCGTCTGCGAAGTATTGCAGGCGCAGTGATGCCGCACCGTAGGCTTCGTCCCCCGCGTGCGCGGCCATTCGTTCACCGACCTCTTTTTGGACCATAACCAGCATTCGCTTAATTAATGGTTGTGATTCGAGGAGTGAAAGCACGAGAGGGGTCGCCACGTTGTAGGGAAGGTTTGCCACCACAATTGCTGGTCGACCGCCGAGTAGTTCTTCGTAGTTGACCTTCAGAGCATCCCCTAAATGCACTCGAACCCCAAGGGGTTCGACAACGGTGCGCAGTACTGGCTCAATGTAGCGGTCGACCTCGATGGCCACAATCTCGGCCCCCGTCTCGACCAACGCCAAGGTTAAGGAGCCCAATCCGGCTCCGATTTCCAAGACCAGGTCATTCGGTCCGACCTCGGCGAGGCGGGCAATCCGACGCACCGTATTGGCGTCGACCACGAAGTTTTGGCCCAAGGCCCTAGAGGGTGACAGTCCGTGGTCGTTTAGTAACGCCACCAATTCTTTTCGTGAATGAGTCACCAGGAAATCATGACATTCAAGACGCCGTATATCTTGATGGCGTTGAAGTCTCCCGGTCTACCAATCAACTGCGAAAATTGAGTCATCGAAAGGTCAACCACCCGTGGCAACGAGCTTGCTTCGTGATCGGTGACGCGACAACGTATGAAGCGATGATTGGCCAGATTAGTCACTTTTATCATCGTGCCCCGACGGAACCAATATGTACGAGGAGGAGATCCGGGGAACATCTGAACGTAATGGGAGGCGCAGTATCCAGGGATGTAGCTGTAATACGTAGCTTGCCCCATTGCCTGGTGATCCACTGGCATTCGTCGCGTGATTGATTGGGCTGGCAAGTAATTTGCGTTGCCAGGGTCCTGGAATTGGTAGACGCAAATTCCCGGCCAGCGGAAGCTCAATGTATTTCTCTGCACAATGCAAGTTGTGGGAGACAAACTACGCACTAGAACCTTGTTCCCCGAGGTGGACCGAGCCAATGGTGTGAGAGTTTCACCCACTCGCGTGTAGGGAGGAAGCGTTCCGTAGGGCGTGATGACGGCAGGAGTAGTCGGCATAGTCGTGCTCGAGGCCACCGTCGTCGAAGTGCTTGAACCAGGATTGGTGGTGGTAGTCGATGTCGTCGTCGAAGTGGTAGCGGTGGTGGTCGACGTCGTGGTTCGGGGATGAGTGGTAGTGGTTGTCGGATGGACTGCTGTGGCAACTCGTAAGGTGATGTGAGCTAACCACTGGACGATGACGCCCGCTGTTGGACTCTGGCCAACCACTCGACTCCACGTGTTATTGGAAGAACCCGGTCCCTCGGATTGGTAGTACAACCCATTTGCTCTCAATACCGCGATGGCCGCGGAATGGCTAAGGCCAATCATTTGGGGCATCGGGCGTGGTCCACCCTTGACAATTTTGTTCACGATGAGGTGGGCGTTGGCCTTGACTGGAGCGGGAGCACCGGCGGCGGGGCTCTGGCTTTGCACAAACTGCCAGGTACCGTCAGATGACCCGGCTCCCGTCGTGACAAAGTACAGCTTGTGGGCTCGCATCACCGCAAAGGTTTGGGCGCGGGTTAGACCCACAAGGTTGGGCATTCGAGAAATGGGTGCGCCAGAGGCCCGAAGTGGAAGGGGGCCCAACAGACTGAGCACGACCACGAGGGCCGTGGCGAGCGAACTAGAGAGGTAAATACGCTTACGTGCACCTACAGAAGTGACTTTCAACTTCATTCCTCCGGTCGGGGCCTGTAACTACGGCGAGTCGACAAGCGACTCCCCTATCTTACGAGGCCTGGATTAATTCCGGTAGGTTGAAAAGCCTTGCGGTATTGGCCGAAGTGGCATTTTGCAGGACTTCTCGGTCCTCGCCCCGCAATTCCGCAACAAAAGCCCCCACCAGGGAGACAAATGCCGGTTCATTGGGCTTGCCGCGATGCGGCAGGGGCGCCAAGAACGGTGAGTCGGTTTCCACGTGTAATCGATCAAGTGGAACTAGTTTCGCAGCCTCACGCAACTCCTCGGCGTTTTTAAACGTGACGATTCCAGAAAGCGAGATGTCGCAGCCTAAGTTCAGGCAGCCCTTAGCGTCTTCAGCGTTGCCGGTGAAGCAGTGAATGACGGTCCGCTCGGGCACCCCTTCACCCTTTAGAACATCGAAGAGGTCAGCGAAAGCATCACGCGCGTGAATCACGAGGGCTAGATTCAACTCTTTGGCGAGGGCGATTTGAACCGCGAATGATTTCAGCTGTGCTTCGCGGGGTGAGTGTTCGTAGTAATAGTCAAGGCCGCACTCGCCGATGCCGACCAACTTAGGGTGACCCTTTCGAGCCAGTTCAACAATTTCATTGACGTCGTTCAGCGAGTCGTGAGGATGCATTCCGACCGTGGCGTAGAGTTCGACCTCATGTTGAAACTCCGAAACCTGTAATGCTCCGACACTGGTCCCGAGCTGAGTGCCGACAACAATCACTCGTCGAACATTGGCCGCGAGAGCCGCATCTAAATTCGCTTGAAGGTCCAGCGTTCCGCGTTCTGGATCCTCCAAAAAGTTGTCTTGGAGATGAGCGTGGGCGTCGGTCCAGGCGCTCATCGCTAGTCAGTAATCCGCGGAAATAGGGGCTCGCCTTTTTCAATCCGGTGCCCACCTCGAAATTGTCCCCAACTGGTTCGAGTCGCGAAGAGTTCGTCCGAAACCTCGCCTGCGAGTCCAATCCGTCGCCAGATTTCTTGGGAGATAGAAGGCATCGCCGGCGAAATCAAAACCGCCACGATACGAATGGCCTCGAGAGCGTCGCCGAGCACGACCGCGACCTCCTCGCCGGGCTCCATCTTCCAAGGGGCGTGGTTCTCCAAGTAGGCGTTGGTGTCACCAATCAGGTTCCAGGTCGCCTCTAAGCCAGCTTGGGGGGCAAAGCGATTCCATCCGGCCGAGGCCTCGCGAACTGCGGTTTCGGCACTCTGGCGAAGCGAGGAGTCCATGACCGGTGACGGCGCAATTCCTTCACACTTCGAACCCACCACAGCCGCCACTCGGGCGACGAGGTTGCCCAAGTTGTTGGCGAGATCGGTGTTGTAACGCGCGATGATCGCTTCAAGTGAGAAGTCACCATCGTTTCCTAGTGAGGTTTCGCGCAACAGGTAGTACCGGATAGGGTCGACTCCGTATTCAGTCGTTAGCTGTACCGGCGCAATGTCGGTGAGGCGCACACTTCCTTCTGCCGCCATGGTCTTGGAGAGCTTCTGCCCTCCCACTAGTAGCCATCCGTGCACTTGCACATGACTCACCGGCTCAAGCCCGGCGGCCATACACATCGCGGGCCACCACACGCAGTGGAATCGAATGATCTCTTTACCAATCAGGTGATGGGAGTGGGGCCACCACTTTTCAACTTCATCATCTTCTCGGCCGTAACCGATTGCCGTTAAGTAGTTAACCAGCGCGTCATACCAAACATAGAAGACGTGCTGATCGTCCCAGGGAACAGGAACGCCCCACTTAATTGAGGTGCGGGTTATGGAAATATCTTTTAGACCACCCTTAATGAATGAGTAGGCCTCGTTGCGTTTGGTGTGGGGTGTCACAAAATCAGGATGCCCATCGTAGTAGTCACGAAGTTGATCTTCGAAGGCGCTGAGTTTAAAGAACCAGTTCTCTTCTTCCATCTCGGTGAGGGGCTTAGCGTGAATGGGGCACTTAAGTTCGTCAGCGCTTTCTTCGGTGTAGTAGTCCTCGCAGCTCACGCAGTACAGGCCCCGGTAGACATCCTTGTAGATGTAGCCATTTTCGTAAACTTTAGAGAGGAACTTCTGAACCGTCTCTTGGTGGCGAGGTTCGGTGGTGCGGATGAAGTCATCGTACGAAATGTCTAGGGCGTTCCACGCCTCACGAAATCGCAGCGAGGTTTGATCGGCCCACGCCAGTGGTGCGAGCCCGTTACGCTCGGCGGCTTCCGCCACCTTCTGTCCGTGCTCGTCGGTGCCGGTAACAAACTTCACCTCATCGCCATTAAGGCGGTACCATCGGGCCATGGCGTCGGCGTTAACGGTGCAGTAGGCGTGACCCACGTGAGGCGCGTCATTCACATAAAAAATTGGAGTCGTTATGTAAAAGCGAGCCATGCAATAAGGCTAGAGCGTGTTTCTGATGGCTAGTGCTAATTCGTAAGCGACGCGTTGTGAAACACCGTAGAGCCCCGCCGCGTAGGTGGCGGCGTCTTTGGTGGAATCACCCGAGTTGAGCCGATCACGCAAACAGGCCTCCACCACCTCGTCATCCACCGGTGGGGCTGCGCCCGCACCAGCGAGGACTACGACAATTTCTCCCAAGATTTCGCGTCCCGCAACGATGGCGGCCACCTCCGCCACCGACCCCCGGATGAGCTCTTCGTGCAATTTGGTCAACTCACGCGCAACGCACACCTGGCGATTGGCAAAGTGCTGAGCTAGCTCGGTGAGGGTCGCTTGCAGGCGCTGCGGGGATTCGTAAAACACAATGGTTCGATGCTCTTTCGCCCATTCTTCGTAGCGGGCTAAACGCTCACCGGCCTTGCGGGGCACAAAGCCCTCCATGACGAAGCGCTCGGTGTCAATACCCGCCACCGAGAGGGCCGCAATGACCGCTGATGGTCCTGGTGCGGTGGTGACGACCTGTCCCGCCGCCGCTACCGCGGCCACTACCCGAGTGCCCGGATCGGAGATCCCGGGGGTTCCGGCGTCACTGATCAGCACCACCGTTTCACCCCTGGCGATACGAGCGATAACCTCTCCACTCTGTTCGGCTTCATTGTGCTCATGCAGGGCAAAAAGCCGACCACTGGGCGAAATGTTATTAGCGCTGAAGAGCGTCCGCGAGTGTCGGGTGTCCTCGCAAAAGACCGCATCGGCGCTCGCGAGGAGTTGGAGGGCTCGCGGAGACAGATCGCCAAGATTTCCAAGGGGGGTCGCCACAATTACGAGCTGCCCTAGCGTTTTGTCTGTCATCTTGCCCCTCGGTTGGCGTCCCCCGCCAGTTACCTACTATCATTGACACCTATGTCAAAGCGAACTGTTAAGCGCAAACTTCGCGCCAAGAAAAAGGCGAACCACGGTAAGAAGCCGAACTGCGGTCGCGGTTAATTCTGCGTTTTTAGTCTCTTCCGCTGTAGAGACGTACTCGCAGACGGTGCTCTAGGTAAAAAGCCAAGCCGGGTACGAATCCCGCCAGCAACATTCCGACCAGCAACAAGAAATTCAGCTTGTGTTTGAGCACCATTTGGAAGCTCGCAATCATGTACAGCGGGTAGAGCACGACGCCGTGTCCCACCCCGATGACCCTAACCAGCCAGGCAATTGAATGCCACGCCGATGGGCTAACCCTGTGCAAAATGAAGGTGGCGAACAACATCAACAGCGTGGTTCCCGTTACGTACGACATAATCCGATAACGGCGATAACTTGCATCCATTAGTGGCCCCATAGTTTCTTCTTCGGTTGTGATGCTAACTCCGCCAGGTGGTCGTTATAAGCGGCCATCGCCGGGTCTTCTAGCTCTTTGTCTCGTTCGGCCTGGGCCTGGGCCCGCATCTTTTCTTCATATTCGCGTCGCGCCTTTTCCTGGTGGGCGGAGATCGTGTCGGCGTTCACCAGAGCAATCCAGCCAAGTACGCCGAGGATGCCAAAAACAGGCCATTCAATTGAGTAAAGAAAGCTAAGGGAGTTGCCCTGAGCGGCCCGGCCTACCTGCCACCACGCGGCGGTCACGCACATGGCCAACCAAGCAAAGAGTGCGATACTCAGCGAGAGAGCTCGGCGAGAGAGATACTTCGATTTCACGGTTCAATGCTAGTGCTGACTGGCTCAAGAACCGACCGCAGTAAAGTCGGTGCGTGGTTACTATGAACGCCCCCTTCTCGTGGAGCCATCTCAACCAATGGCACCTCGGACTGGGGGGAATCGCCTTACTACTCGCCGCTTCGATGCTCTACTTATGGGGACTCAAGAGGGTGCGCGCGTATTCGAAGTGTCGAACTCTTAGTTTCTGCGCGGGGATCATCGTCACCTTTCTCGCCACCGAGTCGGTCCTGGGTGTCTACGACATGTCCTACTTTTCTATTCACATGATCCAGCACCTGTTGTTAATCATGGTCGCCGCCCCCCTCTTCGCCCTCGCCGGCCCCCTCGACCTCCTCTACGCGGCGGGGTCAACTCGAGTTCGCGCGGTCCTCGACGGTCGTATCGTCACCGGCCTTTTGCACCCACTCGTCGCCTTTCTGGCCTACTTCATATTCATCCCCCTGTCACACCTGACGGGGGTCTTCAACTTGATGTTGAACTATGAATGGTTTCATCACGCCGAGCAGATTGGTTTTGTCGTCGTGGGGTATCTATTCTTTCGCGTCGCCTTCGGTATTGAGAGAGGTAGCCAGCTCCACCCCGGTTTGCGCTTGGTATTTGTAATGGCCGCAGTTCCCGTGGACACCTTTACTGGCTTGGCGTTAATGATGACGACTCGTGTCCCGTACAAGGGTTTACTAGACCTAGCGCCAATGGGCACTGGCGGTCAGTGGGTGTTGCAAAACTTCCATCTCGGTGGGGCCATCATGTGGATTGGCGGGGATGCGTTAATGCTCTTAGCCTGCATTCCAATTACCATTCACTGGGTGCGTTGGGAAACGGTCCGCACCCGCGTTATCGACGCCGAACTCGACGCGATGGGTCTATAAGAAGCCAGCGTTCGTCGCTAACTCTTCGAGGTTCGATTCGGGCCTTGCGCCCAAATGAGAGATGACCTCGCCCGCACAGAGTGAACCAAGATTCGCCGCCTCCACGGGGTCCGCACCGAGGGCTAATCCGAACAAAAAGCCTGAAGCAAAAAGGTCGCCCGCACCATTCTGGTCAACTACGACTGGTACGTCCATCGCGGGAACTGAGACCACGCCCGAATAGGTCACCACGTCGGCACCGGTGGGCCCGCGAGTGATAACGGATAGGACACCAATTTCTTCTAAGGAGTCATAAGCGCGCTGTAGGTCGGTTACTTGAAAGAGGGAAAGAATTTCTGCCTCATTGGCCAACAAAACATCGACGTCGTTCGTCACGAGCTCTAAGAAATCGCGGCGATGTCGATCAACACAAAAGCTGTCAGATAACGACAGCGCCACCATTGAGTCGTGTTCGTGAGCGAAGTTGGTTACCTTATGAATCGCCTCTTTCGAGGGTGGCAGGTCGTAGAGATAACCCTCAACGTAGGTAATTTCCGAACGAGCAATCAA
This sequence comes from uncultured Actinomycetes bacterium, assembly GCA_903832015.1. Classification (GTDB taxonomy): domain Bacteria; phylum Actinomycetota; class Acidimicrobiia; order Acidimicrobiales; family RAAP-2; genus RAAP-2. The sequence goes on from CAIKZX010000015.1 coordinate 8,369, forward strand.
ATCTTGTTTGATGTCGTCCATCCGTAATTGATTAGCTGCGCCCAGGTAGGTGGCCATTGTTCGTTGTGCATCGGCAGTGACAAAAACATGACAGCGACCGGTGACGCCATCGCCTTCACGAGCAAAGGCCATGTCGAGTTCTACACCGAGGGATTTCATGTCACTAATAAATCGTTGACCGAACTCATCCTCTGCGACCTTGCCAATGAATCCACTGGTGCCCCCGAGAGCGGCGACACCCGCAATGGTGTTGGCCGCCGAGCCGCCACCCATTTCTATGGTCGGGCCCATCGCCCGGTAGACCTCGTCGAGCTGATCGTGGTTAATGAGGTTCATAGCGGCCTTGGTCAGCCCCACCTTGGCGAAGGCCTCCTCGGGGTCTTTAGCCATGATGTCCAACAGGGCATTTCCTATGCCCGTAACGGCCAAACGACCGGGGGCGGGCTTGGGGCGGAGGGTCACGGGCGTTGGTGGAGAAGTCACCTTGCGAGGTTAGAAGATTTGGCTCTAGGGTTGCTGTTTATGAGTTCAACTTCTAATCCATACCGCCTCAATCGTCAGGTAGTCCCTTCGGCCTACCGAATCTTCCTCACCCCCGACCTGGAGGCTTTCTCCTTCGCCGGTCGCGTAGAGATCGATGTTGAGGTCGCCACGGCCACCAATGCGGTCACCCTGCACGCCATCGAACTAGCCCTCGGGACCGCCACAGTTACTCTCGACGGCACCACCCATACCGCCAGTTCAATCACCTTCGACGAAAAGTACGAAACGGCAACACTGCACTTCGACTCACCCCTCCCCGTGGGCACCGGAGTTCTCGAGATTGACTTTGATGGTGTCTTGAATGACCAGCTACACGGGTTCTACCGTTCCACCTACAAAGATGACAGTGGCACCAGTCACACCATCGCTACAACTCAGTTCGAGCACTCCGATGCTCGCCGAGCCTTTCCCTGCTGGGACGAGCCCTCATTTAAGGCCACCTACCAGGTGAACCTCACGGTGCCTTCGCACCTCGCGGCCTATTCCAACTCACCCGCACTCAGCGAGACCGACCTCGGCAATGGACAAAAGGCCATCGCCTATAAGCCCACGATGAAGATGTCGACCTACCTCGTGGCCTTTGTTGTTGGGCCCTTCGAGGAAACCGCCGCCCTTGACGTCGACGGTGTGCCCCTGAAAATCGTCTACCCCAAGGGTAAGGCTGGCCTGAGCGACCTGGCGATGGATTCAGGTGCGCACGCCCTTCGCTTCTTCTCCAAGTACTTCGACATTCCCTACCCCGGCGAGAAGCTGGACATGTTGGCTATTCCCGACTTTGCTTTCGGCGCCATGGAAAACCTCGGTTGCATTACCTACCGCGAAACCGCACTCTTGGTTGACCCAAAAAAGGGTTCTATCGCAGAGAAGCAGCGCGTCGCAGAGGTCGTAGCTCACGAAATTGCCCACATGTGGTTCGGTGACTTGGTGACCATGGAATGGTGGGAAGGAATTTGGTTAAACGAAGCCTTCGCGACCTTCATGCAGATTCTCTGCACCAACGCCTACAAGCCCGAGTGGAAGATGTGGGTTGGATTCGGCGTGGACCGTGACGCCGCGATGCAGATTGACGGATTGCACTCAACTCGTCCGATCGAATACGAAGTCATCTCTCCCGATGACACTCGTGGCATGTTCGACCTACTCACCTACGAAAAGGGTGGCTCGGTGCTGCGCATGCTTGAGCAGTATCTGGGTGAAGACACCTTCCGTGATGGCATTCGCCGGTACCTGAAGAAGCACAGCTACGCCAACACTGTCACTACCGACCTGTGGGACGCTCTCGAGGAGCACTCCGGTCAGCCCGTACGTAACGTGATGAACACCTTCATCTTGCAAGGTGGCCACCCCCTCATCACCCTCGAAAATGGCAAACTCAGTCAGGAGCCCTTCGCCTACGGCGCTAAGCGTGGCGAGAGTTCAATTGGTCAGAACTGGCTCGTTCCCGTACTCACCCGTTCGTTGCAGGGTGGTTCCGTGAGTCGTCACCTCCTGGGCACTGAGCCCATTGCGGTTGAGGGCGACTTGCCACTCGTGGTCAACGCCGGAGGTTCGGGAGTATTCCGCTCCCGCTACGGTCAGGCCGAACTGGCGGCACTGTCGCCACGGATAAAGGACCTTGACGAACTCGAGCGCGCAACCTTGCTCGCTGACTCATGGGCCTCACTGTTTGCTTCGCGCATCACCTGGGCTGACTTCTTGGTCATCGCCAAGGGTCTGCAAGGCCTGAACGACCCGACTCCATGGTCTACGGTGGCCACCGCCTTCGGCTACGTCAACCGCGTCATTTACGGCCAGGCCAGCGAATCCGTCTTGGCCGAGCAGGCTCGCGAGATCTTCGCCCCCGAGTGGGCCAAGCTCGGATGGGATGCGAAGACGGGCGAAGATGAGTTGACCCCGCAGTTGCGCTCAACCGTCTTGGGAATCATGGGCAATATCGTAAAAGACCCTGAGGTCATCGCCGAGGCTATCCGACGTTTCGAAGCCGACAACATGGACGGAAACATTGCTCGCACGATTCTCACCATTGTCGGTGGGCAAGACCGAGCCGGTGACTACGAGGAGTTCCTTAACCGTTACGACAACGCCGCCGACCCTCAGACCGAACAGCGTTACTTGATCAGCCTGTCAGCGTTTAACGCCGAAAAGACTGCCTTTGACGCCGCGGAGAAAGCCTTCAGCAAGTTCCGTAATCAGGACTCCGCAATTTTGCTCGGAATCTTGACTACGAACAAGCACACTGGTCGCAAAATCTGGGAGTACATTGCCAAGCGTTGGGACGAGGCCATGGAGAAGTTCCCATCCAATACTCACTCACGTCTAGCCATGGGAGTTCCCACATTCTTCCAGGATGAAGAGTTCGCCAACACCGTCGAGCAGTTTCACAATGATCACCCGCTCGGTGGGGAACAAAGAACGATTCAACAGCAAATCGAACGCATGCGGGTGGGCTTGGCCTTCGCCTCTTCAATTCGTCAACAGTTCTAACTAACTCGTGTCCGTTGGAGGTTTTCTCGGCATCGTAGGAATCATGTTCCTATTGGAGTTGCCTGATAAGACGATGATCGCCACCGTGGTGATGGCTTCGAAGGCTCGCCCCCTCTCGGTGGCCATCGGTGCGGCCAGTGCCTTTGTTGTTCAAATGGCTTTGGCCTGCGCTGCGGGTGGTCTGCTCACCCTCTTGCCGAGTCGCATCAAGGAACTCATAATTGCCGTGCTCTTTCTTGCCGGTGCCGCCTATCTGCTCTTGGCCAAAGGCGAAAAGGTTCAAGAGGAGGGTGAGCGGGAGGCGGCTCCTGAGCACCGCGCCTCATTCGCTCGTGAATCCCTCACCGCCTTTGGGGTTATCTTCATAGGTGAATTTGGTGACCTGACTCAAATTCAGGCGGCCAACCTCGTGGCCAAAACTCACCAACCCGTCCTGGTCTTCGCCGCCTCCTCAATTGGATTGATTGCGGTGACCTTTCTCGCGAGCTACGGGGGAAGTCTGATTTTGCGCAAGGTCCCCCTCGTTCTGGTGCGCAGATTTGGTGGCGCTGTCTTCGCTGGGCTGGGCTTGTACACCCTGATTCATCTACTCGCGGCGTGACCCGAGTCTCTGAACTTCTCGCCCTAGCCGATTCGATTACCGGCTTCATGCCTCCCGATGAAGGGCGAGCCCTCTTTGATAACGCCCTACTGCACGGAGCGCGCAAACCGAACGCGACCTGGATGGAGATTGGATCGTATTGTGGAAAGTCCAGTGTCTACTTGGGAGCCGCCGCCGAGCAGAGCTCTTCGTTGCTTTATTGTCTGGATCATCATCACGGTTCGGAGGAAAATCAGGTCGGCTGGCCCCACCACGATCCAACCCTCGTCGATTTAGAAGATGGACGGTTGAACACATTGCCTCACTGGCAACGAACAGTAGCCCGAGCCCGCCTGGAGAGCACGGTCGTGGGGGTCGTGGGAGAATCCTCAATTGTCGCCCAACACTTCGCCCAGCCGCTCGATCTACTTTTCATAGATGGTGGACACGGCCACGATGTGGCGTGGCGCGACTTCCAACTCTGGGCCCGCAAAATAAATACCGGGGGCCTCTTGATGATTCACGATGTCTTTAGTAATCCCTCCGACGGCGGTCAGGTTCCTTACGAGATTTACCGTGCCGCTCTTCAGAGTGGTGTTTTTGTCGATGTGGCCGAAGTTGGCTCACTGCGCGTGCTGGTTCGAATTCGTTAGCAGTAGGCGCAGTCTGAGTGGGGCGCTATCTCAACCTCGGCCGTGAAAAGCCCGTGAGCGGGGGTTATCTTCTCGAGCGCGTCCCACGCCAGCACGAACGCTGCGGTGCTGTAGCTACTGACCTCGTCATAGGGAAAGGTCACCCGCGAGGGGTGGCCCATACCGGTGTAGAAAAGACCGTCCGGTGACCTCAGTTGCCCAATGTCCACGAGCGCTTTACGGGCGGCCTCCTGATCGCCGCTGCGCAATAGAGCAAGGGCATATTCCGATGTTTCGGCGGTCGTCACCCAATCGGAAGTCGAAACGCAACGAACCCCAAAACCGTCAATCAGGAATAGTTTTTCGAAGCCTTCTCGGCTACTCGGACTAAACGATTTCACTCCGGTTACAACTGGGTAATACCAGTCCATGGCGAACTGTTGCTTATCGGCGAAAAGTTCTGGATGCTTGGCAACACGGTGCTGGAGTGCGCCCAACAATTTAGTGGCGACCGGTGGCGGGTACCGAAGTAACAATGCGAGTGTGTTCGCACTTTGGAGTGAGTGCGCCAGCGAAGAGGAACCGGTGAGCAACGAGATGGCCTCTAGCCGTCCGCGAGAGTCGAGCGACCATGCAATACCACCATCCTCCCTAATTTGACTCGTAACCAATTTTGTGGCGCGTTCAACCGTCGGCCACAACTCTCGAACAAACTCAACGTCATTGGTGCATTGGAAATACTGCAGTAAACCCGTGGCGATATATCCAATCACGTTGAAATCAATCCGTGCTGAATGAACATAATCCGCGCGGTAGTAGTGGAACCACGAGCCATCTCCCAATTGGTTCTTCTGTAGCCACCGATAGCCCCGCTTAGCTAGTTCATACTCACCCGTTACCGTCAGGGCCATCAGCACTTCTACGTGATTCCATGGGTCCCCCACACCGCCTCGCGTCTGCAGAAACAGCCCGCTGGGCGACTGAAAGGTGGCCAGCCCCACGGCCAGCTCGGACAAGTCGAGGGAAATTCCGGCAGCGGTAGTGGCCACTAGTTTGTAACTCTCGTGGCGTAGATGACGAGGGATTTACCGATGACTGGTGCAAGAAGCTGTTCGAGAAATCGCGTTATACGTGGCGACTTCATGATGTCCCAAACGAGAAAACGGTGATACATCGCGACCAGTCGATGATTATCGTTTTCGGTGCCCACTAAACATTTAAGCCACCAGTAGGGCGAATGCAGTCCGTGGACATATTTATGCCCATCAATCTGAAATCCCGCCGACGCCAGTAGGGCTTCCAGGTGAGATCGAGAATAAATCCGAATATGACCGCCCGGCACAGAGTGATAACGGTCCGATAACGCCCAATTGATTCTCTCCGGCGTCTTACGCGGAACCGTCATGGCAATTTTTCCACCCACTCTCACTACTCGTGCGAGCTCTGAGAGGGCAAGAGTTTCATCGAAAATGTGCTCCATGACCTCCGAACAGATAACCACATCAAAAGTTGCGTGCAGGAAAGGTAGTGCCCTCAGGTCCGCACGAAGTGCTTCGGCGGTCGCCTCGCGGGAGATCTCCCCTGCTTCACGCATTGCTTCAAACATTGCGCGTACCGAATCCATCTCCGCCTGACCGGAATCAAGCGCAATCACTTTTGAGCCTCTGCGGAGTGCGGCAAAAGCATGCCGCCCAAAGCCCGCGCCCAGGTCTAAAACAAGGTCTGCCGAACTCAGTTCCAGTCGATTCAGATCTGCGGTGAGCATTAGTTAAAGGTCATCGCAAGGGGCAGAGCGGTTTCGTTTAGTAGGGCTAGATAACATGCTTCGGTGCCCCGAGCGGTTACCTCCCACGTAAATCGCGTGAGTACTCTCGCGCGGCCCGCTGCGCCAATCTTCTTTCGAAGTGTTTCGTCCTCCAGTAACTGTTCGATTGCATCGGCCAGGGCGCTCACGTTCCCGGGCTCGACCAATAATCCCGTTACGCCATTTTCGCCCACCACTTCAGGCAACGCACCACCCGTGGTGGCGACCAAAGGCACTCCGCAACTCATTGCCTCAATCGCGGGCAGGCTGAAGCCTTCATACAGACTTGGAACGACCGCCACTTCGGCTTCGGCGTATTTGGCCGCTAATTCCTCGTCGCTGACACCAAACACCGTGTGCACATGCCCGGCGAGTGAAAGACGGGATAGAGGCTCAGCGATAGGGCCATGCGCTGAGGGATTGCCAATGATGGTCAGTGAAACATCCCTGGAAGTCCGAATCTGGGCCACCGCCTCAAGGAGTGGCACCAAGCCCTTCATCGGCGCATCGCTGCTCGTTGTGACAATAATGCGTCCTTTAATTTTAGGAATGGTGACATCGGGCTTGAACCTATCGTGGTCTACGCCCACGGGGACCACCGTCATCTTGTCGAGAGGTACCCCCATCTGCGCATTGATATCGATCTTGGAATTATGAGAAACGGTCACAATCGCTGGAAGTGACCGCAAAACCTTTATCTGCATCGTCAAGAATGAATACCAACGCTTGGCACCTACCCGCGCCCACTTCGTCTGTGCGTGCCTTATGGCAATCTCTCGATCAACGGTAATTGGGTGATGCAACGTTTCGAGAATTGTCCACCCACTCTTCTTGAGACGGGCGATGCCATAGCCCATAGTTTGGTTATCATGAATGAGATCAAAGTCATCTCGGCGATTTTTTAAAAGTCGGGCCACCCGCCAAGCAAAAACTCGGGGTTCAGCGAAGTGACCAAGCCGAGTAGAAACCAATTCGACTAAGTCCGGCCAGCTTCTAATTTCTTCGCGCTTAGGCCACCGGAAGGGATCGGGAGAACGGTACAGGTCCAAGCTTGGGACGGGCACGAAACCCACCCCTTCATCAATTTCGGGCCAGGGCGGTCCTGAGAAAACGGTGACACTATGGCCGAGCTGGATCAACTCACGTGAGAGGTGCCGGGTGTAAACGCCTTGCCCCCCGCAGGTCGGATTCCCTCGGTAGACCAGCAGAGCAATCCGTAATTTATCGGGCTGTGGTGGTGTGGGCTTGCGTACTGGGGGCGGAGTCCGTTGCTTGGATATTTCACTGGACTCTTGGCGAGTGAACTTGCGCGCGCCGACGACAGACATTGCTTCAACTTTAGGGGTTCCCAAGAGTGGCCACAAACACGGGATTGGGGCATTTAGCGGTAGCGTCGTGGGGTGACGAACTTACCGATACGCCCTTGAAACTCTTCCTCTGCCCAGCTTGTCAACTTCCCACCATCGCCATTGGCGCTTTTGAGCGGGAACGCTCAGTATGCCGGATTTGTAAGTCCACGTCCCGAGAGCGAGCGGTCGCTCAAGCCATGCGAAAGGCCATCAAGTTACGCCCAAAAGCTGAACGAATTATCGGTGTCTCGGATAGCAAATGGATGGTCAAATTTGCGACGAAGCTTTTTGGCAATCGTTACGCCAATCACCATTACCACCAAGAACCACTTCTCGACATCGTCAATCCTGATCCCGTACTCTTTAACTCTGCTGACATAGTGAGTTGTTGCGAGGTCCTCGAACATATCGAACCTCCCGCTAACCGGTCGTTCACCGGCTTATTTAATATCTTGAAGCCAGGCGGCATCGCAGTACTTTCTGTACCTCACACTCGCTCGGGTGACGCTCACGTGGAGCACTTCCCAGAAATGCGCGATACAAAACTAGAGATGGAGCCCACTCCTCGCTGGACTGGTTATACCCCCGACGGTGAATTTCACTCTTATGGTGATTTGAATTTCCACGGAGGGCTTGGCTCAACTTTGGAATTTAGGGTTTATTCCGAAGACAGCTTTCGTTCATTCCTTGAAAATGCCGGTTTCAAGATTTTGGAAATTATTCCAAATGATCGGCTCCACGGAATTGTCTGGGAACCTTGGAGCCGAGTCTGGCTCGCTCAAAAGCCGAGTTAACGAGCGTCTCGAAGTTCACTCTGGCTTTGGCGGCTGGCCGGTAACTGGATGAAGAGCCAAAGTCCCGCAAGGAACGTGACCGCAGCCCCCGTGGCTACTCCAATACGTGGGTTCGTCAGCCCCACAATTAGTCCAACTAGCGGTGCGCCTATCGGAGTGGTGCCTAAGAACGCGGTGCCGTGGAGACTCATCACGCGACCACGCATCTCTTCGCTCGAATTGAGTTGCAATGTGGCGTTGGCGGTTGAGACAAAGGCAATGGAGAACGCCCCCAGTGGCACCATCGCAATTTCCGCGAATAACAAACTGGGCGAAATAGACACCACCCCCATCACCACGCCAAAGGAGGTGGCCAGAATTGCGAGCAGTTTCGGAGTGGGTTTTTGGCGGTGAGCCACAAAGAGGCCTCCCAGCACCGCCCCGATGCCCATTGCGCCCATCAACAATCCATAGCCAGTTGCCGACTGATCGTGGAAGGTTTGTGTCGAAAGAAGAGGCAAGGTAACGGTGAAGTTAAAGCCAAAGAGACCAATCAACGCAACTGACACGATGGTGTTGCGAAGCAACAAGGTCGTGGCCACATACTTGATGCCCTTAAACATCTGACCTTTTTCACGAATTACAGTGCGAAGTGGATTGAAGTCTTTCGACCGCATCATTCGCAGGGCGATGAGAACGGCAATATACGAAACCGCGTTGGCGTAGAAGCAAGTAGCAATGCCAAAAAGCGCAATGGTCCCGGCCGCAATCGCGGGCCCGATGACTCGGCCCGAGTTCATCAGCACCCCATTCAAACTGACCGCGTTGGCAATCAAGTCACGACCCACCATCTCCTGCACGAACGCCTGCCGTGCGGGTACATCAAAGAGGTTGACTATCCCTAGCCCAAAGGCGATGACGTAAACCGAGTAGACGTTTACGTGGTTGGTAGAGACCAAGATTCCCAGGATGAGCGCGAGCATGCCCGCCGCTGACTGGGTGAGGTAAAGAATTGGACGTTTGAGGTGACGGTCAGCGACCACTCCTCCGTAGGATCCGACAATAAGCATTGGTAGGTATTGCAACGCAATGGCGAAACCTAAGTCAACTGATGAACCCGTTAACTGAAGGACCAGCCAGCCTTGGGCAACCGATTGCATCCACGAACCGGAGAAGGAAACCAATTGGCCAATAAAGTACAGGCGAAAGTTGCGGACCTTTAGGGCGGCAAAAGTGCGGGTGGTGAAGCGTTTGGTGGCGTTCATTCTCCGAGCAACCCCTCGAGCAGCACAATCATTTTCTCGACCTCTTGGAGTTCTTTAGGTGATAAATCACTCAGCTTTGAATGGAGGAATTGGGTTTTTCGCTCGCGTATCTCACTTAGGGCCTTTTTGCCCCGAGGAGTGATGCCCACGCGAGTGGCGCGTCGATCACTTTCGTCAGTCTTTTGAGCGATCAACCCGGCGTCCTGCAAGCCCTTGACCAGCCTGGTAACTGAGGGCGGTTGAATCTGCTCGGCGTTCGCGAGATCGCCGAGAGTCGGGCCCTCAAGCAATTCAATTGACGCCAGCATCGACGCCTGGGCCGGAGAAATTTCACCCAACGAACTGACGCGCAGGCGACGGTTCAGTCGGGTCACCACTTGGCGCAAGCGCGCAGCGAGGTCGGCGGAAGAGGTTGTTTTCATTAGTTAGCCTAACTAAATAATAGTGGCTAACGTCCACTCGCGAGCACAAAATCTCGGCTGCTCAACTGGGGCGATATTTGGGGACGTAACCACCAGCGCCCAGTAGCTGGGACCCCTCAATGTCGTCAGTCTCTTGGACCCCACCAATAACTTCGGTAACCCAAGAAAGGCGGTCTTTCAAGATGCGCTCTACCCCACCCGACAATGTGTCCTCCGCTATAGCGCAGCTCGAGCACGCTCCCTGGAGCTCGACCTCGACCACACCCGCGTCTACGTCACAATTGACAAGAACCAATTCGCCACCATCGGCTTGCACCATGGGGCGCAGTAGTTCCATAAGAGAGTTAAGAGAATTCAGTCGCGTCGAACGCTCAAGGTCGGTGAGGCTTTCCATCCCTCTATTCTGCCCGAAATTTGACTGGGCGTGACTTAATTTTGCGCACCAGATTTGGCTTCGTCAAAAGCCCGCAATGCGCGGGGACCCCAACGGTTCCGGGGCCACCATTCATCAAGATCACGACGCCGATTGTTTCGGCCAACTGTTCGCGGGTGACCCCCGCCCTGACCGCCCCTCGGGCGTGAGCTTCGATGCAACCATCGCATTCGCGAGTCATAGCAATGGCAAGAGCAACTAGCTCTTTCTGCGCGAGACTCGTGGCCCCCTCAATCATGGCCGCCCGCTGAATCTCACCAAAACCCTTCAGCACGTCGGGAATCAGTGCACGCAACTCTTTAGCGGGGCCACGCAACTCATCTTGAAAGTGGTCAATGTGTTCCATAATTACCTCCAGTTTGACCCTACCCGTCCTCATGCGCTTTATGGACGTCTCGTAGACTGTGAGCATGAGCGTGATTGATGAGCTGCTGAGTCATAACCGCCACTACGTCGCCGAACATGGCCACCGCGAACTGCCCACCATCCCCCAGCTCCACCTCGCGGTTTTGACCTGCATGGACTCCCGGCTCGACCTCTTTGGGGCCTTGGGACTAGACCTTGGTCAAGTCCACCTTATTCGCAATGCTGGCGGCCTAGCGACTGAGGATGCAATTCGCTCCCTACTTCTTAGTCAGTATCTTTTAAAAACTAAATCGGTCATGGTGATTCACCACACTCGTTGTGGTTTAGAAACCTTCGAAGAAGACACTCTGCAGACAGAGTTGACTGAGGTAAAGGGCGCTCGCCCACCCTTCACCCTTGGCGCCTACAACGACGTTGACAAAAGTGTTCGCGAGACGGTCGCAATACTTAAGGGCAGCTCCTTTGTGGAGCAATTCGAAATTCGAGGCTTCGTCTTTAATGTTGACGACGGTGATCTACGAGAGATTACCGAGCTCTAACGACCCAGTTCGCCCGAACGATAGTGACGGCGACAAAGTACTTGGTATCGAACCACTTCGGTCCCGCCCGCGTCACCAATCACTATTTGATCTCCTCCGCGGGCAATTTCACCATTAACTACACGAGCATTGCAGCGACCACGCCCACCGCACCAACAAGAGGTGGTCAGAGGTAACTCTTGGGAACGGTCAGAAATAGCAAAGAGGCGCTGGGAGCCAGGAAACACATTGAGCATGAAGTCCGCCGACAATCCGAAGGCATGAACATCAATTCCTTCGTCATCAACCAAGCGGGCAATCTCATCAATCTGTTCCATCGAACAAAATTGGGCCTCGTCAACAACCAGAATTCTCATCTTGTTTTCCAATAGTTCGGCGACAAAACTATCGAGAGGTTCACCCGGGTTAATAGAGGTTGCCGCGGCCTGAATGCCAATACGACTCGTCACCACTCCGGTGAGTGAACGGTCTCCGAAGGTCCACAGCGCAACATCATCGCGGTTCTCGCGTAACTGCCAACAGAGTTGTAGGGCCAAGGTGGACTTGCCGGCGGCCATAGTTCCGTAGGTAAAGGAGAGTTCTGCCATATCGAGTCTTTACCCTACTTCGAGTGGTCGTGGGCCTCGAGCCACGCCACAATTGCCTCGAGTGTTGGCGAGGTCGCTGGGCCAAGTTGTTCGGTCGCCAGAGCGGCTCCCGCATTGGCGATACGCGCCGCCTGAACCGACGGCTGCCCTTTTGCTAGCCCCGCCAGGAAAATGCCGTTGTGAGTGTCACCCGCCCCGGTGGTGTCGACGGCCCGTACTTCGAACCCCGGCACTCGAGTTACCAATTCCCCCTCAATTATCCAGCAACCTTCCGAGCCCACACGCAGTACGCAGTGGGCATTGAGCCCACTCATCCGATCAATGACTTCGGTTAGGTCCGATTCCCCAGTTAGGTGCTGAGCCTCAGTCTCGTTGCACAGCAACCAATTCGTGCGCGCAAGCATGCGCTGGAGGTTTGCTGGGGGGATATCCTCGAGACGGATTGCTGGGTCCAAAGCGACAACTACCGTGGGCGAAAGTCCCTCAATCCAATCTAAGAGTGCACCAGCTTGGGGCTCCGCCATGATGTTGTAGCCCGAAATTAAGACGTAATCACCCGCTTGCGGCTCAATGAGAGCAAGAGCCGCCTTATCAAGTCCTGTTTCGGATCCGGCAGCGGTGATGAAGGTGCGCTCGCCGCTCGGCTCCACCAGCGTGACGCAGTAGCCAACATCAAGACTCTGCGAACGAGGCAGTGGGGCCACAATCGCATCACGGCGCAGCGATTCTTCAGCCAAGTCGGTAAAAGGACCAGTCCCCAAGACTCCGACGTACACCGCAGGCAGGCCACAGCGACTTGCGGCACTCATGGCGTTATATCCCCCACCGGTAGTAAACAGTCGATCATCAGCGAGCACGTCGCCACCTTTTTGGGGAATGTGCGCGACTTTCATAATTACGTCCACCATCACGGTGTCGAGGCAGTACAAGAGAGAATGCTCCATGCTCAGCCACCTTAGTGAACCTTCGTGATGACGAAATAACCCCGCAGAATAGCCAAAGCGCGCCTAGAATGGAATCGAGCACGTAAGGAGCTGCATGCGCATTGGTATTCTCACCGCCGGCGGAGACGCCCCCGGACTGAATGCTGCGATACGGGCAGCCGGTGAACTAGCCCTGCGCGATGGTCACGAAGTCATTGGCGTACAAAATGGCTGGGCCGGTCTAGCCCACGAGTTCACTGCCAGCGCTCTGCAAGATAAGGACCTCCGGGGCATCATCAGCCAGGGCGGTACTGTCCTTGGTACCGAGCGCTACGACCTCGACAATCCCGTTGGCGGCCGAGACCGAGTTCTCGAGTCCATCGGTACCAACCTCGACGCTCTCATCGCCATTGGCGGAGATGGCACTCAAAGAATTTCTAGTTGGTTGGCTGACCGTGGCGCTCCAGTCGTGGGTGTTCCCAAGACTCTTGATAACGACCTCCTCGCCACCGACTACTGCATCGGCTTTGACACCGCCATCTCCATCGTTGCCGAATCGCTAGACCGCCTGTATACCACCGCCGCCTCACACCATCGGGTGATGGTCGTTGAAACTATGGGACGTTCAACCGGTTGGGTCGCCGCCCTAGGTGGCCTCGCTGGAGGTGCGGACTTGGTGGTTGTGCCCGAGTTTCCGATGACGATGAGTGAAATTATCGAACACGTAAATCACCGCCGAAGCAACGGCTTAATGTTCTCAATCATCGCTATCGCCGAAGGCGTGCATCTCAGCACCATTGGTGGAACCGAGGCCACACAACTCAGCACCGAGGGAATTGGCGGTGTCCGTCTCGCCACTCGTGGTGTTGGCAACTTCTTAGCGAACAAGCTCGAAGAAATGGCCGGATTCGAAGTGCGAACTACCGTTCTCGGTCACCTGCAGCGTGGTGGAGCCCCCACGGCCTACGACCGCATTTGGGCCACCCGAGTAGGCGCTGGTGCCTACCAAGCGGTGATTGATGGCAAGTTTGGCACCATACCGGTTGTTCGTAATAACGAAGTTGTTCTGGCCCCACTCTCCGAGGTGGCGGGCGGTCAGCGCAAGCTCCCTCGGGATATCTACGAACTCTGTTCGATCTTCTTCTAGATCACTACAACTCGCCACGCCACCGTCACTAGAACGAGAGGGGCGATCCAGAGCACTCGGCGTAGTTGCTTCTCATTCGTACCGCGAAGCAAGCCAAACCAAATCAAAATCAGCGGGACGGTTGCGTATCGATTATCAAATGGCACCTGCCATCCCCGTCGAGTCTCACAAATGACTAGAAGCGAAAAAACAACTATGAGCATCCGCTCAAGCCCATCGAAGCAGCTCCGACGTTTAAAGGCCGTTACCAAGAGCGTTCCGGTGACGAGTGTTTCAACACTGTAGAGAGCCATTTTGGCCAGAAGGTGCGGGTGCGTTGAGGGTAGCCAGTGGCTGGCCCCCTCAATAAAACCAACAAAGGGAAGTCCCAGATCTCCCGTCCCCGAGGAGCTGATGAGTGGGTAGGTACCCAGTGAGTGATGGGCAATCACTTGCCACAATACAAAGACCAGCCCTGGGACAACCCACGCTATCTCTCGCTGCGACACCCTGCGCCGTTTGGTTGCGATGGCCCACAGACTCACGAGCGCTAAGCACGCTGCCGCCAAAATGTTTGTTTCTCTCGTGAGCCCCGCAAGCGACCACGCTACGGCCACAACCCAGTATTTGTCCTCTCGTAGCGCCATCACGCCAATGACAATAAGTAGAGCGGAAACAATTTCCGTCAAATCTCGACTCAGAGAACCAATGAGGCCAGGAACCAACAAGACCACTAGTGACCAGTAGGGGCTCCGATTCACCTCTCGACAAACTCGAATCGCTAGATACACAAGGGCGAGAATCGCCAGAAAATTCACAACAACTAGACCGAAAGCTACCCACCGAGGCTGCCCGAGGGAAAACATCCACGCAACAAATGGGTAGAAAATCCTGTTAACACGTAGGGCGTGATCAAAAGGAATTCCGAGCACTGGCGCCATACCGAGATTGAATGGATCGGCCGCGAGTCGCCAGTAAAACTGTCCGTCGTACCCACTGTTGGCGAAGCGGTGTACAAAATGATTCACGGGACTAGTCCACTGTGTTCCGGCCACAACAAATCTAGAGAGCTCACCCTTGGCGGCCAGCACTAGGCGAGCCAGGACAAATGCGCTGCTTCCAATCGCCGCTAGCGCAATGGTGAATAGTTCCGCTCTGGCCCTGGGCTGGGTACGCACTAATTCCCGCCAGAAATCCAGTGGGTCGCGTAGGTGGTGGCGTAGGGCGTTACCCAAATAGCGAGTCCGATACCCAGCGCCAGCGAGGCAATCTCCGTTACCTGGCGAAACCCCGCTCCCGCAACTTGGCGGCGCTTTTGCCCAACCCAGTCCAGAGTGGCGCCCCGGGCCGTGTCGCCAAGGTGGCCCAACACGTGAATCGCCATAGCGCCGAACCAGAACACAAATGAGACCTTGTGGATAAAGAGAAGCGAATCTCTCATGCTGGAAGGCGCAACAACAATCAAGAGGAGTCCGGAAAATAGGACGGTCAGGCTCAAAACCACAACGAACGGTCCGAGCAAGCGCAGCAGGATTGGAGGTGGCCCCTTGCGCACGTATTGCGCAGTTCCCCAGTAGTACTTCGCGAATCGCCAAATAACCGATCCGGCTTTCAATAAGGAGATGGGAATAAGCACTAAGCCCAGAAAAACGTGCAAGCTTAAGTGAGCGCTAACGCCCAGCAGGGTGACACCCTCCAGAAATAACAGGAGGAGCAGAGAAGCCGCCAGTGAAGCGGTCAGTCGGGCATTGCCCTCGACGCCACCGGTAATGACCGGTTCGCTCTCGCGCGCGCGGCGTGGTGCTGCAGGCATTATTTCCCCTTGGATAAACGATTCCACTTCAGTTTAGGAAACTTGAGAGCCAGTGTGGTGCCTGTTCGATGAAGGCTGAGAAACGCTCTCGAATTGACTAGTACGATGGACTTTCAGTTGATTTTCACGGAAGGTTTTCCATGAGTTCCCCCAGTGCTTCATATTCGATCACTATTCGAGTTGGACTAGATTCTGGCACCATTATCCCCAATGTGTCACGCATCATCGCCGAAAATGATGGTCTGGTCACGGCGCTCGATGTCACCGAGCCAATTGATGGACGAATGACCATTGACATAACCTGTAACGCTGCAAATGAAGCGCACGCGGAAAAATTAGGCCAGATGGTTGATGCACTTGTCGGGGCCAATGTGATCGCTATTAGTGACCGCACGTTCTTGATGCACCGTGGCGGCACCATAGGCATCGCCCCCAAGGTCTCTATCGAATCCCGTGACGACCTCTCAATGGCCTACACCCCTGGCGTTGCTCGAATCTCCGCGGCAATTGCCAAAGACAAGCGCCTGGCCCGCAAATTGACCATCAAGCGCAACACGGTCGCGGTGGTCACCGATGGCTCAGCAGTATTAGGGCTGGGAAATATCGGACCCGAGGCGGCCCTCCCCGTGATGGAAGGTAAGGCCCTACTATTCAAGCGTTTTGCGAACATTGACGCTTGGCCAGTTTGCTTAGACACGCAAGATACCGAAGAGATCATCGCCATCGTCAAAGCTATTTCTCCCTCCTACGGTGGGATCAACCTTGAAGACATCGCCGCTCCTCGTTGTTTTGAAATCGAAGAACGACTTCGTGAGGCGCTGGATATACCTGTCTTTCACGACGACCAACATGGCACCGCCGTAGTCGTTTACGCCGCTCTCCTAAATGCCCTGCGCGTTGTTGGTAAGGACATGAAAGATGTGCGCGTAGCTCTACTGGGTGTCGGGGCCGCCGGTATGGCCATCGCCAAACTATTGCTCGCAGAAAACGTGGGCGACATTATTGGTTGCGACCGTCAAGGAATTCTTGATCCGGCGAGTGCCGATCTAGATCGTGACCGCAAGTGGTTGGCGGAAAACACAAACAAGGAACATCGCAAGGGCGATATCACGGAAGCAATGCGTGGGGCCGACATCTTTATTGGCGTGTCGAGCTCCAATCTGATCACCGAAGAGCACCTTAAAGTGATGGCCGATAGGTCAATCGTCTTCGCCCTCGCTAATCCCGATCCAGAAATCGAGCCATTCCTCGCTCGGAAGCACGCCGCAATTGTCGCGACCGGCCGGAGCGATGAGCCCAACCAAATCAATAATGTTCTAGCCTTCCCCGGTATCTTTCGAGGCATGCTCGATGTTGGCGCAAGCAAAATCACTACCGAGGTCGAACTGGCGGCAGGACGTGCGATAGCGGATACGGTAGGTGCCGAAGAACTCTCCGCCGATTACATTGTGCCAACTGTTTTCAACCCCAAC
>CAIKZX010000016.1 GCA_903832015.1 uncultured Actinomycetes bacterium
TCTCAAACTCGAGGACTAGTAACCGACAGTTCCGTCAATCAATTCTCGCAGTAAGTCAGCGTGTCCCGCGTGCCGAGCGTATTCTTCGATGAGGTGAATGTAAATCCACCGAAGATTCACCTGGTACCCCATGGGGTGGGGGAGTGTGGCGACCATGTCATCGGCATGTCCCAGAGTGATCCGCTTACTCGTGGCGATGGACGAATGAAAATTATTTAGTGCCTCTTCGACAGAGATTCCGTCCAGGTCGTGAAAATCAACATCGGGGTCGTTCGCGGCGTCGTAGTACCAGGTGGAAAGTTCGTTGGCAAAGATGTGCTCGAACCAAAACTGTTCGACCCCGGCGTAGTGACGGATCAGGCCCAACAGAGTCAGATCCGAAGTGGCAACGGGGTGGCTCTTGAGTTGCTCGTCACTTAGTCCCTCACATTTACGCAAGAGGGTGTTGCGATAAAAATCCAAGAAACTCTCTAATTGGGTTCGCTCCTCGGCGGTGCCGATGGCCCGCCTTAGTTCGACTTTTTCGGCGTCGCTCACTGCGCCACTCTACGGCCTTCTCCCGCCGTTGGCCAGAGCGAGCACGGTGGTCTTAGCACTCGGTAGAATTGACTGCTAGTAAGGCACCCTATGGCACAAAAACTCTCCACCCCAGACACGAATCAAACTGATTTGGACCAGCGCAAGGCGTCAATTCTTGAGGCGGTTGTCGCAGAGCACGTCGACACCGCACAGCCCGTGGGGTCGACCTCCGTGGCCCAGAACGCCAAACTCGAAGTTTCCCCCGCAACTGTTCGTTCGGAGATGGTCACCTTAGAGCGCCAGGGCTACTTGGCTCAACCTCACACCTCGGCTGGTCGCGTTCCCACCGATAAGGGATACCGCTACTTCGTAGACCACCTGAAGTCCGGCAAACTGGGCACCGCAAAACAGCAGCAGTTGTCCGACTTCTTCGCGACCGTTCGGGGTGAAGTTGAAGATGTGCTGGAGCAAACCTCAATGATGTTGACCCAGCTCACCAACTACACCTCGGTGGTGCTGGGGGGGTCGAGTTCTAACGCGCCAATTGTGAGTGTGCAATTGGTGAACCTCGACGCCCACCACCAATTACTGGTTACTGTCTTCTCGGATGGCACGGTGTTAAAACACTCAGTGTTTGTCGACTTTGAGGCCGAACACACAGATGTTGCTGAAGCATCCAAGCAACTAAACGCTTTACTCCACGGAACCACCATCTCAGACCGAGTCCAAGTACCCTCGCGACAAGATGACGTCGCCACTATGGTGCGAGAAAGCGTTGCCGTCCTCCACGCCGAACAGCCAACCAGAGAGGGCGAGCAAGTCTTTATTACCGGATCGTCCAAGGTCGCCGAATCAATCGATGGTGTTGACAATGTGCGAAATGTTTTGGCCCTCTTGGAACAAGAACTCGTTGTAGTCTCCATGATCGAAGAGGTCCTAGCAGAGCATGTGGCGGTAAAGATTGGGTCGGAAAATCAACTCGAGCCGCTGGCTAGTTGTGCGGTCATTGTCGCCCCGGTCACCATCGAGGGCGAGACTATTGGGGCGGTTGGATTGCTGGGCCCGACGCGGATCAAATACTCAGAGCTGATGGCGACCACACGAAGCGTTTCTGAACACTTGACCAAACACTTTGAGGGGGACCGATGAGTGCAAATTTGTATGAAGTCCTCGAGGTTGAGCAAACGGTCTCCCACGATGAAATAAAATCGTCCTATCGCCGCTTAGCTCGCCGCTACCACCCCGACGCCAATCCGGGGGACCACGAAGCTGAGGCCAAATTCAAAGAGGTCTCTCAGGCCTACGAGGTGCTTTCCGACCCTGACCGGCGCGCTCAGTACGATCGCTTTGGCTCAACCGACCAGAATCAAAACCCCTTTGGTCAGGGCAACGTCCAAGACATCTTCGATATGTTCTTTGGCGGAGGGGGCGGATTTCAACAACGTCCTTCCGGTCCGCAATCGGGACAAGACGCTCAGGTGGTGTTAGAGATAACGTTTGATGACGCCGGCTTTGGGGTCACTAAGGACTTAACCGTGACACTGCCCCAGCACTGCGATACCTGTGCGGGTAGTGGTGCGGCCCCCGGTTCTTCACCGGTGAACTGCTTGGAGTGTGCCGGAGCGGGCCATGTTCGTCGGGTACGCAACTCCATCTTGGGTCAGGTGATGACGACCGGGATTTGTTCGCGGTGCCAAGGTTTTGGCACGCGTATTGAGACGCCCTGTGAAAGCTGCCGAGGTAGTGGCCTGACCAACAAAGAGGTCACGCTCAGCGTCCAGGTGCCCGCGGGCGTAGAAGATGGCTCGACTATGCGCCTAGCTAACAAGGGTCCCGCGGGGGCTCGAGGTGGTGGGAATGGTCAGCTCTATGTGCACCTACGGGTTTCTCCCGATGACCGTTTCGAACGTGATGGCGAGGACCTTCATCACGAGCTGCACATTTCCTTTGTTGAAGCTGCGCTCGGCGCCCACCTCAGCGCACCAACTCTGCGCAGTGAGGTAAAGGTCGAGATTGAACCCGGTACCCAAAATGGCGCGGTGCTTAGATTCCGAGGCGAGGGCCTACCTCGTCTGCACTCTCGACACCACGGCGAACTGTACGTCCACGTGGTTGTAGACACCCCAACTAATTTGGACGCAGAGAGCGAAGAGTTACTCCGCCAGTTTGCGGCGAAGCACGAGATCACGGTGACCGATCCCGGTAAGCGTCGCAAGGGTCACCGCTAACGATGATCGAGTGGACTCGCCGCATTAACTCCCTTACGCAGCTACGGGTCTCGGACCCAAATGTGCCGATTCTAGATAGAGATGCTGAGCACCACCTCCGCAAAGTTCTGCGGGCGCAAGTGGGTGAAGAATTGGTGGTCACCAATGGCTCGGGATCGTGGTCATTTGCTACCGTTCAAGACTCGGGATTGAAGCGAGTGAGCGAGGTGTATCTGGACCCCGAACCCACCGCCGTGGCGCTCTACATTGCTCCGCTTAAGGGTGACCGCAGTGAGTGGGTTGTCGCGAAAGCCACCGAGCTCGGGGTGAGCGCGATAATCCCACTACTGAGCGAACGACTCACCGTGAAATTTAAGGGTGAAGCTCGAGAGAAGATTCTCGAGCGCTGGCGGCGAATAAGCGCAGAGGCCAGTGGACAATGTCGGCGCACCTACGATTTAGTCATAGGCGACCCAGTTACCCCCGCCCAAGTGCCGGCGAGTGTCGCCGTTGCGGACTTTACCGGTGGCACTGAGATGGCCACCGTCCGGGCACTGGCTATTGGTCCTGAAGGGGGTTGGGCGCCGGGTGAGTGGACGGCCGAGCGTCAGGTTATTTCGCTGGGTTCCACCGTTTTGCGGGCCGAAACCGCAGCGATTGCCGGTGCCGCCCTGATGAGTCTCGGTGCCCAGGGAATGACACTCTAAACACCTAAATCTAGGTAAGGATGAGGACAGCAATGAGTGACTGTCTTTTTTGTCAAATCGTAAATGGTTCCATCCCGGCGCAGATCGCCGGTGAGAACGGACAAGCTTTGGCCTTCGCCGACATCAATCCTCAGGCCCCGACGCACCTCTTACTTGTACCCAAGCTCCACATCACGAACGCGGATGAGATTTCGGCCGAACACGCGACCGATGTGGCGAGTATGTTTTCGCTCGCCCAAGAGGTCGCCGCCGCCGCATCCGTTCGCGACAGCGGGTACCGCTTGGTGATGAACGTTGGTGAGGATGCGCAAAACTCCGTTGCGCATCTGCACATGCACCTCCTCGGGGGAAGAAAGATGACGTGGCCCCCCGGATGAGTTTTGATACCCGTGCCGAAGACGCCTTGAGCGCAACAACCTACGTAACGAATACCCACTTGATGACTGGGCTCCTCGGGCCTCGCGATGAGTACCTTCGAGCCATCGAAAAGGCCTTCCCGAGTTCGAAGATTCGCGTGCAGGGCAATCAGATCACGGTGACCGGTAGGGACGCGGCGCGAGTACTGAGACTCTTCGATGAACTCGTGCTCGTGCTCGAGAACGGTCAGACCCTTGATGTGACGAAGATTGAGCGGACCGTTGATATGGTCGCCGACGACATTCGTCCCAGCGAAGTATTGCGCCACGAAGTAGTTCGAGGGGCTAAGGGTAAGGCCATTCGCCCCTCCACAGCCGGCCAGAAGCGTTACACCGACGCCATCGATACCAGCATCGTGACCTTTGGCATTGGCCCCGCGGGTACCGGAAAGAGCTACCTCGCGGTGGCCCAAGCGGTACAAGCGCTGCA
>CAIKZX010000017.1 GCA_903832015.1 uncultured Actinomycetes bacterium
AACCCCTGTGAAGGTATGGATTGACCAAGACCTATGCACCGGAGACGGCCTCTGTGAAGAGATTTGCCCCTCCGTGTTCACGCTGCTCGATGATGGCCTCGCCTACGTCAAGCACAATGGAGTGGTTCAAAGCAACCCCGGCGGCGCCCAGGGCACCGCTGAGATCCCCGCGGAATTCGTAGACGCCGTTATTGAAGCCTCAGAAGAGTGCCCCGGCGAGTGCATTTTCGTCGTACGCGACTAGTCCAATTCACGGCTGACGAGGCGCCGCGCGGTCGTTAGGAAGCCGGTGTGAGCGACCATTCGGTGGTCAGGCCGTACTGAGCGACCATCAATGTGCCAGGTGCGCCGGAGTATTTCGACCGTCTCTTCCATGCCGAAGGAAAACTCCCTCAATTTTTCGCGCACTTGTTGGGTCTGATTGATTGTTGGCAGGTACGCCAAAAAGATTCCACCGGGACGTAGAGCCCGTTCAGCGTGAGCCACGACCTCCCACGGCTCAGGCATGTCCAAGATGACTCGGTCAACATTGGTTTCGTCGATACCTTTGGTTACGTCTCGAATCTTTACTTCGTACCTCTGGTCTTCGCCAAGTTGCTCTCGCACGGTCTTCTTGGCAAAATTGGCGAAATCTTCTCGAATCTCATAGCCCGTTACATTCGCGCCTGCGCGGAGCAGGGTCATTGAAAGTGCGCCGGAACCGACACCTGATTCAATAACGTGCTGACCCGGAGCAATGTCGGCCATCATCAAGATTGTGCCCAAATCCTTCGGGTAAATCACCTGCGCACCACGAGGCATCTTCAAGATGACCTCGGACAGTGTTGGTCTAACGACTAAAAATTTCCGATCGGTCGAAGCGGCAATAACCGAGCCCTCGGGTTGACCGATGACATCGTCATGGGAGAGGATTCCAGAATGCGTGTGAAAGGTTTTGCCGACCTCTAGGGTCAGCAAGTACTGACGGTCTTTCGAGTCGATGAGCATCACCCGCTCGCCGGCTAGCAAGGTCGGGTTCATGACGGACGACCCCTTCTTAAGCTTTGACGCCGTTGGACCCGTCGAAACACGAAACCACCGCCCACAATCAAAAGCCATCTCACCATACGATGGGTCGGCGTGACCCCCGCGGCGGTTTTAAGGGTGTGCTTGATGAGCGGTTTCACTGCTCTACTTGCTCTTGTGGCGACCGGTGAAGATCCGCCAGAGAGTGAAGGCGCCAATAGTTAGCGATTCCAACCAGACAACCGCGTAGGCCAACCAGGCGGTGTTTCCTTGGAACAAAGAGAAATGTTGAACGAGGCGAAGACTGCCAACGAGAAGAAACACGACACCAAGCGCCATGAATACACTCGCTACTGCCCCTACAACTAGCGGACGAGGTAGACCCATCAGGGGCCGTTTTATTTCTCGTTCGACCCGAGCCGTTATGGGCGAACTGTTCAGAACCTTGCCGATAAAACGTAGGCCTGAAAAAAGAAATTTCCTAGAAGTCGCCACAGGTCTAGGTTACAGCCACCTTGAAGAAATTTACCTGAAACGGCAAGTATTTAGCGAAAAGATTAACTACTGTCGTAGCCATGACTGAGCTCTACCGTGGTGCAACTGAGGTCGAACTGCAAGCCATTAAGGAAATTGTGGCCTTGGCGATGGATGCTCCGGCCAAGGCCAAGTCCGGGCACAGCGGGACCGCTATGGCGCTGGCGCCACTGGGCGTAACTCTTTTCTCTCGAGTGTTACGCCACGAACCAAATGACTCGTCGTGGATCGACCGAGACCGTTTTATTCTCAGTTGTGGGCACGCATCTATTCTCCAATACGGCCTTGCCCACGCTTTCGGGTACGCACTGAGCGAAGATGATTTACGAGGGTTTCGCGTGCCACACTCGAAGACTCCCGGTCACCCTGAGGTGGGCGAAACGCCGACGGTCGAGGTGACCACCGGACCACTTGGGCAGGGCTTCGCAAATGGTGTAGGTATGGTCCTGGCGGAGCGTTTATTGCGAACCCAATATGGTGAACCCCTTATGAATCACCGAACCTGGGTGATTGCGGGAGACGGATGCCTGGAAGAGGGTATTTCCCACGAAGCCGCTTCTTTTGCGGGTTCACAGCAATTAGACCGTTTGACGGTTATCTACGACGACAACCACATCACCATTGATGGTCCCACCGAACTCGCCTTACGCGATGACACCGTTGCTCGGTTTCGCGCCTACGGTTGGCACGTAGTTGAACTTGGTGAGCATGCTAATGATCTCAACGCGATTGAGGCGGCCCTTCTCGAGTGTGTCGCGAACACAACGCAACCATCACTAGTAGTCCTCCGTTCGCACATTGGGTTTCCTAGCCCCGAGATGGTGGACCGACGTGAGGCGCATGGTTCACCCTTCACCGCTGAAGTGATCAGTGAAGCCAAGGGACTGCTTGGCGTACCTGACGAGCCCTTTACCTTCGACCCCGGCCTGCCCTCACGGATGAACGAATCGCTGGTACGTCAGCACCAGGAATATGAAGACTGGCAAGAACGCGCACAAAATAACCCTGAGGTCTCTAGTACGTTGGTCAACCAAATACGTTCAAACGGGGCTTTGACTCAGCGGGTCATGATTGAGAGCTACCCACCCATTGCTCCAGTCGCGACTCGAAAGGCGATGCAGCGTGCCATGGACGCCGTTTCGGGACTGATGCCTGGACTGACTTCGGGTTCGGCAGACTTGACGGACAACACAGGAGTGGTGGTCAAGGGCACCCAGGCGCAAGGGGCTGACCATCCCGGTGGACAGCAGATCTATTACGGTATTCGTGAGTTCGCCATGGGGGCGATTATGGTCGGCCAAGCGCTGCACGGCGGCATTCGACCAATTGGTTCGACATTTTTTGTCTTCTCCGACTACGTTCGCCCCGCCATCCGATTAGCGGCCCTCAGTGGCGCCTCGACACTCTTTGTCTTCACCCACGACTCGATTGGGGTCGGGGAAGATGGCCCTACACACCAGCCAATTGAACATCTCATGTCGTTGCGGGCTATGCCCCGGCTGCACGTAGTTCGACCAAGTGACGCCAACGAGACCTTGCGTCTTGTGGAGAATCTCCTGTCGGACTCTTCGATGCCCGCTACGGCTCTGGTTCTCTCACGCCAAGACTTGCCGGTGCTAGCGGGCGCCGCCGAGCAGGCATCCCGCGAGCATGCGCACCGAGGCGGCTATGCGGTTGTGGAAGATCCCAACGCCGTCATCACGATTCTCGCAACTGGTTCTGAGGTGGGCATAAGTATCGCCGCATCCGAAGCGTTAGCGGAGCGTGGTGTCGCCACTCGAGTAGTGGCACTCCCCTGCTGGGCTTGTTTTGAGGCTCAGAGCATGGAATACCGCCAATCAGTACTGCGCAACGACCTGCCATCCTTGGCGGTCGAGGCTGGGGCAACTCTAGGTTGGTACAAATACGCTGATGAGGTCATTGGAATCGATCGCTTCGGAATTAGTGCTCCGGCGGGCTATATCTTCGAAGAATTTGGAATCACCGCGGCCGCGGTGGTTCAGCGAGTTCAGGAATTGTTGGAGGCCTATCAATGACCAAATTGCAGGAGCTTTTTCATGACTATGGCCAGTCACCCTGGATTGACAACATCAGGCGGGACTGGCTGACCGATGGCACCCTTGAGGGTCTGGTGGCGCAAGGAGTTCGGGGGGTCACCTCTAATCCGGCGATCTTCGCCAAGGCCTTGGTCAGCACCTCGGCCTATGATGAAGCGGTGAGGAATCGGCTCTCCGATGACCCTGAAGAGGTGTTCGAAGCACTCGCGGTGGAAGACGTAACACGGGCCTGCGACTTACTCGCCGGCGTCTATCAAGAGTCGAAGCTTGAATTTGAAGATGGCGAGACTCGCTATCGGGATGGTTTTGTATCACTCGAGGTGTCGCCACGGTTAGCGCATGACACCCTTGCCACGATTGATGCCGCCAAGCGTTTGCACGCCGCGGTTAATCGTGAGAATGTCATGATTAAAGTCCCCGCTACGTTGGCTGGCTTACCCGCCATTACCCAGCTTTTAGGTCTAGGCATAAGTATCAACGTAACGCTCATTTTTTCACTTGAGCGTTACGGCCAGGTACTGACTGCCTGGCGTGAGGGTTTGGAACTTGCACGAAAAAATGGCGAGGACATCTCCACCATTGCTTCGGTCGCTTCATTTTTCGTATCACGGGTTGACGCCTCGGTTGATCTTCTGCTCGACACCGAAAGTCCATTGATTGGAAAAATCGCCAATGCCCAAGTTTGCGCCGCCTATGAGTTGTACGCACAACGAATTAACGAACCAAAAGCTCGTGAGTTGATTAATGCCGGTGCTCAGGTGCAAAGACCCCTGTGGGCTTCAACTTCAACGAAAAATCCGGCGTTTGACCCTTTGTTGTACGTGGACTTTATCGCCGGACTAGAAACCGTCAACACCATGCCGGACGCGACACTAACTTTGGCCAATTCCTCAGGCGACTTCTCTCGATCCCTTCTTCGAGATACTGAAAGTTGTCATGCGGCTGCTCAGCTCTTGCTCGACTTGCCAAGCACAGTTGAACTCTCGAAGGTCACCGACAACCTCGAAGAGGTCGGAGTAAAGGCCTTCATTGACTCTTACGGTGAGATTCTAGAAACAGTCTCAGCCAAGATCACTGAGACTGCATGAAGTTTGATGCAGTAGAGGTAACAGAACGGTTGCTTCGCGAAGAC
>CAIKZX010000018.1 GCA_903832015.1 uncultured Actinomycetes bacterium
CTCTAACACCCTTTTCATCAGGATTTTTAGGTTTTCAGTGGTGTAGACCATTGATTGCCGCTCCGAGGACGGATTATCCATAATTTGATAGATATCTGCACAAAGCCGCGCCAAACCACGAATTTCTCGATCTTCCAGCTGGCGAGGTGGTCCGGATAGATCGGCTGTACTGAATACACTCACGTCGCCGTAACTCTTTCGAACAAAATGGTCAGCGGCGGCCAATTCGGTTATTCGGTCCAGCAGGTTGTCAACCACGGTTTTTTCCCGCAGATCATCCGCCAAGCGTTCGAGCTGAAGCCAAAGCTGTCCAACCTGGCGATTCCTGGTCGGAAGTGAGAGCAAAAAGGAAGCCCGACTTGGATTCTCACTGAACTTAAGAAGCAACTCCTGGCTGAGGTCTTCAATGCTTGTTCCCTTTAGCGGTAAGCGCTTCACTCGCATCGTCTGTGACATCGCTTCCTCGAGAAGCGAACGAATCAAGTCCCATTGATCATTACTGAGAGGCTGGGGATTCACCAGAGATCTCTTCCCCACTCACGAATGAGATGTCTCACACGGCTGTTATTCGGTTCGTCGCAACGTTCGTTATCAAATGTCAGTGCATCACGATCGACCTCCAGGTTGAATTCCACAATGCGCCCCGGCTTAGTGGTTACGCAGAGCGGTGCCACGTCGCTGTCTGACTCGTCGCGATTATGGGTGTGAATCTCATGGTCAATACCATCTCGACTACTTGCCGAACGAGCCCGCACAATCACTCGGGGTTGTTTTAAGTCTCGAACAATGACTACTGGGTGGGACTTATCCCGAGTGGAATCAAACACTCCGGACTTGACCCGATGGATGTTCTCATTAGGCACAAGGTACCAGCGACCATCTGGAATTTCGAGCCCCAGGAGCTGTCGAATATCGCGAATACCCATGGGGGCATTATGGCAAATATAAACGCCTTATGCCGCCAATGCTTCTTATAAGAGTCGCGAGTATGAATTGTCCAATCTTCTCAAAAAAGTTTGGGCAATTCGACAAGGAAGGTCCGTCATAACACCACGAGAGATGACATCAGCATCGCATCGATGCCAAGGATTGGAAGCGTACTAATGAAACCACAAATCGACAGATATCGAGCTCAGCACCCTGAGCCGATTAATCATCTGTCAGTTCGTATGGTGGAGAGCGCCCGTCAAACGCCACCGGCCATGATCCCCGCAGAGGCCAACTACAACGGCGATGAATTGCAGCTGCGCCACGGCTACCGAGATGCCATTACTCGACTCCTTATTTCCAACCCTGGCATTACTTCACGTACGATTTCCGAATCATTGACCATTCCCCTACAGAACGTCAACTCGGTGCTCTTTACTCACGCCGATCGCTTCTACAACTCACCGTGTGTGGATTCGAGTCCAGTTTGGTATTGCTCAATTTCAGTTGAATCGGGGCTCTGTCTGAA
The DNA here is from genome assembly GCA_903832015.1 of uncultured Actinomycetes bacterium. Taxonomy (GTDB): domain Bacteria; phylum Actinomycetota; class Acidimicrobiia; order Acidimicrobiales; family RAAP-2; genus RAAP-2. Next base: position 1,457 of record CAIKZX010000018.1, read on the forward strand.
CTGTCAGCTTGCGCTGCTAGAGCTTGTCTCGCCAGCTATTTCAACGCCTACGGGACCGGACCAGTTTGACCTCATC
>CAIKZX010000019.1 GCA_903832015.1 uncultured Actinomycetes bacterium
ACCCCACCGCCGCCGACGCCAAATACCTTGATGATTGCGTGGTGGCTAGCGGAGTGGAGCGTCATAGATAGTCCTTAGGTACTTTTCGGCTGGGTGGTTCTGCCCTCGGCAGCCGGTATCGAATTCATCAAAGCGTAGTCAGCGACCACCTTAGGGTCAAATGAGCCGAAATTAGCCCTTTGCGGGGGTGACCGCTATCTCGCCCGGGATGGTGACGTCAACGGTTTCACCTGGAGTCAGGGTGTAGTTAGCAATGACCGAGGCCATTGCCACGAACTTCTTCTCTAGATCCACCGCGGGGCCGAGCACGAAGGTGACGGGGGTCGTTAAAGTCACTCGGATACTTCCGTTGGGGCTTTCGCTAATTCGCGAGATTTGGTTGCCAAAGCTCGAGGGAATGGTTTGAGCGACCGTAACGGCTCCAAATCCCGACTGGGCGTAGGGCCACTTTCGACTCGTCGCCACCATTGACAAAGTGGGTAAGTCTGCGTTCTGCGGGGCCGGGCCCAGATCCTGACCCTCGACACCGACGTACTCAAGTCTTTTCGCCGCGTTGAAGGCAACCGCCACCGCATGAGTTTCGAAAATGCGCAAGACGACCGTATTGGGCCACTGGCGATGTACCGAAACTCCCGTAATCCAGGGAAACATCGCGAGATTGGCGAGAACTGAATGGTCAGTTAGCCCCAGCATTGTTGGGTGTGCGAGCAATCCTGAGTGGGAAAGGACTACGGCAGCGTCTTCGTGGGCCGCACCCGTTACCGAGGCGTGTTGTACTCGCAGGAAGGAACTATGGGCAAGCCACGCTCCACTGACAGTCAACGTACTCAGCAGGAATGTCGTGATTACGAATGGTCGAATCAACTTCTTGCGCCGCGCTCTAGGGGCTGGCCGTTCTGTTTTGGAAGAGACGCCACCAGTCGCTCTTTCCGATGTCTGCGATGCAATCCTTTCTCGTTGTGGGGACGGGGCCGAATGGCGTTTTTCTGATGGCTTCGAGGAACTCAGGGGTTTACGACGACTCAATGTGCGGCCCCAAAACCGAAGAATCGATTCTCGATAACAAGATCGACGCCCGTCATCTCTAATACCTGGGCATGAATTCGACCAATGAGGGTTGAGACATCTAGGGCCGTAGTCCCTTCCTCAACTTGGATGAAGTTTGCGTGCTTTAGCGATACCGATGCACCGCCGGACCGCTCACCTTTGAGACCCACCCGTTCAATTAGCTCTCCCGCCGAACCCGTTTCCGGGTTACGAAAGACCGAGCCGGCATTGTGCCCTCCGGGCTGGTGCTCTCGGCGCCAGCGCACAATGTCACTCAACTTCGCCTTTGATTCCTCAGCCGAACCCGCGGGCAACCGCAGTGAGACGTCAGTCACGACATCAGCTGGACGAAGCGCGCTGTGGCGATAGCCAAATGCCAACTTTTGCGCATCCCACTGGGAATACTGGCCATCACGCCACACACCCGCACTACTGACTGCCGCGGCCATATCGGAGCCGTGTCCACCCGCGTTCATCGCCACAGCACCCCCAAAGGTGCCCGGTATGCCAACACCCCACTCGAAACCAGCTATCCCCTCGCTCGCTAAACGACGGGCGACAATCGGGAGGTCCATACCGGCCCCGACGCGTACGAGATAAGCATCACCCTCTTTGTCGATGGTGAGTTCAGCCAATTCGCCACTGAGATGAACGGCCACAACTTCATGGGGCCCGTCGGCTACCAATAGGTTCGACCCGTTGCCGAACACCAAAAGGGGCACCCCACTTTTCTGGATGGTGGGAATTACTTCGTTGGCCAATTCATGAGTGGTTATTTCCACAAAGTACTTGGCGCTACCCCCGACGCGATATGTCGTCAGGGCGCCAATGTTGACATCCTGGCGAAAAACTCCTTCTGCCACCAATTCATCTAGAGATTTCATTGAATATCCAATTCAGGAATAACGGTTGAGATGTCACCCGCGCCCAAGAAGAAAATGGCGTCAACCGGCGGCTGAGTGGACAAGGCGGCCCACACCTGATCAATATTTTCAATGTAACTCACTTGACCATGCACAGAACTCAGTGGTGTGGCCACTAGCGCACCAGTTAAATTCTCAGGATTCTCCTCACCGGCG
>CAIKZX010000020.1 GCA_903832015.1 uncultured Actinomycetes bacterium
AGTAATCAACAATCCACAGGCCTACTACTACTTAGTTCCTTATATAAATCAAATCAACAGTTACTACTGCAGTCCGTAAGAAAGGCAAAGTATGAAATTTAAATCTGAAAGAGACACTCTGGCGGAAGCCCTTAGCGCAGCCGGTCGCGCCGTCTCGAGTCGTATCCTGGGGGCCCCTTCTGGGATCCTCCTTGATCTTCAAGGAAACCAACTCACCGTAACGGGCACTGACACCGACTTGACCGTTCGAACCACTTTCATGGTGGTTGGTTCAGAAGACGGCTCAGTGGTTGTACCCGCTCGTTTAATTGGTGAGGTGGTTCGGTCCCTCGAGTCCGGAGCTGTTTCTGTACACACCCAAGGAGAGAACCTCGAGATTGAGTTAAATAACGCTCGGTTTAACCTTCGGACCTTCCCTGTTACGGATTATCCAAAGATCTCCCCGGTAACTGGGTCGATTGTCGAAATCCCAGCCCCCGATCTAGCTAATGGCCTCGCCCAAGTCCTACGCGCGGCGGCGACGGATGATGCCCGACCACTCCTAAATGGCGTGTTGCTTACTTCGGAAAACAACAACCTCCGTTTAATCGCGACCGACTCATACCGATTAGCGGTTAGGGACATGCCAGGTATTCCAGCTCTTAACTCCACCAAAGATCTACTAGTGCCCGCACGAGCCTTAAGTGAGTTACAGCGCGCCACCGCAAATTTGGCCGAAGACGGAACCATTGGTGTGGCGGTTACCGACTCAGAAATTTCTTTTGTTGTGGGGGAGACCTCTATCGCGTCTCGCCTTATTGACGGAAACTACCCTTCAGTTCTACAGATCATCCCAACGAGTTTTCCGAACCAACTCCGAATTGCTAAAGACACCTTGCTTAGTTCACTACGGCGGGCGAAATTGATGGCAAAGGACGCCAAGTCATCGGTTCGGTTGACCTTGAAGGAACTCACTTTAGAAATCCGCACTCAGAGCCAGGACTCCGGGGATGCCGAAGACAAAATTCAAGCAGACTTCGCCGGTGAAGAAATCACCATTGCGTTCAACCCACAATTTTTAATTGAAGGAGTCGAGGCGGTCGTTGGTGACGAAGTCGTGCTAGATATTTCTGATTCAGTTAGACCAGCGCTAATCCACGGCGTTGATGATCTGAAGTTTAAGTATCTACTGATGCCTGTTCGCATCTAAGTAAAGGGACTCCGTGGGGTTACAAGAACTCACAGTTCGCAACTTCAGAATTTTTAAAGAGTTTTCCTTTTCGCCAGACCCTAACGCGGTGACGGTTTTTATGTCCCCTAACGGCACGGGAAAAACATCAATTTTAGAGGCCGTGTACAGCCTGGGCACACTTAACTCTTTTCGCACCAACAACGCAAGCAATCTGATTCACACCGGCGAAACCTTGGCTGAGGTACACAGCGTAATTTTTCAGCAAGAGCGCCGCTTGCAGGTGGACCTAACCATCACCAAACACGAACACCGAACGACAAAACAAATGCTCGTGAATGGAAAAAGACCCAGCTCTAGGGCCCTGTTAGCCGAACTAATGCCAATAACCATTTTCACCCCAGAGGGTGTCGAAATTATTCGAGAGCGACCGGAACACCGGCGTCAATTCCTCGACATTCTGATTGGCGACGTTTCACCAAAAAACGAAGAGGTTATCGCCACCTATACCAAGGTGGTCCGACAAAGAAACGCCCTTTTAAAGTCCTTAGAGAAACAGCCACCCTCACCAACCAGTCGGTCCGAACTACAAATTTGGACCAAGCAATTTGTTGAAGAGGCAGAGAAGCTAAACACCCTCCGCCACGACATAGTGAACCAACTAGGCCCACTAACACAAGAAAAATATAAACAAATATCCCAACAAAATGACGTGATTGAGTTAAGGCTCCATCAATCTTGGTCGGGCGATCTCGCTACCGCCCTTGAGGCCGAGTTTATGCACGAGCTGTATCGGGGCTCAACGGTCCTGGGGCCACACCACGATGATTTACTAATAGAGCTGAATGGAAGGGACTCACGCCATCAAGCTTCTCAAGGTGAGCAAAGGACCCTCGCACTAGCGCTGCGACTAGCGGGACACGAGCTAGTCAGAACAACACGGGGGCTTGATCCACTACTCCTATTAGACGACGTGTTCAGTGAACTAGACCCCTATCGCAGCAACAAGCTCCTTGAATTACTCCCTAAAGGACAAACACTCGTCACAACCGCTTCACCATTACCATCAGGCATGGAGCCAGCTGTGGTTATTGATCTAACGAAGGGTCGCTAATGGCTAAACGAGATGAACGAATTGTGCCCCTAGGTGAGTTATTGGGAGTACTAGCAAGTCGATTAAAAAAAGTCGATCTGCGAATTATCGATGACATCCAAGCGTTGTGGCCCACCATCGTTGACCCGGTACTCGCTGGTCGTTGCCAACCAGAAATGATTAAAGACGGGGTGTTAATCGTGCGAGTGCCATCCGGAGCGTTTGCCCAACGAGTGATTAGCGATTCACCAGTAATTTTGAAAGGATTTTCAGTTTTAGGCAGCAAGGCGCCGGTTTCAATTAAAACGCGTATTTCTGAGTCTTAAAAGCCCAATTAAGGGCCTTTGGGTCCCAGAAAATAACTGCGGTCGGGTAGAATGACTGCAGAAACTTAACTGTTTCACCCTAATTTTCCTTTGAAAGGACCCGGCGTGGCCGAAAAGACCAAAGCAAAGCCGTCCGCCTCCTATAGCGCCAAGGACATTACCGTCCTCGAAGGGCTCGACCCGGTTCGTGTTCGTCCCGGAATGTACATCGGTTCAACTGGACCAGCGGGCCTGCACCACCTCATTTGGGAGGTTGTTGACAACGCCGTTGATGAGGCGATGGCCGGGTACTGCAATCGTATCGACGTCACCATCTTGAAGAACGGAAGCTGCCAGGTATCGGACGATGGTCGTGGTATTCCCACCGACATCCACCCCCAATACCCCGGCAAGTCAGCGGCTGAAATTGTATTAACCGTTCTCCACGCAGGTGGAAAATTCGGCGGCGAGGGCTACAAGGTTTCTGGTGGTCTACACGGGGTTGGAATCTCAGTTGTCAACGCCCTTTCTACCGAGTTGATTCTCGACATCGATCAAAACGGCGACCACTTCCAAATGACCTTCAAAAACGGAGGCAAGCCCGAAGGACGCTTGAAGAAAATTGGTAACGCACCTCGGAATCGAACCGGTACCACCGTTACCTTCACGCCCGACCCCACTATTTTTGAGGACGTTGAGTTTCGCTCACAAACAATTGTTGAACGACTACAAATCATGGCCTTCCTAAACAAAGGTCTCGAGATTCACTTCGAAGACCAGCGCAAAGGTAAAGAGACCAGCGAAACCTTTATGTACAAAGGTGGAATTATTGATTACGTTAAACACCTCAACGCTTCAAAAGAATCATTGTTCAAAAAGGTTGGATCGTTCGAAGCAGTCGAGGAATCCCAAGAGGTTGAGATTGCCTTCCAGTGGAACACCGGCTACTACGAGTCAATCCACTCCTTCGCCAACGGTATCTCCACTATTGAAGGTGGAATGCACGAAGAGGGGTTCCGCAAGGCTCTCACCAATGTATTGAATCGACACGCCCGCAAGCGCAACCTCCTAAAAGAAAAAGACGAGAACCTCACCGGAGAAGATATTCGAGAGGGGTTGACTGCAATCGTCTCGGTCAAGCTCGCTGAGCCCCAGTTCGAAGGGCAGACCAAAGGCAAGCTCGGAAACGTTTCTATGCGCTCCCTCGTTGAGCGGGCCACCAATGAAAAACTCGCCGAATGGCTTGAAGAAAATCCCCGCGAGGCTAATCAAATTGTGGCCAAAGCAATTTCAGCCGCGCGAGCTCGCATGGCTGCACGCTCAGCGCGTGATTTAACCCGCCGCAAAAATGCCCTAGACGGGGCTGGGCTACCCGGAAAGCTCGTTGACTGTTCATCAAATGATCCACGCGAGTGTGAGTTGTTTATCGTTGAAGGTAACTCCGCTGGTGGTTCAGCGAAGGACGCTCGCAACCCGCGCAACCAAGCCATTTTGCCGATTCGCGGAAAAATCTTGAACGTTGAGAAGGCTCGCACCGACAAGATTTTGAAGAACACGGAAATTCAAGCGTTGATTTCAGCCATCGGAGCTGGTGTTGAGAATGAATTTGACGCAACAAAGATTCGCTACAGCAAGATCATCTTGTTGGCGGACGCCGACGTCGATGGTTCACACATTCGCACCCTGTTACTGACCTTTTTCTTCCGTCAGATGACCGACATGGTTAAGGCTGGCAACGTCTACGTGGCACAACCTCCGCTGTACTCAACTCTGGTTGGAAAAGAAAAAACCTACCTTCGAGACGACGCAGCTAAAGCCGAGTTCCTAAAAGCAAACCCAAATCACAAGAACGACTTCCAGCGTCTAAAGGGTTTGGGTGAGATGGACTTCGACGAGCTCCGTGACACCACCATGGACCCCACTAAGCGCGCACTGCTTCAAATCACCGTTGAGCAAGCGGCACTAGCCGATGAGGTGTGTTCAATTCTTATGGGCGATGATGTTCCCCAGCGCCGCCACTTTATTCAAACCAACGCGAAAGACGTTCGCTTCCTAGACATCTAGAAAGCTATCTATTATGGCCACTCCGAAAAAACCAACCAAAGCAACGCCAAAGAAGGCGGCGGCACCAGCGAAAAAGGCGGCGCCCGCTAAGAAAGCTGCGCCCGCGGCAAAATCCCCTGCGCCAACCAAGAAGGCAGTGGCCAAAGTCGCTGCTGGTGGAGCAAAGCCACCCGTTCTTCCACCCGATGCCGGTGAGGTCGAGGGCTACATTGAACCGATTGAAATCAACCTGGAGATGGAACGTTCGTTTCTTGAGTACTCCATGTCGGTCATTGTTTCTCGCGCGCTCCCTGATGTGCGCGATGGTCTAAAGCCGGTTCACCGCAGAATTCTGTACTCGATGTTTGACCAGGGCCTTCGCCCCGACCGCCCGCACACCAAGTGCGCCAAGGTGGTTGGAGAAGTGATGGGTACCTATCACCCCCACGGTGACAGCGCTATCTACGACGCCATGGTCCGCATGGTGGTGGACTTTTCGATGCGACACCCACTCATTAGTGGCCACGGAAACTTTGGTGGAACGGGACCAGACGAGGGTGCCGCCGCTATGCGATACACCGAGTGTCGCCTTGCGCCCCTCGCGCTCGAAATGCTCGATTCAATTGACGAAGAAACAGTTGACTTTCAGCCGAACTACGACAACTCAACCCAAGAACCAATTGTCTTACCTTCACGCTTTCCCAACCTGTTGGTTAACGGATCGCAAGGTATCGCCGTTGGTATGGCTACCAAGATTCCGCCCCACAACCTCGGTGAGGTGAGTGATGCGGTCTTGCACCTCCTCGCTAACCCGAAGGCCAATGATGACGAGCTAATGAAGTTTGTCAAGGGGCCAGACTTCCCAACGGGCGCACAGATTCTCGGACGTCAGGGAATTCAAGACGCCTATAAGACGGGTAAGGGTTCAATCAAACTTCGCGCCGTGGCCGAAATTGAAGAGGGGACTCGCGACACCCGCATTGTGGTCAGCCAATTCCCCTACGAAGTTTCGGTGGAGTCGATCGAGCAGAAGATCTCAGACCTCGTGGACGCGAAGGAAATTGAGGGTATCGCCGCGGTTCAAAACGACTCCGCGGGACGCCAGCCACGTTTGGTTATTCGACTGAAGCGTGACGCCAATGCGAATGTAGTCCTTAACAAGCTCTACAAGAACACCTCACTCCAAACAACCTTCTCGGTGAACCTCCTTGCGCTTGTTGATGGCGTGCCGCGCACATTGACTTTGTCACAGGCCCTCGGTCACTACATCGATCACCAGGTTGATGTAATTACCCGTCGCAGCCAATTCCGTCTACGCAAAGCTGAAGCTCGCGCTCACATCGTTGAGGGCCTCCTTAAGGCCATTGACATGTTGGACGCAATCATTAAGACGATTCGTGCCGCCGCTGATCGATCAGCGGCTCGCGACGCGTTGATGAAGGCGCCCTTTAAGTTCTCGGAAGAGCAGGCCAACCACATCTTGGACATGACCCTTGGTCGCCTCACCAAGATTGGTCGCATTGAGCTTGAAGAAGAGATGAAAAAACTTCGTGAGACCATTGCCGAGCTCACCGCTATTTTGAAGTCGGACACCCGCCTACGAGGAGTTATCTCAGAGGAACTAACGGCAGTCCGCAACAAATACGCCAACGAGCGACTCACACAAATCATCAACGACCCCGGCGAACTGGGTGTTGAGGACTTGATTCAAGACGAACAAATTGTGGTGACTATAACCAAGTCTGGTTATGTCAAGGCCATGGTGGCAGACACCTTCCGAGTCCAGGCTCGTGGTGGTCGTGGGGTCAAGGGAGCGAAGTTGAAAGATGACGACTTCGTAGACCAAATTATCCACACGAGTAGCCACGCCTACTTATTACTCTTCTCAAACCAAGGTCGCGTGTTCCGACTGCGTGGTCACGAATTCCCAATGAAGGAGCGCACCGCGAAGGGAACCTCTATCGTCAATCTTTTGAGTTTGCACCCCGGAGAGTCAATTCAGGCCGTGGTAACAACCGAGGATTTCCCGAAGGACAAATTCTTGGTGTTCGTCACTAAAAACGGAACTATCAAAAAGACTGCCTTCTCGGAATACGACAAGAGTCGTCGTGAGGGTTGGATCGCTATCAACCTGCGCGATGGTGATGAAGTGGTTCGCGTAGTGGCCACTAGTGGCAAAGACGAGATCATGATCGTTACCTACCGCGGCCAAGGAATTCGATTCAACGAGGCTGATGTTCGCAACATGGGTCGGGACTCGACTGGTGTTCGAGGCATCAACCTAAAGACCGGAGACCACGCGATCTCGCTCGATGTTGTTCGAAAGGGAGCCGACCTCTTCGTGGTTACGGACGCTGGATTCGGAAAACGGGTGGAGGTTGAAAAATTCAGCGTCCAGGGTCGAGGTGGCCAAGGTGTTCGCGCCGTGAAGATAACCGCGACCCGTGGCTTTGTGGTGGCCGCAATGATGGCCGCACCATCGGACGAAGTTCTAGTGGCCTCCAGCAACGGGGTGATGATCCGTACCGCAATGTCGGAGATATCAATTCAGGGCCGCGACGCGAGTGGTGTTCGAGTGATGAACCTTGACAAGGACTCGTCGATCGCTACCGCAGCGGTAGTGCCAACTTTCGTCGAGGACTAGACAGTTCTTTCGGCCCAGGTTTGTTCTAGGGCGCGAGCGTAACCGTCAACACCCTGTGCGCCAACAACTAAATACTTGCCGTCAAACACCATGGCGGGAACACCGTTGACGCCATAACTCTTAGCGGTGGCCTCGTCGGTACGAACCTGTTCAACGAAGAGGTCGCTCTCCCACAGCTGGTCAACGTCCGTGATACCAACCTCGTGGGCTAATTCGTTGAGGACGTTTCGGTCACTGATGAGTCTGCCCTCGGAGAAATAGGCCTGGAAGAGCCTCTCGACCATCGTGGACTCCACCCCTTGGCTGTGCGCTAAAGCAATGAGGCGATGAGCGTCAAAAGTGTTGGCGACTTTTGCAATACCCAAGGACCAGTGCATGCCCAGTTCGGCCGCTTTGTTCTCTAGGTCACGGTGCATTGACTGGGCTTGCTCAACACTCATCTGGTATTTGGCCGCGAGCATGGCGTCGAGAGAAAGCTCGGGTTCGTGGACAGTGGTGGGGTCGAGTTCAAAGGCGTGAGTGCGCACCTCAACGTGCTCGGCGTGAGCAAATGACGAGAGGGCCTGAGAGAGTTGAGCGCTGCCTAGATAACAAAAGGGGCACACCACATCACTCCAAATGTCGATAACCATTGGTGTTGTCACCTACCTATCGTGCCACGCCGGCGGGGGATATCGAGTGGCTTTTGGTGAGCTTGCCCACTTTGCGTGTTCAAACGGCGAGGCCTATCAGCGGTCGGTCAAAATCATCTATCGTTGTTCGGTGACTCCTTACTTCCCATTACTGGCCTGTAGGGAGGTATTGAAATGATTATTGTTCAAGAACTCGAAATTGAGATTGGTGCCCGTCGCCTGCTCGCACCCGTGTCCTTTACCGTTGGTAACGGCGACAAGGTCGGCCTCGTCGGGCGCAATGGTGCCGGCAAGTCGACCCTCCTTTCTGTTCTCCTCGGAAAACACCCAGAACACTTACGCATCGGCGGCACCGTCAAACACCAAGGAACCCTTGGCCACCTTCCGCAAGAACCGGTGCCCGGCGGATTAGGGGTCGAACCTATTGGGTTTTCCCACGTTCTGAGCGCGCGCGGCCTAGACCTTATTGATGCGCAGATGCAAAAGGCGCGTCAGGATATGGCTGAGGATCCCAATGAACAAAACATCTCAGATTTCACTTCACTAGAAGAGCAGTTCCGCGAAAAGGGCGGCTACGAAGCGGAGTCCGAGGTTGCACGTTTGGCCGCGGGACTGGGGCTCCAAGAGGAGTTTCTCCTCGAAGATCTCGATTCGCTTTCAGGTGGGCAGCGCCGCCGCATTGACCTTATGCGAGTGCTCTATCAAGACCCCGAAACAATGGTCCTCGACGAACCGACTAACCACTTAGACAAAGCAGCAAAGCGCTGGTTATTCGACGAGCTCGACAAATATCGCGGAACCCTCTTGGTGATTAGTCACGACCTGCCACTACTTGACAAGTCAATTGACCGGGTCTTGGCACTTCGCGAAGGTCAGCTCCGTGAGTACAAGGGCAACTACTCCAAGTTTTTGCAACTTGAAGAGGAGCGAACTATCCGCGAAGAGAAGGTCGCGGCGGGGCAAGAGGCCAAGATTGAGCAGTTCACCAAACTGGCTGACTCGATGCGCGGACAAACCGCAACTCGTGCTCGCCTGGCCAAGGTGCTGGACCGAAAAGTTGAGAAGCTAGAAGATTCAAAAATTGAGGTCACCAAGCGTGAAAAGAAGGTGTCTTTCCGACTACCCGTCCCCGCTCGCAGCGGTGACGTGCCGATGACTGTTGAGCACATTTCCGTCACCTACGACACAACCCCAATTTTGAAGGACACAAACTTCATCACTCGTCGAGGGGACCGGATTGTGATTGTTGGGCGAAATGGTGCTGGTAAATCTTCACTGCTGCGGTGTCTCGCCGGTACCCAAGTGGCCAACACGGGCGAGGTTAAGTTTGGGGCGAATGTAGTTGTGGGTTATTTTGCGCAGGAAAACGAGCAGATTGACTTCGACAAGTCGGTGCTCGGAAACCTAGATAACTCCAAGGTTGAGACAGAAATGCAGCGCCGCGCGATGCTGGGCGCCTTCGGCCTTAAGGGTGAAGCGGCCAATCAGATGCCCCGAACTCTGTCGGGTGGCGAACGCGCCAAACTGGCTTTGGCCATGCTGGCCTCGTCAGAAGCGAACCTCCTGCTCTTGGACGAACCGACCAACAACCTGGACCCCGCCAGCGTGGAAGCGCTCGGTGAGATGATGCGTCAGTGGAAGGGAACCATCGTGGCGGTGAGCCACGAACGAGGATTCGTCGAGGCCCTAGAACCGACTCACGCAGTGCTCCTCCCAGAGGAATACTTTGATATCTGGGATGAGGGCTACATGGACCTCATCGAACAACGATAGAGGCCGATCAGGCACCCGTACGTAATTGATTTTCATCTAAGGTGAAGTTCACGTTGCGAAAGGTTGCCGTGTCTGAGTTACTTCGAATTTCAAAAGAGCATCACGTCTTCCACTTCGACGCGAACGCCGAACCGGTTGTGGTTGTAGATCCCGGCACCACCTTCGAGATTCAAACGTGGGACTGCTACACCGGTCAGGTCACTAGCGAAGCTGATACTCACCGCACCATTAATAACGATTTGATTAATTCGGCCACGGGCCCAATCGGGATTCGAGGTGCCGAGCCCGGGGACTCGCTGTCGGTAACCATTCTCGACATTCAGCCCGAGGAGGTTGGTTCTGCCATGTGCCAGCCCGAATGGGGCCAACTTGGACACCACGTCAAGGACACCACTCGGATGTTCAAGGTTAAAGACGGCATCGTGACAATGAATGACCGAGTGTCCTTCCCCTCCTCACCGATGTTTGGGGTTATTGGTGTTTCACCCAACGCCGGTTCAATTTCAACGATGCCTGCCGGACAGCATGGCGGAAACATGGATAACAACCTGCACGGCATTGGCGCCACTATTCATCTACCGGTAGTCCAACCGGGCGCACAATTAGGCATCGGAGACATGCACGCATCAATGGGCGATGGCGAGATCTGCGGCACCGGAGTGGAGATCGGCGGCATTGGCACCATCAGGGTGGATTTAATTAAGGGCAAACACGGAAATTGGCCCGTCACCGAGACTGCGGATTCGATTATCACCCACGGCACCGCTGAAGACATCAACGAAGCGATGAGCATCGCCTGTGAAGAGGCCTACCGCTTGTTGGTTGACGAGTGGAGTTTCACCCCGGAGGACGCTTTTATCTATCTGTCGGTCGCTGGCGACCTCGGTGTGGCGCAGAACGTACACCCGTGCCCGGGCACTGTTATCGCCAAAATGAAATTCAAGAAAATTGCGGCGGTGCCCCGACCCTTCCGGCTCTAGGCCGGTTGAGCCGAACAATTTAACGGTGTTAGTGAGGCGCTGACTGGGAGGCCAGTACGGCCGCGAAAACCTGCCAGGCCAAAACGGACTTCGCAATAAAGCTCAACCAAATGTAGAGGCGCTCACCGGCGAGGTAGTCCTTGAATCGACCAACCTGCTTGTACTGCAACCACTGAACAAGGGCGAAGCAGTTAAAGAGAGCAAAGAGTGAGAAGTAGATACCGTAAACAAATCCGGGCGCGTGATTCTCAGCGCCGGGGGAGAAAAGGTAAATCCCAATAGCGATCCACGGAAAAGCCCCTGCGATGCAACCCAGCCAGAATGGCTGCAGCGACCCACCGGGCTTTTCGTAACGCTCCTGCATCCAGCCAAATCCAATCATCGAGGCGTTAACGCCCACCAGGCCAAGGAGTGCGGCTATATCGCCAACGCCAGTGATTTGGGCAATTGCGAAGATCATGATTGATGAAGAGATGGAGTATTCCAACCAACGGTAGGGGTTGCGGGACTTCGCAAGGTTGTTGAGATAGGACTGCTGCTTGGGGAAGGCGACTAGGAAGTGGAAAAGCGAAGACAATAGGAAAAAGACGCCCACGAGCAGGGCGGTCGAGATTGAGCCGAATTTCACCATCTGAAATTTGCTGGTGCCCGGAGGCCCCGCCATGTAACGAGCAAAGACGGGTAGGGCAAAATTATTAGCGAGGGCAAAGATGGCAATAGCGGAAGCTAGGTGAAGAGCCCCCGCTCCGCTATTCAATTTTTGTAAACGCTTGGCTTGTTCGATTGGCATTGGAACGGTCCTTCACTAAGGGGCTCGAGGACTCATTGCCCACCATAAGTCTCCCACACGAGGGATTTATGAGTAGTAATTATGAGGGTGAATAATCACTCGCAAGGAACGGCGCTCAGTAAGTAAACCCAGTCTTTATTGCCCTGCGAGTTGGCGGAACAGATCAACCATTTGGGCCAGCGTGAATTCCATTGAAGCGTGTCCCACCTGAAACTCGTAGCGCTGGAGATGTGTGCTCTCGCTGAGAAAGATGCCCGGCAGAGTCATAATTTTTTGTTCAGTGGCGATCTTGCGAACGCGCGCTTCCATCTCCTCTTTGGTGGCGGAAAATCGCAAGTGCATCATGGGGCTTCGAACCTCATCGGGCAAAACCTCGATACCCTCAATTGCTCGAAGTTTCTTCGACAAGGCAACCGCTCGACGGTAATAAGCGGACATGTCTTTGGGCCGGCTCTTGACTACGTTGAGAGCGGAAGCGGCGTAGGGCCACAGCATGTAGGCGCGACCACCATGGCGCGTGCGCCATAAGGACACCTCATCGATTATTTCCGCTGTGCCTGCGACACAGCTGCCCGAAATACCACCTAGCCCCTTGTAGAAGGACACGTACACGGTGTCGAAGAGAGCACAAATGTCTTTAATTGATTTTTTTGCGGTAGCGGCGTAGTACGGCGCCGCTTCCCAGATTCGGGCCCCATCGAGATGGAGCGCTACGCCGTTTTTCTTCGCCCACCTCGTTTGGGCCACAAGCTCATTCCACGTTGGCAGGTATCCACCCATGTCACGTTGGGGAAGCTCAAGAAGCAATGCTCCCAGTGGTTCTTTAATGTTCTTCAAAGTCTCGAGTCTGATTGGTTCATGTGGTGAGCCACCCGTGGCCAGGACCTCTTGCAAACCATGCAGCCGCACAAATGCGTTCTCTTCGTGCGTGCGTAGGTGAGACATTGGGTGGAGAGCAACCCGCGGGTTGTGAGCGTGGTCGGTTAGGACGCGCAAGGTGGCCTGTTGCGTCATTATTCCCGTGGGCATAAAAAGAGCCTTCTCCTTTCCCAAGACCGAGGCGATGTACTCCTCTAGTTCGGTCACGACACCACCATCACCGTAGAAGTCCATATGTGTTTCGGTGGAGATTTGAGCCATGAGTGAGCTCGTGGTGCGAGGTCCGTCACCAGCCAAAAAACCAGTGCAGTGAGTACCAAGAGCGCTCAACGGCAGGAGGGGCTTAGCCATCAGGCGAGTTTACGACGTCGGCCCCGACTTCGAATAGGCGTCCCCACAGCATTTTCCAGTGAGAGAAAATTTCGGGACGCCCTTCTCTCAAACTAGAGAGCACTAGTGGTGGGCGAGGCGGGACTTGAACCCGCACATCCTTTCGAATACCAGCACCTGAAGCTGGCGTGTCTGCCATTTCACCACTCGCCCAAGGGAATACGAGGTTACTGGATAATTCGAATCCTTTGAAATCTTGGGCATTTGGTGGGCAGACAGGGGTTAAAGTTAGGTAATCATGGTGTTGAAAAATCTTGAAAACCGCCTCGAGCGATTGTTTTCCAAGCCATTCTCAAAGACCTTTAAGTCTGGCCTCCAACCAATCGAAATTGCCTCGCGTATTCTTCGCGAGATTGATCTCACGCGTCGCTTATCAGGACAGGGCCCCGTCTCGGCCAACGCCGTGCGGGTGTGGCTGGGTCCAGACGACGCCGAGCGGTTTGACGGGTACCAGGCGCCACTCATTCATGAACTCGAAGAGGCTGTTCGCCAGCACGCCGTGGCTGAAGGGTATAGCTTCCCCGGGCCCGTTAAAGTCGAAATTTTTTTAAAGGATGAACTGTCTCTCGGCGAGGCCGAGGTTGCCGTTCGATTTATAGCCGGTGTGGCTCAACCAAAATTTATTTGCTCCGATGGTCGAAGCTTCGTGGTGGGCGAGCACCCACTAATTATTGGGCGCAGCCCTGATGTCGACATTACGGTCAACGACGCCAACGTATCTCGCCAACACGCCGAAGTGTGGCGTACCCCAGAGGGAGTAGCAATTCGAGACCTCGGTTCTACTAACGGCACCGTTGTTAACGGCCATGTGATTGAAGCCGTGTCGCTCTCCGCGCGCGATGAGGTGTCAATCGGAAATGTCCGGTTCAGAGTAGAGCTGGCCTAATGTCATTCGCGGTCACCAACTACGCGGCGATAATCCGACCGCTGCAACTTTTAGTATTAGCCGTTGCGGGAATCTTTCTGCTGCGTGTGTTGCGGGTCGCATCAGTGGCGGCCAAGGCAACGGACGGCTCTCAGAAGCAGGGCCGTGGTTTGGCCTTGGAAATTATTGAACCCCTCGACCGAGCGGGCGAGCGCGTTGAAGTTGAAGGAACGATGGTTCTGGGTCGTGCCCCCGACTGCCAATTACGAATTGCTGACAACTTCCTCTCTTCACACCACGCGCGTTTTCAGAACGACGGGGGAGATTTGACCATTGAGGATTTGGACTCCACAAATGGTAGCTACGTGAATCAAGTGAGCGTCACGGAACGGATTCACCTTGATCGTGGCGACATCGTGCAGGTGGGTGGCGTTTTGTTTGAGGTCGTGCGTTGACTCGTTGGCGCTACGCCTCGGCAACCGATACCGGTGTTGTTCGCCAAGCGAATCAAGACGCCATCTACGTTGATGATTCCTTGGCGATTGTGGCCGACGGCATGGGTGGCCACGCGGCGGGTGAGGTGGCCTCGGCCATGTCCATCGACGTTGTTTCGCGGGCCTTTAAGACCAACCCAACTCTTGAGGGGCTAGAGAGCGCGATTGAACGAGCAAATTTTGACGTGCTGGCTGACGCCAAAGCCAATCCATCGAGATTTGGTATGGGCACAACGGTCATCGCAGTCGCCCTGGTGGTCGAGGGTGATCAGCGCGTCGCAACTTTATTTCACGTCGGGGACTCGCGGGCATATCAAATTCGAGATGGGGCAATTCGCCAGCTCAGCGAAGACCACAGCGTTGCTGAAGAATGGGTTCGCATGGGCAAGATCACCTCGCAAGAGGCTGCGGTACACCCTAAACGTCACCAGCTCACTCGGGCTATCGGTGTTGAGGACCGCCTTAATATCGATGTTCTTTCGCTTTCGCTCCAGCCCGGTGACCGCGTGCTGTTGTGCAGTGACGGCCTAAGTAACGAAGTCACCGACGATCAAATCGCTAAGACCGTTAGCGGTGGTGACAACCTGTCAGAGATTGTCAGAAGCCTCGTGGCGCAGGCAAATGAAAATGGCGGGCGCGACAATATTTCCGCCGTACTGCTCGAGTTTGATGAGGTGACGGCTAGTACCCAGCCGGTCAAGAAAACCCGCACCTCCATCGCTGCTCCAGCGAAAGAAGGCACGAAAAAGCCTGTTACGAGTCAGCGACGTCGTCGTGCACTTTGGAGCTTCGGGTGGCGGGTTTACGCCTTTATCGGATCAGGCATTGCGGTGGTGGTGGGATTCTTCGCAATCTTGCACTGGTACGCGTACTCCACCTATTACGTGGGAGACGATAACGGAATAGTTGCGGTCTTTCAAGGTTCACCAGGTGGGGTGGCAATGTATCACCCAATCAAAGTATTGGACACCACCTTTCCAATGAATGAGCTCCTTTTTGGTGATTCATTGTTGGTACAACACGGCATTGTTGAACCATCACTCGAAGCCGCACTCAACAAAGCAAACTACCTGCACAACTCCTTTCTGTTAAGTCACCCAACCACCACAACCACAACTACAACGACCACAGTGAAGGCAAAGGCTTAGTTATGGGTCGTCGCATCAGTACGTTGGCCGTTCTAATCCTGGTGTTGTTTGGCGTATTGGCGGTCCAAGCCGCGAACATTCAGTTTGTACGCGCACCCGCACTCAACGCTTCTTCGGAGAATCCCCGAGTAATGTTCAGCGCCACCAACTTTGCTCGTGGCGATATCACCGCGGCCAATGGTGAACTGTTGGCTCGTTCGGTTCCCTCGGGATCGATTTTCCGGAGGCAATACCCTCTCGGTTCTCTGACCGCTGGAGTCGTTGGTTTTTCCTCCTCCTTCTACGGAACGTGGGGTCTCGAGGCCCAGTACAACTCCGTATTAACCGCGCACTCCCAACCCGCGCACAGTCTGGCGCAGCTCATCGCACCGACTACCGCCGGGAGCAATATTTCTTTGACCCTGAACCCAATTCTGCAACGGGTAGCCAAGAGAGCTCTCAACGGTCGAGATGGCGCGGTCGTGGCCATAAACCCCGCAACGGGGGGTATTTTGGCGATGTACTCGAATCCAACCTACGACCCAAACGCGTTTACCTCCTCGGATTACGCCAAGGTGAAGAAGGCGTGGTTAGCGGGAACAAAGAAAAATCAGAACGGCTTCGCCGCGCTGGCCCCCGTGGCTACCGAGAACTCATTTCCCCCGGGATCGACTTTCAAAATAATTGACACTGCTTCAGTGCTGACTTCGAGACCCGACCTGTGGTTCAAGTCGTATCCCCAAATGACCGAGACACCGCTGCCCAACTCGAACCTTACGCTCTCAAATTTCGCCCACCGAAGGTGCGGGGGAACCATTGCCCAGATGCTCCCGCCTTCGTGTGACACCGGATTTGCGCTCGCCGGATTAGATCTTGGCGCGGCCTTTCTGTCGGCAACCGCCGAAACCTTTGGCTTCAATCAAACGCCACCACTAGACCTACCCGGTACCGTCGCATCTACTTTCCCGACCCCGCAACAGCTAGCCAACGACTTGCCGGGTTTGGCCTATTCGGCGATTGGACAAAAGAACGTTCGTGCGACGACCCTACAAAATGCTCTGGTCGCGGCCACCATTGCCAACGACGGCGTGATGATGGTTCCCCATTTGTTAAATAATGTCACCGCGGCTGATGGAACGTTGATCCGGCACTACGTCCCCAAAACCTGGTTAAACCCACTCACGCCCAGCCAGACGGCTCAAGTAAAACAGCTCATGGTCAACGTGGGTCGATTCGGAACCGCATCGGGCGTTTTCCCTAAATTTCTGCATGTGGGAGCCAAGACCGGAACCTCCCAAGTGGGTAACCTCAAGGACCAGACGGACGACTGGATGATTGCCTTCTGGCCAGCCGACCACCCGACCATCGCGGTGGCGGTGGCCCTACCCTTCCAGCCGAACGCCACCGAGGGTGCCACCACGGCCGGCCCCGTCATGAATTGCGTCCTCGAGGCGGCCCTCGCCATAAGCACCGGACAACCAGCCAGTGGCACGGCCATGACCTGTCCAAAATAGTCAAATGACTACGAGAGAATAAGGCGTAGGCTAGAAACACTTATGGAGCCCGTCAGCGACCCACGGCTATATTCAAACCGCTATCAAGTAACTCACCTCATTGCCCGAGGTGGGATGGCTCTCGTCTACCGAGCCGAAGACAAACTGTTAAACCGCCCCGTCGCGTTAAAGATTCTCTACCCCGAGCTCAGCAACGACCGCAACTTCGTTGAGCGTTTCCGTCGCGAAGCCCAAGCTGCGGCGAATCTATCGCACCCCAATATTGTTCCGGTCTACGACTGGGGCGAGGACGACGGAGCGTACTTCATCGTCATGGAACTCATTGAGGGCAAAACTCTGGCCGAGATGTTGCGCGGTGGCAAAAAGGTCACTCCCACGCGTGCAGTGCAAGTAGTTGCCCAGGTGGCAGCCGCTTTGGGTTTTGCTCACCGCTCGGGGGTCGTCCACCGCGACGTCAAGCCCGCAAATATTCTTCTCACCTCCGATGGGCAGGTTAAGGTCACCGACTTTGGAATCGCCCAAGCGGTAGCCAGTAAAGATCACCTAGCTGAAGAGGGTTCGGTGATGGGCACCGCTACCTATTTCTCCCCCGAACAAGCCGAAGGATCGGTCGCCGACGGACGAAGTGACGTGTACTCACTGGGTGTAGTGCTCTACGAAATGCTCGTGGGTCGTCCACCCTTTACCGGCGACTCTCCACTCGAGGTTTCTACCCAACACGTAAACGCCAAGGCTCCCGCGCCGTCGGTCTTCAACCCGAAGATTCCCGCCGAGTTGGAAGCAATTGTCTTGATGGCGTTGGCCAAGTCTCCAAAGAAGCGTTACCAAACCGCCGAAGAGTTGAGGACGGACCTGCTCCGATTCGGCGAAGGACAGCCCACTCGAGCGGGGGGCACACCGACGGGAGCCTTTACTGGTTCTGATTCGACTCGCGCGGTGGGCCGAGTAACGAGTTCGGGCGAGCGCACTCAAGCGGTGCCAATCATGACCGGACCCCGCACCGACATTCGACGCAAGCGGCGCATTGCTCCGAGTCAGATCATGGGGGCGGCTGCTCTGGTGATCGCCGTAGCGGCGCTGGGGTATTTCTTCGTGGGTTCAGCGAGTTCGAACACGATGCCCAACGTCGTTGGCCAACAGGCTTCTCAGGCGGTCTCGACCTTGAAGGCCAATGGACTCATCATCACCTCGACGAAGTTGGTTACCTCAACCAAGCCCAAGGGTTCGGTCCTCTCAACCAACCCTCCAGCAGGTGCTCACATTACGAAGGGGGAGTCGGTCTCTTTGAAGGTGAGCCTTGGACCCAACACCGTTGCGGTACAAATACCTAACGTGATCAACCTGAGCCTTAGTGACGCGGAGAGTTTGTTGCTCGGTCTGGGGTTGAGTCCAAAACCAGTCTTCGTTTTATCAGCCCCCACGCCAAACGCGGTTCCCAATACCGTGCTGTTGCAAAACCCACCAGCGGGCACGCAAGGCCACACTGGTAACTCGGTGGAGATCACGATTCTGGCGCCGGGCGTGAATTTCACCTTGCCCGATGTCTCAGGGGACACGACGTTGGCCGCGGCGACAGCCCTTGGCCAAATTGGATTATCTATTAGCCCGACTACCACCACGGAGTGTTCCAACACCATTGCGAGTGGGAACGTAGCCGCAACCCTTCCGGTCGCTGGTGCCAGTGTTAAAGCGGGTGTCGCCATTGAGCTGATCACCTCTTCGGGGGTTTGTCAGGTGACGGTGCCCAATGTTTCGAATCCGATGGTCTCGTCCGCTTCGGCGATTGCCACGTTGAAGGGACAAGGTTTTGTCGTGGCGTCGCCAATCCTGATTCAGACAATTGCGGGCTGTGTGAACAGCGGAGACATTAATTCGCAGAGCCCGGCGGCGGGCACCCTGGTGCCCTACGGTTCGACCGTGACCCTTCTGGCCTGTCCGTAGGCGAGCCACTACTATTTTGATGATGGCCAAGCGCACCGAAAATTCAAAGCCGAAATTGGGTCAATACGTATCGCCAACCCAGAGTGGGCGCATCACCCAGAAGCAACCATCGGAATCAAAACAAAGTTCCGAAACCCTTGGCGTGGCGATCTTGCAGATGTTCGCCTTTGGGCTGTTGGTAATTTCCCTTAACTACCTCCAGGTACTGCCCGGTTCCACCTCGCCCTGGTACCTACTGGTTGGACTCGGGGCGCTCTTTGGCGGTTTTTACCTCGCCACTCGATACCACTAGCGCCAGCAGTCCTTTCGCCCCCTAGAGCGCAGCGCGCAGGGAGGCGACGAAGGCGGTGACTTCAGCCGAACTCGCGCCATCCATCAACAGTTTTACGAGCACTGAGCCCACGATTACCCCGTCGGCTACTTGCCCGGCCTGCGCGGCTTGAGTGGGGGTGGTGATTCCAATCCCGATGTAGGCGGGAACATCGGAGTGTCGGCGGATCATTGAAACAACCTCACCACCACTTCCTTCGTCACTCGCGGCACCGGTAACGGCCATACGAGCCGAGGCGTAGGCGAACCCCTCGGTGGTCGCAACCAGAGCGGCGGCGCGTGAATCATTAGTCGACGGGGCCACCATGAGAATGGTGGCAATGTCATTGGCGTCACAGTGTGCGCGCCACTCCGAGGATTCTTCGAGAGTGAGGTCAGGAATAATCGCGCCAACTACACCAGCCCGGTGCAACTTGGCTGCGGCCGAGGCCAGTCCTTCATGGAGCAATACGTTGTAGTAGGTCATCACAATAAGCGGGACGCTAAATCGACGCTTGCCGAGTTCGTCGAGAATTGAATCAAGATTTGCTCCGCGTTCGAGTGCCCGGGTACCCGCTTGTTGGATAACGACACCATCCATCAACGGGTCCGAAAAAGGAAGGCCAATTTCAATTGCGTCGGCCCCACCCTCGACGAGCGCGTCAATCGTGGCGGTCCAATCATCAGTGAGACCCGCCATGAAGTAGGGAACAAGGGCGGTACGCCCAGAGTCACGCAGGGCGCGAAGAGATGTTTCTAACGACTTCATTACTTACCGTCGAGCATTTCTTTGACCTGCGCCACATCTTTGTCGCCGCGACCAGACAGGTTAAGCAAAACGGTGGAACCCTTAGGCAAGGACTTTCCAGCCTCTTTGGCGATCCACGCCACCGCGTGCGCCGTTTCGAGAGCAGGAATGATTCCCTCGTATCGACTTAACAGCGACAAAGCGTCCAGAACCTCGTCGTCTCCGATAGAAACGTATTCGGCGCGCCCGGAGGCGGCCAAGTGTGCGTGTTCGGGACCAATGCCTGGGTAGTCGAGCCCGGCGGAGATGGAGTGGGCCTCACGAATCTGACCGTGGGGGTCTTGGAGCAACATCGAACGCATGCCGTGAAGAACGCCCGGTTCGCCCGAGGCAATAGCCGCTCCACCCAAGGCCTCAACGCCAATGAGTCGACTCGTGTCGTTGGCAAAGCCCGCGAATATTCCGGCGGCGTTACTTCCACCACCAACACAGGCCACAATCGCGTCAGGAACCTCACTTTCGAATTCCTTCATTTGCTCTCGTGATTCAACACCAATAATGCTTTGGAATTCACGCACCATCCAGGGGAATGGGTGCGGGCCCATAACGGAACCGAGGCAGTAGTGCGTGTCGCTAACGCATGTGACCCATTCACGCATGGCTTCACCGACGGCATCTTTTAGGGTGCGCGAACCGGAGGTTACGGGCACGACCTTGGCCCCGAGTAGTTCCATTCGGAAAACATTGAGAATCTGTCGTCGAGTGTCAATCTCACCCATGTAAACAGTGCACTCGAGTCCCAGACGGGCGGCGGCAGTGGCGGAAGCTACGCCGTGCTGACCGGCACCGGTCTCAGCGATCATGCGAGTCTTGCCCATGCGCCTGGTGAGAAGGGCCTGCCCTACGACGTTGTTGAGTTTGTGTGATCCGGTGTGGGCGAGGTCTTCACGTTTGGCGTAGAGACGAATACCGAGCTCTTCAGAGAGCCTGGGCAATGGCGTAACGGGGGTTGGTCGACCGCCAAAGATGCGAAGGGTGGTGTGAAACTCCTCACGAAATCCTGGGTCGCCCCACGCCTCGCGAAAGGCGGCGTCTAGTTCACTGACCGCGGGGTAGAGCGCCTCGGGAACGAAACGTCCACCGAAGTCGCCAAAGCGGCCGTCGTCATTGGGGGTACCCATTACATCAAGCTGTGCCATTACTGTTCCTCAAAGGCTTGGTTGGCCATAGTGATAAATCCTAAAACTTTGGTCGCATCTTTAACGCCCGGCGTACTTTCGACACCACTCGCGACATCTACACCGTAGGGGCGAAACTGGCGAATTGCGTCAAAAACGTTTTCCGGGTTGAGCCCACCGGCCAAGATGCGAGGAGTGGTTAGCAACGCCTCGTCAAATTCACTGAAATTGTTGAGTTCTCCCGAACCCGGGGCGGGGTTGTCCAAGAGCAGCGCGTCGAACTGTTCGGTGGATTCTGGAGCGTCGGAACCCCGATGGTGGACCAGGAAGAGCCGCAAATTACGGTGGCACAACTGTTCGTAGAGCTCGGCGGTGGGGACCTCGTGGAGCTGTACGCCATCAAGTGAAACGGCGTCAACAATCTCCACAATCTCCTCCTCGCTGAGACCTTTCATGACACCAACTCGAATGGCCCCAACGGCAGCCGCCGAGAGTTCGCGGGCCTGCTCAATGGTTACCTGTCGCGAGCTGGGAGCAAAGATAAAACCGACCGTGTTGGCACCAGAACTAATTGCCATGGTCACGTCCTCCACTCTGGTGAGGCCACAGATCTTGATCAAATTCGTTGGCAGGGCTTTCATGAGCGGGGAATACCGGCGAAGGCCTGGACGAGAGCGGCGCGCGCTCCGCTGGTGACAAAGCGTTCGCCGACCAGAACGGCATCGAATCCGGCGTGACTCGCCGCCAGAACATCTTCGGGACCGCGAAGCCCGGACTCACAGACTTTCGTGATGTTGTCGGGAAGGCTCGAAGCGAGCCGAGCGGCGTGTTCAGAATCGACTTCGAAGGTGTGCAAATTACGTTGGTTGATCCCGATGATGGAGGCACCGAGGGAAATTGCGCGTTGCGCCTCTTCACTCGAATGAATCTCTACTAGCACGTCTAGCCCGAGGTCACGGGCGAGTTCATGAAAAGCGCTGAGCTCTTCGTCACTCAACGCCGCAACAATCAACAAGACGGCGTCGGCACCAGCGTCGTGAGCGTCAAGTATGTCGTTAGCGGTCACCGTAAAGTCTTTGCGCAGGATTGGTCGTGAGGTGACAAGTCGGACATCACGTAAATCGTCCAGTGTTCCACCAAAACCCTCCTCATCGGTGAGCACTGAGATGGCGCTCGCCCCGTTGAGGTCATAGAGCTTCGCTAGGTGAGCCGCGTCGAGGGTGGGTGCAAACCAGCCCTTAGAGGGGCTTTTGCGCTTAATCTCCGCAATGACTGCGATGTTCTTACCGGATTTCAACGCATCGTTGAAAGAGGATTGTTTGGGGGTGGCCGCCGCCGCACGATCGCGCCAGTCGCGGGGATCGGACTGAGCGCGAAGCCGGTGACGAGCCACGATCGCATCGAGGTAGGTTCCCATTGGGCAATTCTAGGGTGGCGTACAAAGTGCTTGGCACTACAAATGGTCGTGAGAACTGCCGACACTAGGATTTCGAGTCATGGAACTAACCCGTCATTCTCTAACCACCAGCGATGGCCGCCACCTCGAATACGGCACCATTGGTAATCCCGAGGGCCAGACTGTGGTCTTTCACCACGGCACGCCGGGCTGCGTGTTCACATTCATGCAGTATCAAGAGTTACTCACGATGGGCGACTTCTTTGTCGTTTCCTACTCGCGGGCTGGTTATGGTCAGTCCAGTCGTAAGGAGGGGCGAACCATCGGTGACGTGGTCTCGGACATCGAAGCAATCTTGGACCAAGAGGGTCGTTCTTCGTACGTATCGGTTGGTTGGTCCGGGGGCGGACCCCACGCGTTGGCCTGCGCCGCACTTGATTCGCGTTGCACGGGAGCTCTTTCGGTTGCCGGGGTGGCGCCGACTGACGCGGACTTTGACTGGACCGAAGGTATGGGTCAGGCAAATATTGATGAATTCGAATTAGCAAAAGTAGGCGGCCCAGAATACGAACAGCACGCGCGAGAAGCGGGCGAGACCTTCAAGGGCGCCACGGTGGACAACGTTATTGATTTATTTGGTGACGTGATGTCCGATGTGGATAAAGCCGCGTGGGCCCCCCTACATCTGCGGGAAAGAGCGGCAATGGAATACGCTCACGCCTTCGCCATCAGTGGTGACGGCTTTTTTGACGACGATCGAGCATTCCTCAAGCCCTGGGGCTTTTCTCCCGAAGCAATACGGGTGCCAGTTTCACTCTGGTACGGCAGCAACGACCTTATGGTCCCCTCCTCACACGGAGATTGGTTGACCAAGTCAATCCCTGGAGCCCGTGCCCACTACTTTGCCGAAGATGGCCACATGTCGATTTGGCTTAACCACCTCGAAGCAATTGCGGCGGACATCGCGTCCAAGTAGTGATCAGGGATTTACGGGGCTAAAAAAACGAGTGCCTGTCGGGGTCACTTCGCGACCACCACTTAAACTCGGTCCATGGCCACTGAATTCACCCGCACCGTATTGACCCCACTCGTGCGTGGCGTGAGTTTTGAACGCGCAGCGGCGAGAGAGGCCCTCGAAGAGATTCTCACCGGTGAGGTTGACGATATTGCTATCGCGTCATTTCTGACCGCGCTCACCAGCAAGGGCGAGACCAGTGAGGAGATGACTGGCTTCGTTGATGCCCTCCTCGCAAAGTCCGTGAGCTTTTCGGTACCCGAAGGAGCGCTCGATATCGTCGGCACCGGGGGAGATCAGCTCGATTCGGTCAACATATCAACAATGGCCTCGCTGGCCGTCGCCGGCACTGGGGTCAAGGTGGCCAAGCACGGCAACCGATCGGCCTCTTCATCAGTGGGCTCGGCTGACGTGCTCGAAGGACTCGGTGTGAAAATTGGCGTGGACATGGCGGTCGTGAAAGAGTGTCTTCACGAAGCGAACTTTGGTTTCATGTTTGCACCGGTCTTTCACCCCACCCTGGGAAAGATTGCACCAATTCGTCGCGCCTTAGGTTTTCGCACAATTTTTAATGTGCTCGGTCCACTCGCCAACCCCGCTCAAGTCAATTACTCATTAATTGGTGTTGCCCCCAAAGAGATGTTGCCCAAGATGACAACCGTCATCGCTTCACGAGCCATGACCTCGGCGGCGCTCGTGACCGCCGATGACGGACTCGATGAGTTGTCACTCAATGGATTCTCCAGCGTCAATTTTGTGCAAGGGGGCGAGGTGCGCGAAGAGCGCATCGACGCGGGCGCGGTGCTGGGGGTACACGCCACAACGGACCAACTACGTGGCGGTGACGTGGCGCACAACGTTGCGGTTGCGCGTAATTTCCTCGCGGGAGAACAGGGACCTGTCTTTGATGCGGTCTGTGCGAATGCGGCGCTCGCACTGGTCGTGGCCCAACGCAGCGAAACATTGGAAGCAGGATTTACACTGGCGCGCGAGAGCGTTCTGAGTGGCGAGGCGCAAAAAGTCTTAGATCGCCTCGTGGCGACGTCCAATAGTTAGTTCGAAGGATCGGCGAGTTCGAGAGCGAGTAGGGGCGCACTCGCCTTGGAGATGCACTCTTCGTATTCAAACTCTGGAGAAGAATCAGCCACCACGCCACCGCCAGCCTGGACAGTAGCGACGCCGTTGCGAAGGGCTACGGTGCGAATAGTGATCGCAAAATCCGCATCGCCGTTCAGGGCAAAGTAGCCAACTGCTCCGCCGTAGGGGCCACGGTGGACTGGTTCGAAGGAATCGATTAGCTCCATCGCTCGAACCTTCGGCGCCCCACTTAACGTTCCCGCGGGAAAGAGCGCATTGAGCGCATCGAAGGAGGTCCATCCTTGGCGTAAGCGCCCACTCACCTGAGAGACCAGGTGCATGAGGTGACTGAAGCGCTCCACCTTGGCGAGAGAGTCAACGCGAACCGAACCGGTCTGCGCTACTCGACTGACGTCATTTCGCCCGAGGTCAACGAGCATCATGTGCTCAGCGATCTCCTTCTCGTCACGCAACATGTCC
Organism: uncultured Actinomycetes bacterium; assembly: GCA_903832015.1. Classification (GTDB taxonomy): domain Bacteria; phylum Actinomycetota; class Acidimicrobiia; order Acidimicrobiales; family RAAP-2; genus RAAP-2. The sequence continues at coordinate 24,842 of CAIKZX010000020.1, forward strand.
GCCTCGAGTTCGAGGTCCGCCTCGGGAGAATCGCCACGGCGACGGGTTCCCGCGATGGGCCGAGTATGAACGACACCTCCTTGCACTTGGACGAGCATCTCCGGTGAGGCACCGACGAGTTGGGCGTCTCCCAAGTCCAATAGATACATGTAGGGCGAGGGGTTTAGTGAGCGAAGGATACGGTAGAGGGTTAGCGAGTCAACGGTCGTCGAACGCGTGAACTGTTGACTAGGCACTACTTGGAAGATGTCGCCGGCGCGAATGTGCTCTTTTGCTCGCTCTACGACCGAGCAGTACTCCTCTTTTCGAAAATTAGAAAGTCTTCCAGCGATAGAGCGGATATCAATCTCGTTCCGCCGCTGGGGCGCCGAGGCCACTAACTCTTCGATTTTTGGATTTTGCGGACCCGACGGGGCGAACAGTGTCGCGACGAGGTGCGACAGGCGCTCTTTTGCGAGGCCGTAGGCGGCGTCGCCATCTTGCTCAACCAGAGCACCAACAATCACGGTGGTGGAGTGTCGAACGTGGTCGACCACGACCATGGACCGAGCGAAGGAGAAGTCGAGATCGGGCCACAGGGCACAATCATCGGGCCGAGGCAGTTTTTCGAGCCGACGAACGTAGTCGTATGACATGTATCCAATGGCGCCGGCAAAGAGTCCCGGCAGAGTTTCCTCATGGCCGACGGTGTAGCGCGCTAGGAGCTCTCGAATGATGTCGAGTGGCGGGGTGGTGGTATCAACCGTTTCGGACTCGGCGGTTTGAACCGTTGTTTCACCAGTGCGCAACGAGCGAACTCGCCAGAGACGGTCGAGGCCGATAAAGGAATAACGACCGGTTTCTTCGGCGATGGCGGCGCTCTCGAGCAGAACGAAGGCTGATTCACTTCGGAGGCGATCGTAAATGGTGATTGGGGTGGCCCGGTCTAGCTGCAGGGTAGTGCTGAGCGCGATGAAGTTCTCACCACTGCGAACTCGTTGCGCAAACGATTCTTCGTCAAGCGAGGGCGTCCACATGACTAGAGAGCGTAGTGGCTCGACCGCTAGGATTTTCACGTGAGCACGACGGTCTTGGTTATTGACAACTTCGATTCCTTTGTCTACAACCTGGTTCAGTACGTGGGCGAATTAGGCGCAGAGGTCGTAGTCCTTCGTTCCAACGAAGTCGACCTTGATTCGGTAACTCCGGAGAATTATGCGGGAGTGTTGATTTCACCGGGACCGGGACATCCTCGCGACGTCGCAGTCCTCGGCCAGGTAATCGAACGCTGCGAGGCATTGACGATTCCCCTCCTTGGGGTGTGTCTCGGTCACCAGGCCATGGGTCTCGCCTCGGGTTCAGAGGTTGTCTCCGCCCCCTCGCTTGTCCACGGTCGCGCTACTGAGATTGAACACGATGGACGAGGAATTTTCACGGGTCTACCCAGCCCACTGCGGGTTGGGCGGTATCACTCTCTCGTCGTCGACCACGTGCCTACGGGATACGAAGTGTCGGCCACGGGTGATGGATTGATCATGGCGCTGCGCCACACCACACTGCCCTTTGAGTGTGTCCAGTTCCACCCCGAATCAATCTTGACCGAGGGCGGTCACCGCATGATTGCGAATTGGCTATCTAGTTTGGGTGTAGCCGACGCGTTAGCGCGCTGCGACCAGGCAGCCGCGGCGCTTCCCACACTGCAACCTCCGGTCAAATAAATCCGTCAGGCTTAGATGTGGTTAGCGGGGATCTGCCCGAGCCGTCCAGCTTGGTAGTCCTCGAACGCCTGTTGGAGTTCGGCCTGGGTGTTCATAACGAAGGGACCGTAAGCGGCAACTGGTTCACCAATGCGCTCGCCACCCATGATGTAGACCTCGAGGGCCCCGGTGCTCGAGTGCTGCTGTTCGTCGGCGCTGAGTACGAGGTAGTCACCATCAACGTGTACGGCCATTTGGCCCGACGCAATAGGAGTCCGGTCGACGCCGACGGTACCTTGTCCGTCCAAGATGTAGGTCAGGGCGTTGTACTGAGGGTTCCAGGGCAGGGCAATTTCGCCGCCAGGGAACAAGGTCAGGTGAACAATTGAAATTGGGGTGTGGGTCACACCCGGGCCAGCGAACTCACCGAGGTCGCCCGCAATGACGCGAACGATGGCGTCACCATTGTCGTTGGTCACAAGAGAGATTCCATCTGCGGAAATATCTTGGTAGCGAGGAGTGGTCATCTTCAGTTTCGAAGGAAGATTGACCCACAGTTGAACGCCGTGGAAGAGTCCACCACTGTCAATCATTGCGTCCGGTGGACGCTCGATGTGCAAGATTCCTGCTCCAGCGGTCATCCATTGAGTCGCGCCATTTTCAATAACGCCACCGCCACCGATGGAGTCTTGGTGCAAGAAGGTGCCTTCCATCATGTAGGTGACTGTTTCGAATCCACGGTGTGGGTGCCAGGGCGTGCCCTTGGGTTCACCAGGGCCGTAGTTGATCTCGCCCATTTGATCCATGTGGATGAACGGGTCGAGGTCGGCAATATCAATTCCCGCGAAGGCCCGACGAACAGGAAAGCCCTCACCTTCGAGTCCACGAGGGGCGGTGGTAATTTTCTTGACCCGACGAGGCCGGTCCCCTTCGACGGGGGAGCCGATCTTGGGAAGCTCAAGTGGGTTTTCAACGGTAATTGCGGGCATGAAACCAGCGTACCGAGCCAACGTGCGCCCCATGCGCCAGTTGCGAAATTCTTGCAATTGCGGAGGCTCGCTAGGGCGGATGGGAAGAATTGAACTCGCCCGCTCGGTGTCAGCGGTCTGGAATACCATCCGCCACCACCGAGGTTGTACCGAAGGCACTGTCGACACGGCAGAATAGATGGATGTTGTTCGGTAATTCTGCTGATTTTGCGACTGCCTCGGCCCTGCACAGTTGGTCGATGGCCCCGTGCTGACTCTGCTGCCCTTTCACTGGCATCTCGCTGAGGTATTCGTGACGGCTCTCGTGCTGTGGCTCCATCACACGGTGGTCACCGATGCGCGTCGGCGACACTTCCTGTTCTGGTCACTCGCCATATTCCTCGTGGTGACCATTTGGCCAATGGGCGACTTGGCCGCACGTGTATCACTCACGGTCGCCACGGTGCAGCGATTGGTGATCATGCTCGCGGTGGCCCCACTACTTCTCCAAAGTGTGCCGACCGACATCCTGTCGCGACTCACGCTCCCCGCACCCGTTGACGCGATTGTTCGCCGGCTCTCTCATCCCGGTGTTGCGGTTGTTCTCGTCACCGTGCTCGGCACGCTGACCCTGTCCACCCCAATTGTGGACTGGGGGGCGAGCTCAGCCTTGGCTCGTGACTTTATTCTGTTCATTGTCCTGGTGACGGGGCTGCTGTTGTGGGTCCCCGCTTTAGCAATTATGCCTGGTGCCGTCAGGCTCTCACCCGCGGGCCGAGCAGGTTACATCTTCGGTTCGGCCTTGGTCGTTACGAGCCTTTCCTTCGTCTGGATATTCGCGACCCATCCGCTCTACCCCAGTCTCCATAATCAGTTCGCCCTGTTGCACATGTCCCCCCTGTTTGATCAACAACTCGCGGGCTTTGTAGCCAAACTTGGTTGCTACATACCAATGGGGGCCATTGCCTTCACCATATTTTTCCGGGCTGAGGATGCGGGGGTTTCGGTCGACGAGTCCCCACTGCACTGGGCAGATGTGGAACGAAAACTCTTGCGCCTCGAGCGAGAGCAGGCCCGAGCGATCCGGCGCCACCACCCGCAATAGCGGGACTTTGGTGGGGCTAGTAAGAATCGAACTTACGACCTCGTCATTATCAGTGACGCGCTCTAACCGACTGAGCTATAGCCCCTACAGGGGTTCTAATCTACACCACCTCGCCGAGAGGGCTTTTTGTTACCGGCGGAGCGGTAATTCTCTGTAATACTTTGCGGATGCTTGACCAGCGATTTATCTTCTTCGCCATGGCCCTCTCGGCGTACGGGACGATCAGTTACATTCGGGCGATTCTGGCTAAGGGCTCAACGGTTCGCCCCCATCGGGTGACCTGGGGGCTGTGGACCGTCGAGGGCTTGTTGGCGTTCGTCTCCGAGACCCAACAACACGTGGGCGTAGCGGCGCTCACCACGTTGATGCTGGGATTGATGCCCGCCATCGTGCTCCTCACCACCTTTATCGCAAAGAACGGCACGTGGGAGGTCACCAAGTTTGATTACGTCTGCGGTGGGCTTTCGGTACTAGGTCTGATTTACTGGTTAGCGAGCAACCAACCGTTAATAGGGCTATTGAGTTTTGTGGTCGCCGACCAACTCGCCGCCCTGCCCACCGTGCGCAAGGCGTGGTTGGATCCAGAATCAGAGCAATCACAAACCTTTGTCATGGGCTCGCTCTACACCGGAATTACCTTGTTGACCCTGCAAGAATTCACTACCGCGGGCGCATCGTTCCCGGGGGCCATTTGTGTCCTCGACGCAATCATCGCTTTCCTCGTCATTACCAAGGTTGGCCCCAAGATCCGCCGCGCGAAAAGCGCTACCTAGGAAAAATTGGTAGGCTACTTATCCTTTCGGGGATGTAGCTCAGTTGGTAGAGCGCGGGCTTTGCAAGCCTGAGGTCGTGGGTTCGATCCCCATCGTCTCCACCAAGGGGTTCTGTGTGAGAACCGCTCACCTACCTCGGGCGTAGCCCGTTTCGGTGAGGTCGACCGATACTCTGAACCTCACGAGCGAATCAGGAGATTGTTTATGCAGCGACGCACACTGGGCCAGGGTCTGGAAGTATCCGAGCAAGGGCTCGGCTGCATGGGCATGAGCGATTTCTACGGCGAGGCGAACGACACCGAATCACTCGCAACCATTCATGAAGCACTCGACCAGGGTGTGAACTTCCTCGACACCGCGGACATGTACGGTCCATTTACAAACGAAGTTTTAGTGGGTAGAGCGATCGAGGGGCGTCGAGATGAGGTAGTCCTCGCTACCAAGTTTGGAAACCAACGTGCGGAAGACGGCACGATGATTCGGATCAACGGAGAGCCCGAGTACGTAATTGCGGCCTGTGACGCATCTCTGAAGCGGTTGGGGGTTGACTACATCGATCTCTACTATCAGCACCGCGTAGACCGTACCGTCCCGATTGAAGAAACCTGGGGGGCAATGAAATCCCTCGTGGAGTCGGGCAAGGTTCGACACCTCGGAATCTCAGAGGCTTCACCAGCGACTATCGAGCGCGCACACGCGGTGCACCCGATGACGGCCGTGCAAAGTGAATACTCCTTATGGACCCGTGACCCTGAAGATGGAGTTCTCGAAACCTGCCGACGACTAGGCATCGGGTTTGTTGCCTACAGCCCGTTAGGGCGGGGCTTCTTGACCGATGAAGCAGAGGCCATGCGTCAGGTAATTACCGGTGAACAGGCGGGTAACGATGCACTGACCGCCTCCGACTACCGGAAGGCTCACCCCCGATTCGCCGGCGAGGCCGGGGCCACCAATCTCGCCCTGGTAGAGAAATTACGAGAAATTGCGGAGTCGAAGAACGTGACCGTGGCACAACTAGCCCTGGCGTGGGTACTGACTCGGGGCAGTGATGTTGTTCCGATTCCGGGCACCAAGCGACGTAAGTGGCTCACGGAGAACATCGCGGCGAGCGAGATTCACCTCAGCGAATCGGACCTCGTGGAGATTGAAGTGGCCTTCCCTCGCAATGCGGTAGCGGGACTTCGTTACGCCGAGGCGTCGATGAAATCATTGAACGGATAATTTGCCGTCCACGGCAAATCGATTGTTCATTCCAAATATTGGTGGTGTCACCGAGCAGACCCGCTTCAGTCCATCTACAGCGCGTATGTCGCTGTAATTGAGCGCGGTGTGTAAGAGTAGACCCTATGTCAGAAGCTAACTCCACTGTAAAATCAATATTTCGTCGCTCCACCGCAACGGTACTACTTGTTCTGGCGGTGCTCTTCCTAGTCATTTCGGGACCCCTGCGTGCCGGTTGGGGCTTTGTCGGTAACGCAAGTAATGCAAGTAGCACCGCAATCTCATTGATGAAGGACCCAGCGGTTCAACTCCAGGCCGCCAACAAGATCGAAACAACCCTGCAAGATTCCAGCTCACCCGCTGTCGCACAGCAAATTGCCGCCTACCACCAGGTGGTGATTGGGGCGGTAGTCACATTGTTCAATAACCCAATGGTGCAACAGTTGGTGGCGAAAGAGGTTGGTGTGGCCTACACGGCAGCGGTAAGCAGCACCAAGGCAACTCTCGACTTCACCCCGATTGCCGCACAGGTCACCGCAGCCCTTCACACGGCTGCTCCGGGCATCCCGGTCCAAATTGGCCTCGGCCAGAAATTAGTTCTCACCATTAAGAAGGGAAGCTATAACTTCTCGGGTCTAGGACGACTGGGGAGCGGTTCGGTTCTTTTGTGGCTGCTTGGTTTAGTCTGCACTCTGATCGCGGCGCTAGTTCTGTTCCGCACGCGACTGACTCGGCTGTTGGCCGTCGGCGTCAGCTTCGGCCTGGCAGCCCTGGTGCTCCTCGTTTTGTCTAAGGCAGTGGGCGCAATCGCAAAGAACGGCACCTCTAATAACGAGCTCGCAACGTCGGTGGCAAAGAGATTGTCCGGGCAATTTGGAAGTTCCCTGGTTCACAGTGCGCTGCTCGACCTATTGACGGGAGTTGTGTTGGCGGCGGCGATTGTCGGATTTCATGAGTGGCAAGCACGCAGGAAGACCACCAAGGATGAAGCGGCCGCGTAGCCTCACACCGATTGTCTAAGGTCGTCGTATATGGCCGGCCTACATCTACATCAGTCTGAGGACTTAACCGAAGCTGTAGAGCGCTTGGCCAGCACACTAGCCAATGCCGGTTTAGGGCTACTCGAGAAGCCGTGGCTAGTCGTTCCCTCCGCGGGCATTCGGCAATGGCTCGATGGACATCTCTCGGAGAATCTAGGAACAGGTGAAGGCACCCGCGATGGCATCACGGCGAATCTCTCCTATTTTTTCCCCGAACAACTTGTTAGTGAGGTTGAACACCTTGTTCTTAAGGAGCTGGGCAAACCCCATTTGAATTGGTCAAAGGAGCTTCTCGCTCTGCGGATTTTCGGCCAAAACTCGAGTCTCGATTTTGCTCATGCGCGAAGGCTTGGCGAAATCGTCGACAACTTAAATCGCTGGCGCCCCGAGACACTCGTGGGCTCGGGAAGAGAAGAATTTGCCGAAGTCAAGGGCGCCTATGAGCAGCTCTCTTCGTACGGCCTACGTCCACACGAGCAACGGCGGTTGGTTTTAGAAACTCTTAGAGCTGGGAAAAGTGGATCGCTGCCGTCCGTAATTGCGCTGATTGGGCTAACCAACATGCCAGGTGGACGCCAGTTTGGTGAGATGCTCGCTGCGCTGTCAAACCAGTGCGAAGTGTATATTTTTGAACCGGTGACGACCTTGCACGAAGTTGTCAGAGAGCCAAAGTTCTTACCGGCTCGCTGGAATAGTGAAGTCGGTGAAGCCAAGTCACTGTATTTGGAGCTCGCGCAAGCACACGGGGTAGTCGTGACTACCTCCAGTGTAAAAAGTGACGCTACCTCGACGCTGGCTAATTTGCAAGAGAGTTTTCGTAGCGGCCAGTACGCACCGGTGGCGGAGGCCGATGATTCGGTCAAGGTGATTGGGTCGTACGGAAATAGTCGGCAAGTTGAAACCCTTCGAACAGAACTACTGGCGATCTTGAATGATCCAAAGTTAGAGATAGAGCCCCACGAAATTCTGGTGGTTACGCCTGACCTCCCCAGTTTTGGACCTCTACTTGAACGTCATTGGCTCTACGAACGAAACACCGTTGGAGTACCGCGTCTCCCGATTGATTACGCCGAGCGTCCATCGGGACACTGGGTCACTCGGCTGGACGCGTCGCTCGAGCTTCTTCGAATGATCGGTACGCGTGTCACGGTCGAGCAGGTCAGCTCTTTCGTGGCTATACCAGCGGTTAGCGAGGCCTTAGATCTTGAGCCCGAAGAACAGGACCGACTGTGGGCGCTCGCGAGCGAAAACAAGGTCATGGCGGGAACCTCAAACGAACAGCGCGCAGACTTTGAACTCATGCCCCGCGTGAGTACGAGTGGGGTTCCGATCAACGTGGGCACGTGGGAGCGGTTTATCGACGGGGTGGTGACGACTTACACCATGCCCGCCGAGGCCATCACCACGGTACGGGCCATCGGCACGATTGATGATGCGTACCTTCTTTCACGTTTACTGCCCCTGCTCCATGTTCTAGAAGGCGAGTCGAGTCTTCGCACTAGCGCCACAAGATTGAATCTTTCATCGTGGCTCGATCGCCTCGAAGGCTGGGTCAGCGAACTTATTCCCGCTACCGACACCGACCGGAGCTTCGAACGCCAACTCTTAAAGTTTCGGGGTTGGGTAGGCGAGCTACCCGAATCAATCGATATTTCATTCCTAGAGTTTCAAGAACTCTGGCGAGGCGACGGCGGCTCAGCTACCTCACCGAATGTGTTTGGACGTGGTGGAGTAGTGGTGAGTGGGCTGAGCGCCCTACCAAATGTTCCGTTCAAAGTAGTTGCACTAATCGGATTTGATGAGGCGAATTTACCCGGGGCGACTGCGCAAGAAGGCCTGACCGGTGAGCGCAGAATTGGTGAACCAAGTCCCCGTCAGTCCATGCTGCAAGCTTTAGTGCAAGGTGTTATGAGTGCCCAAGAGCGCCTGGTCATAACCTATAACGCCAACAGTGACGAAAGCGGTGAACCAATAGAGCCCGCAATCCCGCTCGAAGAATTAATCGAAGGACTTGTGGTGCTGACCGGGGGGACTTTTAAAACAATCACCACGAGTCGACACGAATTCTTCCTGTCTCCGAAGGACCAAACGGGTAAAACCCACGACCCTCGGGTTCGCGACTTAGCGGGACTGGAAAATGACCTGCCAACTGCGACCTTGAACTTTGCCGAGTTTCTAGATCCCCAACGCGCCGAACGCAAAGTCGTTACGGTTCAAGAATTACTGGGTTTCTACAAGAGTCCACAAAGGTTCTTTCTCGAATCAGTGATGGGTGTTCAACGACCCTCTTGGTGGCCCGAATCAAGTGGTGGGGTTAGCTTCGGGTGGGACCGGTGGACCTCCCCAGAAATTCACAAGGAGTTGGTGCGCCAGGTTAGAGACTACGTACGAACACATCCAGAAATCGATTCAATGGTGCACCTAGTAACTGGCGAAGAGATTATTAAGAAATCGCTGGTGAAGCGCAACGCCGAACTCGCTGCAGCCTTTGATGATTATTACGCTTCACTGCTGGAAGGCTTGAGAATTGATACCGCTAAGACCGGCGCTATTCCGCCAGTTATTTGGCAGACGGCAATAGACCGAGACACAATTGCGTACGAGGCCTTCACTCTTGAAGCGGAATTTGAAAGATTCGAAGAGGTTGATCCTCTGTTTCCGCGAACCTTCACGGTTGGGGAATGGACCATTGACGCCGGTGGCGAACTCGGAGACCGGGAAGAGGCGGAATTCACGATGTACCGAGAGCTACATAGTGGAGGTCGGCGACTGGTTGAAGTAGTGAGCAAAAAAGATCGCTACTGGATAGACAAAGAGGGGCCAATAACCAGAGCGCATCTTCGAATCATGATTGGCCTGCTTTTGCTAAAGGTTGCGGGCGTCGAAGAGACCAGTGCGGAGCTCTTGTACTTAGAGGAGCCATCGATAAACAGATACGGAAGTCCACGAGGCGTCGGCATCGTCCCGATTGAGTGCAACCTCACGACTAGCGAAGCTAGTGAGCTGTTAGCTGAGATTCTCGGCGTCTATTCGAAGGTGTGGAATGGCCCCGTTCCACTCTTCCCAAAGACGACTTTTGCGGTGGCCAGCGGGGGGAGCGGCGTGGGGGCTTGGGAGTCAGACCGCAATGCAACCGGCGAAGGGTCGTACTCAGAGAATTTGGTTCTGTACCCTTACGGCTACGAAGAACTAAAGGCACTGCTGTCAAATGAGGGCCAGCCCAAGGGCGAGTTACCCTACTCTTCCGATCTGATTAGGTGGCAGGCTGCTTTCAAGTTTGAGGAAATCAAGACCGGCGATTCCGAGCTTTCGCCACGAGTGCGAGCCGGACTCGAAGCGGCCCAGGCCGAAGGCACACGCCCATGACCCTTTATTTTGATCTCAAGGAATCGACCGATCGGCTCCCTTCATTGTTAATGATCTCGGCGAGCGCGGGAACTGGCAAAACCTACACAATTACCGACCTCGCAGCGAGGTGGATGTTAGAAAACAACCAGCGCCCTGAGAGCTTGTTGATGGTCACCTTCTCAAAAGATGCGGCTCGGGAACTCAAAACGAAACTTCGGAGTCGAGTACAGAAGTGGATTGAAGCACTTGAGGAGACTGCTACCGGCTCTGACGAACTTGACTCGAACGAAGTCCCCAGAGAGGCCGCTCGTCTAGTCGCGGCCAAGTTGGGAACCGAGGTGGCACTTGGGCGAATGCGCTCAATTTTGAGTGACTTGGACGAAGTCTCTGCTCGCACGATTCATTCCTTCATTGGAACAATCACCAAGGTAGATGCGAAGAAGCAAACCAACGCACAATCACTGGTTGAACGAGCAGTTAATGAGGAACTCATTTGGCGAGCTAATACCGAGACTATGACGGTACAGCAGGCACTGCGCTCGAGTGGAAAAAAAGCAAAACTCGAAAGCCGAATGAAGTCTCTCAATCAACGAATGCGCTTGGCCGTAGACAGAATGGCCTCAGCTGGGGAGTACGTCTCGCTACAGAATGACAATGACTCAGGATTTACGGCTTTGCTCACCCGGGCCCGAGCGCGTGTTGATAAGTTGCGCCAGGATGAGGGGGTTTCCACATTTGATGGAATGATTTCCGATCTCGCGGGGGAATTGCATGAAGGGGCGGAGTCCTTTGCGACTGCACTACGGGACCAATTCAAATTGGTCATGATTGACGAGTTTCAAGATACCGATAAGTTGCAATGGCAAATTTTTCAAACCCTTTTCAGGGATCCGTCCTATGGCCCGGTCACCTCAATGGTGCTTGTCGGAGACCCCAAGCAGGCCATCTACGGCTTCCGAGGGGGTGACGTGGAAGTGTTCCGCGCGCAACAGCAAGAGATTCAGCAAATCGAGAGCCCCAATTCGAAGTTGGCGGTTCTGGAAACTAACTATCGCTCAAACAAACCGGTCGTAGCGGCGTACAACGGACTGTTTCTTTTCGCAAACGAAGCCAAGTGGCCTCTGGCTTCGGTTGTCCCCTCGAGCGAATCGACCTCAGGTGAGGAACTGTCAGCGTTGACTTATCGCCCGGTGCTTGCGGCCAAGGGGGGTGACGGTCGATTCGAAATTCGTCGGGTGGCAGGTAACGTGACGGGGGCTAGGCCCATCATCGTTCGCGATGTTCGCAATGAAGTTGTGAGGCTTCTGCGCTCGGGCGTTGCGGCAGCGGATATTGCAATCTTGTGCACGCAAAAAGAACAACTCAAAGCAATCGGCCGAGAGTTGCGACGACACAACGTACTCAGTGTAAATGTTCGAGTTGACAGTGTCTTCGGGAGTGACGCCGCGTGGCAACTCCGCACCTTGTTGTGGATGCTGGATGAGCCAAACAACCCACGAAGAGTCAAACTCCTACCGACAATATGGTTCGAGCTAGCGCCATCAGATATCTCAGAATTATCACTCTTGGTTGAGACCGATGGGTTTGCCGCCGTCCATCGTCGCCTACTGAACGGGCGAACCTTGCGGAGGGTCCTCGGTCTGTCGCAGGGTGAGCGAAGTTACACAGACCTAGAACACCTTTGTGAGTTGATAGACATGGAGTTTCCCAAGGCATCTAGCCCGTTAGTAATTCGACGTTGGCTTGAGGAGATGCACGAGGATGCGGCTAACGCTGATGATGAGAGTGCTCGTCGTCGTATCGAGAGTGACGCCAATGCGGTTCGTTTGACAACCGTGCACTCATCAAAGGGGTTGGAGTGGAGGCACGTACTTGTCGCCGACCTCCATCTTTCAGATCCTCAGACGACGATTAATAGTTTCACTACCGGTGAAGGACGCGTTATTGATGTGGCCTCGATAGTTGGAATTGAAGGTTCGGACCTAGAGCGAATTGCTGAATCCAGACGTATCGATGAAAACCGACGGTTGATATATGTGGCACTAACTCGAGGGAAAGAGTCGGTGGTCGCGTGGATTCACGCCGAGCCAAAAGGCGCGGCGCCCTTCGCCGAGCTGGTCGCAAAAATTGCTACTGAAATTTCTGCTGAGGAGAAGCTGGCCTACCTCGAGAGTTGGCGGGACGCCTTTCCTGGAGTCCCGGTTGAATTTCCAGTTGTGCGGCTCGTTGATGAAGACCATTTCCGAAGTTTTCCCGATGAGACGGCAACCGCCAAAGAAACTCGGCTACTCCCGATATATGAAGCGGCCGGTACGGTCAACGAGGCAAAGCGGCGTTGGAGTTACTCGGGTTTAGGTATTAGTTCATTGGTTGTTTCAGATACCGAATGGGACGCTGCGGTAGTCGAAGTGGCAACGGTCAAGGATGAGGATGTCGAACTAGACGATGGCACCGATGAAGACCCAGGTCGATCAGTATTTGGCACGCTCCGAGGCGCCTCACTTGGTCTAGCCCTACACCGATACTTCGAACTGGTTATTGGAGGAAGGGAACTCAGCGCTGAAGAAAAGCGCAAGACTATGGATCAGGCGTTTGGTGAGTTTGGCCTCTTGGATGTGCCAGATTTGATGCCGGCCTTGCTAGACCAGCTTTTGTACAGACCACTCGGACCCTTCTTCAAGGGAAAATGCTTTGACGATTATGCCAATACCGCCAACGACCTCGTAAGTGCGGAGATGCGCTTCACTCTGCCGCTCGCCGGAGGGCGCGACGACGATCGGCTGCTGGAAATTACAAGGTTGGCCTGTGAATTAGACCCGTCGGGCCCCTTCTACGACTTCTTCACTACGCTGCTCACCACACCTCACTACGCCACTCGCTTAACTCAGGGATACTTAACGGGCTCTTTGGACTTAGTGGTGAACGTGGGAACCAGAGTCGAACCGGTAATGGTCGTGGTTGACTACAAGACCAACGGTGCACCGGTGAGCAAAAAATACGACCCCGAGTCCCTGAACCAGGAAATGGCCAAGTCGGGATATCCGATGCAGGCGCTGTTGTATACCGTTGCTCTTTTTCGCTTCATTCGCAGTCGGACCTCGGTGGCTAAGCCCGAAGAGCTAATTGGTGGCGTTCTGTACTACTACGTTCGTGGCGCGCTCGTAAACGCAAGCCCCCAAGACGGACTCATGACTTGGCAGGTTCCGCCGGCACTGGTTGTTGCGGTGAGCGACGCTCTAGACGGACGAGGTAGATCATGAACGAGTTGCACTACGAATGGCAAACCAGTGAGGTACTCCGATCGGTCTTTACAACGGGTGACCTACTCGTTGCCGAGTCACTGATTCGTCAAGCACGAATGGAGGGGAGCGACTGGCAACCAAGCGAAGTCGAGATTACTTCCCTGCTCTTGCTCGCCAAGGCCACTCGTTTAGAGCACGTGGCGCTTCCCTTGCGCGAGGAAGATTTGACCGAGCAATTGCGACGTGACCTGTGGGGCGACGATGAAAAGTTAGTGCAACTTCATCCATCGGCCGCTGAGGTAGTGGGGGCATTCCAAGGGAAAAGGCTTTGGCACGAGTCCCTCTGCGAGATCGTTGATATCGCCACCGATCTCCCCGCATCAGGGCGCCCTATCGTCATTGCTAAGAACGGCGCTTCGTACGAGTTTGCGTATCTACGGCGACTCGCCTACGCCGAAGACCAAGTAGCTCTCGAACTCATCAACTCCATCGACACCATCTCCGAGGTGTTCTCAAAGCGAGGGTTCACCCATGACGCGCTAATGAAATCACTAGCGACCGCAGCACCAAATTTGCAGACCAACGAAGCGGTCTCTCAAGCCCTACGTAACTTGATTACTCGCCGTATCTCCGTTCTTACGGGCGGACCCGGTACGGGCAAGACCTTCACGGTGGCGGCCTTTCTGGCCGCTCTGCAGACTGAAGCGTTACTTAGCAACCAAGTCTTGAAGGTCGCTCGGTGCGCACCCACCTCGAAAGCATCGGTACGACTAGGTGAACAAATTGAAGCGGCTTTTTCTGAGCTCCCCATGAGTGACACGTATGGCCTCACTTTTGACGCACGATCGGGATCGGTGCAACGACTGCTTCGGATGCACAAGAACAGTTCGACGGCGAATCGGGAACTCGATGTCGACCTACTAATAGTTGATGAAGTTTCGATGCTGGATCTGGGGCTCCTGGAGCAACTTTTGGGATCTGTGCAACCGCACACCCACGTGCTGTTGGTGGGTGACCCGAATCAACTCATCTCGGTACGGGTCGGGGCAATCTTGCGCGACATCGTTGAATTGGCAGCAGTGGATGGCCCAGCGCGAGCTATCGTGACCGAACTGACAGTCGCTCACCGATTTGGTGAGTCGATTAATGCCTTGGCGATTGCAATTAATGCGGGTGACATTGCAGCGGTGAACAGTGCGTTGCGGACATATTCCGGTGAGCTATCTCGAGTGGAGTCGGCGGATTCCGTGAGCGAGCGAGTACTTGATTGGGCGCGTCAGTTGACGATTGCGTCACGAGCAGATGACCCGACAGCGGGCATCGAGTCCTTGCGCACACTCAGCGTACTTTGTGGCACGCGAATGGGTCACGGATCAGTTGCTTGGTGGACGAAGAAGATTCAAACATCTCTCGTAGTTGAAGGCCGGCTCGCACCCGATGAGCGAGTTCCTACGGGTGCTCCGATAATGGTCACCAAGAATGAACTCCGGGCGGGATTCAATGACACGGAGGCCCTCAGTAACGGTGACCTGGGACTAGCCATGAGTAACACTTCAGGCGAGCAGGTGGTTTTTGGACCATCGGGGCGGCCCAGGGTCAGGCGGCCGAGTGACATTGAACACTTTGAACTCGGGTGGAGTTTGACAATTCATAAGTCGCAAGGTTCCGACTACGACGAAGTCATTGTCTCGCTTCCGCCTACGAAAGGCACATTCGTTAGTCGGGAGTTGTTGTACACGGCGGTCACGCGCGCTAAGGCTAAGGTCACAATCATTGGCTCGCTCGAAACAATCGAAGCCGCAATCAAGATTCGGGCTAATCGAATTGGTGGCTTGAAGCTGCGTCTAGCTCAGAAGCTACAAGCAAAATAAGCGAATGCGTCACGCCACCTCGAAGTGGTGGTGTTAGGGGGAGGTCGGCGTCTTTGGCCGACGCGTCCCCGGCTCTCGATCACGGGCAGTTTGGCGGACATTGAACTGCGTAACGCCAATGGCCAACGAGGTAGCTCCGGCCACGTGCAAGCCAACCAACAATGCGGGAACGTGAGTCAGGTATTGCACCGCTCCAATAGCGGCTTGAATTAGGGCCACCACCATCAAGCGACGAACACCGAACTTCACCGGCTCGGGAACAGGAGTTTTCCAAATTGCTAGAAGGAGCCCGAAGACCACGCCAATAAACAAGATGGCAGTGAGTGAGTGAATCCATGCCGCGGATGAAAACCCAATCGACAAGCGCTTGGCCACCAGTTGGCCAGTGGCTGAACCGGCGTGAGGCCCACTGCCGGTGGCCAAGGTCCCGGTGTAGAGGACTGCGGCGAGTAGCACCCAAGTAGAACGAGCAATTTTTTTGAAGAAGGGATCGCGCACTTCGGCGCGCGCGCCCTCCCCGTAGAGGTACTTCGAACGGTGGTAGAGCGTAGCGCCGACCACCACCATGAAAAGAGAAAGCATCATGTGGAGAGATACGAGCCAAGGATTTAATTTGGTGTAGACCACGATTGCCCCCAACAACGCATCGAGAAAGACGCCGCCAATTAGGGCACCCGAAAGAAGTATCAAGTCCTTTCGTCTCGGTGAACGTAGTAAAGCGGCGATGAAGGTAATGACGGTGACCACAATGAGTGTTCCCGTGACCATCCGGTTGGCGTATTCAATAAGTGGGTGCAAGCTCCACGAGCCGGAAATGCGGTGTTGGAAACAAGTGGGCCAGTCCGGGCAACCTAGGCCAGAGCCGGTGAGGCGTACGGCGGCTCCCGTGAGAATGATGACAATCATGGAGACGAAATCAGCCAGCGCGAACCAGCGAAAAAGGGGTCCAGATACGGGACGGCGGTTAGTAGTCACCCCCTAAGCCTAGGTAGTTTTTCTGTCTCGTAGTATGGAAAACGTGACTTTGACCCTAACCCCGACTTTTTCGAAGCTGGACGTGCTCAAGGGCTACGTCGCACTTATGAAGTTGCGCGTGGTCGAATTACTTCTCGTAACGACCGTCCCGCCCATGATTGTGGCGTACAAGGGAATTCCGAGCATCTCGTCAATGGTGGCGACGCTAATTGGTGGGACCCTGGCTGCTGGTGGGGCCAATGCCTTAAATATGGTCTTCGACCGAGACATGGACGCGCTGATGAAGCGCACCGAACGCCGCCCACTCGTGACTGGACTTATTTCCCCGGTGCACGCAACCATCTTCGCCGTTTCGCTCGAACTACTTGCCTATGCGGTGCTCGAGCATTGGGACAACCAACTCGCAGGTCTTTTGGCACTTTCGGGAACCTTCTTCTACATACTCGTGTACACCATTTGGCTGAAGCGACGATCGAAACAAAATATCGTCATTGGTGGCGCCGCGGGTGCCGTACCGGTGTTAGTGGGCTGGGCCGCAATCACCAATAACCTCTCGCTAGCCCCCGTCCTACTCTTCTTAGTGATTTTTATTTGGACCCCACCTCACTTCTGGGCACTCGCGGTGCGCTACCGCGACGATTACGCGGCGGCCAATGTACCGATGCTGCCCGTCGTCGCTTCGCTTCGGCGCACGACGCTCGAAATCATGGTGTACTCAGTCATCATGTGGTCGCTCACAATCTTGATTGGCCCATTCGCTGGGCTGGGTTGGATTTACGCCATTTCAGCAACCGTCCTGGGGTTTCTCTTCACCTTTTACGCCTACCGTCTCTACGTTGACGCCCACAACGACAAAGCGGACGTTAAGGACGCCATGAAGTTGTTCCACTTCTCCATTACCTATCTCACGGCACTCTTTGTCGCAATGGCAGTCGATGTCCTCGTCCGCAACCACTAAATCTCGACGGGGGCCCTCGCCCATGATGTTGCTGTCGTTGGGCATCGGTGGGCTCGTCGCCCTTTCGCTCATTGTGACCTTGACTGTTTTAACTGGAAAAAGTGTCACGCTAGGCAAGTACCAAGCACCCACCTCAGCGCTGGTGGGGAAGAAAGTTCTGAGCTTTACCGTGACGGGTATCAATGGTGGGATGGTAAGCGCACCATGGAAATCGGGCCGGGCCGGGGCCGTAATGTTTTTTGCTTCGTGGTGCACCCCTTGTCAGCGTGAACTGCCTAAGGTCACCAACTACCTAAAAACACACTCCTACGGGGCGGTACAAATTCTTGGTGTCGACGAGGAGGGTGCGGCGAGCGGACTCGCTAGTGGACGTGCCTTTGTGGCGAAGAACCACGTGATGTTTCCGGTCGGATTTGATCCCAACGATTCAGTCGTAACGGGTATTTTCAAATTTGGACAGATTCCGGAAACGGTATTTGTTTCCAAGTCCGGCGTCGTCAGGAGTGTGGTCTTTGGCGCAATCAGCTCATCGCGGCTCAACGCCGAGCTTCTCAAGTTGGAACGGGCTTAATCGAAGCGGAAGGTTCGTGCCGCAAGCAGGGGAGCTAGAACCGCCCATACGAGGATGCTGCACCAGTCCTGCCAAGTGGGCAGTACTCCAGTCTGGAGAATGCGGTGTAGCCCCTCGGCCATCGCTCCCGATGGAGTAAAAATGGCGATGCTTCGAATGAAGCCAGGCATCGTTGTCAGGGGAACCACGATTCCCGACCCCAACAACAGGACCAAGTAGAGGCCATTGGCCGCCGCTAGGTTTACTTCCGCGCGCAGGCGACCAGCCAAAAATAAACCGATCCCCGCACAACCCGCCGAACCGCAGACGAGTAGAGCGGTGATAAGGAGAGCGCCACGGGGGCCACCGTGGGGACGCCATCCGAGCGCCACGGCCAGCGAACCGAGGAGGACCACCTGAATGGCTTGGGTGACGAGAACACTCGCAATTTTGGAGAGGAGGAGTCGGCGCTGACCGAGGGGCGTTACCCACAGTCGACGAAGCACCCCGTAGGAACGTTCAAAACCAGTGGCGATTGATAGGGCCACGAGAGAGGTGGATAGAACGCAGAGGGCGATAATGCCGGGCGCGATGAAGTCAATCCGTGGACCACCGGTGCTGGTGGTGAAGTGAGTCTTGCTCAAGAAGACGAGGAGTAAGGCGGGAATGATCAAGGTGAGCAGGAGGGTTTCGCCGCGGCGCAAGGTCATGCGAACCTCCGCGCGAGTTTGAGCAACTAGTGCCTTCATTGTCCGGAACGCTCCATATCGATAATTTCCAAGTACCGCTGTTCGAGTGAGGCCCTCGTTCGAAGAGAGACCAATGAATTACCCTTCGACTCGAGGTAGTTCAACAACGTGTTCTGCAGCGCAGTAGTGGGGGCCGAGAGGATCCGCAGCGAACGGGGTCCGTCACTTCGTACTTGGCAACCGAGATGGGCTGATAGTTCAGAGTCCGCCAAGGGGGAGGCGACCTCGATAACAATCTCAGGTTCTCCACTGAGCTCGGCCAAAGTTCCGTCGGCGACAACAGACCCGTGATGAACTATGACAATTCGGTTGGCGACCCTCTCCGCGACATCAAGTTCGTGGGTGGTCAAAAGAATCGCAACACCCCGAGCCCGCTCAACCTCCAAGAGCGTGGTGATGGCGGCACGCCCTTCGGGGTCGACCGCAGTGGTTGGTTCGTCAAGGACCAGCACTTTGGGGCGCCCGATGAGGGCCAGAGCGAGGAGTGTTCGCTGTTGTTCGCCACCACTGAGGCGGCGCCAAGTGGTGTGCTGAGCCTCGGTGAGAGAGAGAAGTTCAATGAGTTCGTTGACCGGGCGGGGAAACTCGTAGTACGAGGAGGTGAGCTCGAGTACCTGTCGAGGGGTCATGGGAAACCACACTCCCCCTCGCTGCAGCAACGCACCCGTTCGAAGAGTCATCTCGTGGTGTGCTCGGATGGGGTCCAGTCCATGAACACGTACGCTTCCCGAAGTGGGAGTGCGGAAACCCAATAGCGTGTCAACAATCGTTGTTTTGCCCGCTCCGTTTGGGCCCAGCAGGGCCAAGATCTCGCCGTACTGGAGAGAGAAGGAGAGGTCGCGAACGGCTTCGAGGGAACCGAAGCGGACCGACAGATTCGAGATGTCAATTGCGTTACTCATCGCTATCCAAGTTAGGGCGTTCCTTGGCCCCAAAGTACACTCGGTAGGCTTGAGACCATGATTGATATCGCTCAATTGCGTCAAGACCCTGAATTTGTGAAAACTCAGCTCGCCCGACGCGGTATATCGAGTTCGACAATGGACGAAATCATTGCTCTCGACAGCGAACACCGTCGACTTCTCCAAGAGGCGGAGGGACTTCGCGCTCAGGTGAAGGAACTTTCCCGTCAGGTGGGCGATGCCAATAAAGCGGGCAAAAAAGAAGAGGCCGAGGCGTTGCGTCTACGCTCCCGCGAGGTCGGTGAGCAGGAGAGTGCCGCTAGCGAACTGGCTGCCGAGGCTAACGAAAAATTGCGGGCCAAACTATTGATGGTCCCCAACCTGCCCGACGCTCGGGTCCCCGAGGGTAAAGACGAGACTGAAAATGTTGAGATCTCGCAGTGGTGGGTAGGTAAAGACCAGGGAGCGCCCTTTCCAGTCTTCGCGGAGCACCAGAAGAAACCCCACTGGGAGGTCGGTGAAGAGCTTGGCATTCTCGACTTAGAGTCCGGCGCAAAGTTGGCGGGCTCGATGTTTGCGCTCTACCGCGGTGCGGGCGCGCGATTGATACGTTCATTAGGTTTTTACGCACTGAACGCCCACCTGGATGCGTACGAAGAAATTCGGCCCCCGCACTTTGCATTGACCGAGACAATGATGTCCACCGGTCACCTTCCTAAGTCCGAAGAGGATATGTACGCCATGGAGCGAGATGGGCTCTGGGCGATTCCAACCGCCGAGGTACCACTGACCTCAATGCACCGGGGCGAGATATTGACTCGCGAGAGCCTCCCCATTCGAATGACCGCGCAGACCTCTTGCTTTCGGCGCGAGTCGGGCTCGGCGGGTCGCGATACCCGAGGCGTGCTTCGTCTCCACGAATTTGACAAGGTGGAACTCTTCGCCTACTGCTTACCCGAACAGGCTGAAGAGGCCCACGCGGACATTCTTCGCCGTGCCGAAGCGCTGCTCCAAGGACTCGGACTCACCTATCGGTTGGTGGAGCTCTGTACCGGTGATCTCGGTTCGGCCTCGGCTCGAACGATTGACCTTGAAGTATTTAGCCCCGGTGTTGATCGCTGGCTAGAGGTTTCCTCGGTCTCGTGGTTCCGCGACTACCAAGCCCGTCGGGCCAACGTCCGTTACCGTTCCGAAGAGGGAACGACCGCTTTCGTCCATACCGTCAATGGTTCAGCCCTGGCCTGGGCACGCATCTGGGCGGCCCTCGTAGAAACCTACCGCCAGGCCGATGGCTCGGTCCAACTACCCGAGGTCCTGGCACCCTTCATGGGCGGGCAATTGACTATTCGTCCCTAACGGGACAGTTCGTAGCGATACCCGACCCCACGCACGGTCGAGATGTGTAGCGGTGCTTTGGGGTCTTCTTCGATGAGATTTCGCAGCCGCTTAATGTGAACGTCGAGAGTTTTCGTGTCCCCCACGTAGTCATTACCCCAAATTCGATCAATCAAAGTTTCTCGAGTGAGCACTCGCCCTGGGTTTTCTAATAGCTCTTGCAAGAGAGCAAACTCCTTGCGGCGAAGTTGAATTTCCTCGCCCTTGACAAAACAACGCCGGGCATCAATATCAAGTTTTACGAGGCCGATTTCAATCGACTCCTCATTCTCGACCAGCTGAGGGGAGTGTTCGCGACGTCGTAGGACTGCGCGAATACGAGCTACCAATTCGCGTAACCGATAAGGCTTTTGTACATAATCATCAGCACCGATTTCGAGCATGAGGACCATGTCCACCTCTTCACCCTTCGCACTCACCACAATGATGGGAACATCGGAGGTAGAACGAATGACTCGACAGACGTCGAGACCGGACATCTTGGGCAACATTAGGTCGAGCAAAACCAGTTCAAAGGTACCGGCTTCGAACTTCGCTATTGCCTCTTGCCCGTCTCGAGCTACCGTTATGTCAAAACCCTCGCGTCCAAGACCAACTTCCAGGGCGTCAATGAAAGATTCTTCGTCTTCAACGATCAATAAGCGGATTAGCTTCGAGGCCTTTTCGGCAGCCTTTTTAGTACGGTCTTTTTCCTTGGTCATTATTGGTTCATCGGCAATTCCAGGGTGAAAGTGGAGCCTTCACCTTCACGGGAATCCACAAGGACGCTGCCGCCATGATTTTCAGCCACGTGGCGAACAATACTCAGACCTAGACCGGTTCCGCCAGTTTCGCGGGCCCGACCGGGATCGACACGATAGAAACGCTCGAAGATTCGCTCTAGATCCTTGGCGGGGATCCCCTGGCCCTGGTCAGAGATGCTGACCTTCACGAGTGGCCCAACAGGCTCCCCGTCGGTATCAACATGACCTTCCACTCGGGAGGTGCTGATTCGAACTCGACCGTCACGGGGCGAGTAGACAACGGCGTTCTCAAGCAGTGCGTGAAGTGCTGAAACAAGTTGCCGGCGGTCCCCAAAAACCACCAGATTGTTAGCGGGTTCTTCGAAGTCGAGCGAGATGTGGTGTTGCTCCGCGGCGGTGCGAATTCGCTCGATGGATTCAGCGATGATGAGCGAGATTGGAACGGGCTCTCGAGTAGGTGACCCCTCGCCTTCGATGCGAGATAGATCGAGGAGGTCCTCAATAATTCGGTTTACTCGGAATGATTCATTGTGAATTCGCTCAGCGAGGCGCTGCGCCACAACGGGGTCTCGTTCAAATTGGAGGGTCTCGGCGAGTAAGCCAAGGGCGCCCATTGGAGTTTTTAGTTCGTGCGAAACGTTCGCTACGAAGTCGCGGCGAATATCTTCGAGGCGACGTCGCTCAGAAACATCTTCGATAACCGCAATCACGCCCAAAGGCTTTCTTCCATCATCGATGACCGTTGCTCGAATTGCGAGGGTTCGTCGAGGGGGGCCGTAGATATCAATCATTCGATCAGCAACACCAATCGACCAGCCTTCCGCCAGCACATCGGTCACCGCTTGGGCCGCGATAGCGTCACCGTAGCGAGAGGCCATCAATGTCTCGGCCAGAGCGTTTCGAAAGACCACATTGCCACCCTCATCACAAAGGATGAGACCCAGGGGTAGGGCGTCGAGTGAACGACGTAGGCGAGTCGAGTCGGCCGAGGATTCAGATACGGTGCTGGAGGCCTCGCTGGTAGCGGCCTCTAAGTAGCCCAGGGCCTCTTCAACCTTGCCGTGATCATCTCGAGTTTCCACGCCCAAGAGGGATGCCAAGGAAGAGATTCGTTGAGCGATAGACCGGTGTCCGCGACGGCGATTCACCAGCACCCCAATGATGATTCCAAAGAGCAGGACACCTACAACCGCGGCATAAAAAATTATGGGGGACCAGTGCTGAGCAACGTTTCGGATTAGGGCGAGAGACACATAGACATTCTCGCAGAGTTCTTCAATTTTTGTGACACCCACGACCGTTGGAAAACCCCTACTAGAAAGAAGGTTTTTGTGTTACTGGCATCAGTGAATCTCTCACCCTCCACAACGGCACTACCAGGCAGTGCGGCATTGCAACAGCTGGCTAATGGCATCGCCGCCTGGGCCCTCGTGGGTTCATTAATTGGCTTACTTTTTGGAGCGGGAATGTGGGCCCTGGGCGCAAATTCCCAGAATTCTTCCCAGTCCGTCTTGGGTCGCCGGGCTGTCTTCGCCAGCTTGGTGGCGGCTATTTTGATTGGCGCTGCGCCACACCTCATCAACTTCTTCTTCGCTACGGGGCAGAAGGTGAAGTAAATGGGCGGGCTGCTCTGCTTTATTAATCCAATTGGGTGCGCGGCGGGGTCAATTGCAAAATCGACCTTCGCCGGGCTGTTCAATGCAATTACCGGATGGATGTCGGGCAGCTTGCACTGGCTCTTGGCGATTGTGGCAAAAGCATTGACGGCGACTAGCGACGCTGCCACAATCTCTAAGGCCGCATCCGGGGAATTCACCTCATTACTGCACCTGTCGCCGCTACTACTTCTAGTTGGTGTGCTGATCGGCACCCTGCAGGGAATTCGCAGTGCCGATTCTTCGGTGCTGTGGCGACTCTATCTGGGGGCGGCACCGCTTTGGGTCGCTGGAATTTTTGTTGCCCGACCAGTCGGCGAACTCCTTATCCGGATTGTGAATCAACTATCTGCCAGTTCGGTCTCCTCGGTGAGTAGCCATGTTTCGCTGTTAGAAAAAAGTGTCGCCTCTCTTCCCTCATCGACGCCCGGTTTTGGCCTCTTCTTGTTGGTGGGGGCTCTCATAACGACCGCATTTTTGCTGTGGTGTGAACTTGTCGTTCGTATGTCAGTCCTCACGCTTTTGCTCGCCTTAGTGCCAATCATTTTCCCACTCTCAGTAATTCCGGCCACTCGTCGACTCGGGCTGAAGCTAATTGAAACCTTCACCGCAATTGTGGTGAGCAAGTTTTTTATCGTTATTACCCTGCTCGTTGGATTCAGAGAAATTACCCTCGGAAACGCAACGTCGGCGATTGTTGGAGTTGTGACGATTGTTTTGGCGATTTTTTCGCCAATCGTGCTCCTGCGAATTATTCCATTCCTCGAAAACTCTGCGGCGCTGGGACTCGTCGGCCTTCGACAACGCGCGACCTCACTGGCATCGAACTTCCCGAATTCACCCATCGGGAAAGCCGCCATGCTGCTTCAGCCGCTGAACGATTTTGCGGAGGGCCCACCGGTTATCCCCGAGGACTTTGGGCTCCCCGAATGGGACGAAACCTACGAGACGCAGATGCCGGTTTATGACCCGACCATCCCAAACGAGCCACCGATTCTCGACAATCGGCACATCCGCAAGGGACATCGGGTAATCCTGCGTGACCGGCTGGGACCAGTTATTGGTTGGCATTGGGATGATTAAGCGCCTGCCACTCGGGACCAACGACGTTGAGTTTCGACTTATGGGTATCAAGGGCCATCAAATAGCTGGACTATCGATTGGTCTAATGGGCGTTACTGACGCCCTCTTTCTAGGTGGCGGGCTAAAGATTTTGGTTCTGTCCGGAATCGCTTTTTTAAGTGCGGCAAAGATTGGAAACCGAGGAACTCTAGGGGAGATCTTTGTTGTTGCTTCCAAATACTGGTCGCGATCACGCGCTTTCTCGATGAATTGTAGTGACCTGCAACGGTTTGAGCTTCGACAAATCGGACGGCTCGACTTGGCGGGACGCGATGACGTACTCTTTTCTTCGCTAGCCCAGATGGCCACTGGTCTGTCGCTCGAGGGAGATGGCAATCAATTCTCGGTCTCAGTTCAGCGCGAGTCGGGAAGAACATCGACCACCTTAAGCACCTCCAGGGAGTACGCACCAGCGATGTGGTGGACAAAGATTGAGGCAGACGACACGCCTCTCGTGGGTCGCGAAGGGTGGTCTACCCTCAAGGTTGGAAACCGGTATTACTCAGTTTTGAATTTTGATGATTTCACGCTAGCTAACCGGCGTAAATATTTTTTTGAACGCTTTCTCGCTTGGATACCATCGGGCGTAGTAATAACTGTTTTTGAGGTTGTCGGAGCTCAGCAGGGCTTAAAGAAGAGTGCCCGCGCGGCGCATCGACTAACTATTGATTCATCGATCACGCAAGCAGTTGGTTTCCGAACTTCTGCACGCACGTTAACCACTATCCAAAGGAAGATCCAGCAAGAGAAGGAGGTTGAAGCGGGTGCGACCTTGATGAGAATTGGTGTCTACATGCTCTGCTCGGGTGAAACCAAGGAGCAATGCCTCTCGAGGGCCAAACAGTGCATTGATTACGCGCGGCGCACGGGGCTGCCCCTACTTATTAAATATGGTCAACAAGGCCCACTACTAGAGGCTCTTGGGCCACGGTTGAATAGTGGTTAGGCCGGTGTACACGCACTGGGCGACTAGTGAAGATATCTCGAGCCTCAACGTAACCCTGCACGACGCGGGGTCGGGGCTGCACGGAAGGTCACTTGGAGTTTGCCATCGGGGTGGCGAATTCATTTTTGACCCATTCGCCGCCTACGCCGCAGGATTGGTAACTAACCCCAACATGGTGCTGGCGGGATCGATTGGTGTCGGTAAGAGCACCTTGGTCAAGATGTTGCTGGTGCGTGGTCTCGCCGAGGGACGAACGGCTGTGGTTATTGACCCCAAAGGAGAGTATGGGGCCTTGGCCGAACAATGTGGAGTGAAACCAATCACCTTCGGACGAGATGGTTGGTGCAATCCCTTTGTTGGTGATGATGAGGAAAATCAAGCTCTCCTTCGCAGAATGCTTGCCGCAACTCAAGGCCGAGAACTGAGTGCACTGCAGCGCTTTCAAATATCGCAACTTTGGCGTGAGTGTGTTGACAAAAGCGAGCAGCACATTTTTCAAAAATTGTTTGACGGTGTTGAACAACGCCTACGTGACACCGAGGAGTCACCAAGCCGAGAATTGGCGCTGCTCCTGCATCGTTTTGTGCGTGGGGATTTGCGCGGTCTCTTTGACGGACCCGGTGAACCACTTTCGCTTAGCGGGGACCTGGTAATTCTGGATCTCTCGCAACAGTGGGCGGGAGACAATGTTGCCCTTGTAGCGATGTCTGCAGTGGCGGCAGCGCAACACACCTTGGTCTCACGGTCAACTCCCGGGTATTTAGTTCTGGATGAATCATGGACACTCTTGCGAGACCATGGCGCCCTTAGGTGGCTGCAGGGATCGTGGAAGCTCGCCCGCTCACGAGGAATCAGTCATGTCCTCGTGCTACACCGGTGGTCCGACATCGCTTCGGCGGGGGATCGAGGTTCCGCCCAACGAGAACGGGCCGCCGGCCTCCTGCGCGAGTGTGAAACGAGTTGGCTGTTTCGACAAGGGGAGGAAGAGGCGAATGAAATGGCCTCGGTTATTGGGCTTAACGCCCAAGAGCAAGCCGTCTTAACGACACTGCCTAAGGGCACCGCCCTGGTGCGCTACGCCCAGTATCGCTCAATCGTGGCCATTCAACCCGATGCCCAAGACCAGGGGGTTGTCGATACCGATCAGGCAATGTTGTGAATAGGTCACTACCATTCGAGGGTGACTGAAGGAAGTACCGGCGACATTCTCGTTATCGATGTTGGCGCCACGTCAATCAAGAGTGGCGTGGTTAATAGTGAGGGCCAGTTGCTGCACGCCGTGCGCAAGCGCAAAACCCCCCGGCCCTGTGCGCCGAGCGAACTAGTAAAGATTTTGTTGCAGCGGATAGGGCGAGAAACACCAACCCGAGTGGTAGTCGGAATTCCGACCGAGTGTCGTGATGGGGTAACGCTCGTTGGTGGCAATCTGTCGCGGGCGCGAGGGGACAACACTCTGATTGACACCAATTGTGAACTCACGTGGCGGGGTTATCGCCTCCAAGAGGAGCTGACAAAAAAGTCCGAACGCGAGGTGGTGGTGTTAAATGATGCCGAACTCGCTGCGGTGGGCTGTGTCGCGGGGGTTGGCAAAGAGTTGGTGCTCGCGTTGGGAACAGGTTTTGGAGTGGCCTTGACATCCGACGGCGTCGTGCAAGCCATCAGGGACTACGGTGATGAATCGTTTGAAGAGGGAACGTATGACTCGAGACTTGGTGAAGATGCTCGAAGAGCTGACCCGGCAACGTGGCGAAGCAGCCTGTACCGCGCAGCGAAGGATTTAACGCAAACCTATTCGGCTGAGTCTGTATGGCTGGTCGGCGGAAATGCCAAGAGACTGAGCCCCCAAGATTTTGAGGGTGTAAGCGCAAAGTTTCGTATTGCCGGAAACGGCGCCCCTTTTCTAGGGGCCACCAAGATTTGGAAGAACTAAGACCTCGATAATTCGTACTTCATATATGCCAGACACCAGCTGGTGCGCTAGTGGCAGTAGGGACTGCAGAGATTGCAATTACGTCGTTAATTCAGTCGGGACCTTTAGAATTGTCGCTTATGGAAAAACACACGATTCGTGTTGGTCTTCTTGCATATGGTGCAATCGGACATGAGCACAACCAGGCCGTACAAAACACAGAAGGTCTCGAACTCGTAGCGGTGTGCGACACGAGCCCCGAGCGTATTCAAGCAGCGCTCGAACTGGCCCCTCAAGCCTCCACCTTTAGCGATGCCGGCGAAATGCTTGCATCGGGTCTTTTGGACCTCGTGGTCATCTCCACTCCGCCCAACAGCCACTTTCAATGGGCCAAGGAGGCGCTCCTGCGAGGGATTCACGTTGTCCTGGAAAAACCCATGGCCCTCACCGCAGCCCAGTGCGATGAATTAATTTCGCTCGCCGCAAAGTCAGATCTGATGCTGGTGGTGTACCAGAACCGCAGATTTGATGAGGACTTCGTGACTATGCGCGAGATTATTCGCTCGGGCGAAATTGGCGAGGTCTACCAGTACGACAGCTTTGTGGGTGGGTACTCACGACCATGCGATTATTGGCACTCCAATGCGGAGGTGTCGGGGGGCGCAATCTTTGACTGGGGCAGCCACTTTATCGATCAAATCCTAAATATTCTTCCCGATGAGGTAGCGCACGTCAGTGGTCAGAACCACAAGCGTGTTTGGACCCATGCAACAAATGCCGATCACGCTCAAGTGACGGTGACTTTTACGAATGGCAAGCAAGCAACTTTTGTCTACTCCGACCTCGCCGCAGCCCGCAAGCCAAAGTTTTACGTCTTAGGCACTGAAGGTGCGATTGTCGGAGAGTGGGACCCCGCCGGCGAACCAGAGGTCGCCGACCTACCCGCAATCTTGACCGTTCACCACAAGGACGGTACCTCACGCATTGCACCACCACAATCACGTGAACCACACGAATTCCACCGCTCCATTGTTGAATTCCTAAACAACGGAACTCGCATGGAGGTCAATGCGCTGCAATCGCGCAATGTCGTCGCAATCATGCAAGCGGCCGAGCAGTCGGCGCTGGATAATGCGATGCCAGTAACACCCGTCCTCCTCCGGGCCTAGGTCGTGGCCGTTAATTGGGGTTTTCTAGGGGCCGGCTTTGTAGCGAACCGGGGGCTCGCGCCCGCTGTACACAGCGCTAGCGGCGCCACCCTGTACGCCGTAGCCAGCCGTGATCCAGAACGGTCAGCAGCTCTTGAGCCTGAACGAGTTCATGCGACCTACGACGATCTGTTGACTGATGATCGAGTCGATGCCGTGTACATAAGTTTGGCGAACCATCAACACATCGAATGGGTCACCAAGGCGCTCGAGGCGGGAAAACATGTACTTTGTGAAAAGCCTCTCGGTTTAAATGAGGCTGAAACAGCCGCCATGTTTGAATGCGCAGCGCGTACTGACCGATTACTCGTTGAAGCAGTCTGGGGTAGATGGCACCCTCGCTTCGCCCGCATGGTTGAGTTGGCGGCCAGCGGGGCCATTGGTGATATTGAGCACATCGAGACCGCGTTCACCTTTACCTCAGAGATGATTGATAACTATCGACTAAGCCCAGTGATGGGTGGTGGGGCACTACTTGACGTGGGGTGTTATCAGGTACATGCGTGGGTTGCTTTAACAAATGGAGCCCCCAATGTAGCTATCACCAAGCTTGAACGCACAATTGGTCCAACCGGAATCGACCTGACTACCGATCTCCAAGTACAAATCAATGACACCACCACCGCGCACGCGGTGAGCTCATTCGCTCTGCCGAGCCGTCAGGAGTTTGTGGTCAAGGGTTCACAAGGGCGTATGAGCACTGAAGTAGGGGAGTCTTTCACCACCTGGAATGAAGCCAGCTCCCTACGGGTGAATGATGAAATGGAAGATTTCGCCACCGCTAACGCTTTTGTAAATATGGTGGAAAATGTAAGCGCAGTCATCCAGGGTGACAGTGGCTGGGTTGTTCCGCACTCTGATTCAATTCGAGTTGCAGCAATCCTTGACGCGATTTCTCAGCACCCGTAACAGTCCTTATTGGTCAGCGGATGGCCATTTTTAGCAGCACAGGGTGTCTGCTAGAATAGAATTCTGCATCACTGCGGCTGTAGCTCAGCGGATGAGAGCATCGGTCTACGGAACCGAGGGTCGGGGGTTCGAATCCCTCCAGCCGCACTGGTAAATCTCTAGTAACTGCCTGAACATCAGGAGTAACTAGAAGTGGAAAACAACCTAGAACCTGCTTCGCAGGGTATCTATCGGGGAGCGTATCGTATTCCTCCTTTATTCACTGGCATTAGAACCAGGTATTTCTCTTGAGACTGATATCAATGAGAGAACTTTCACTCCTATTTACGTCACACAAGATAACTTCCAAAAATATGCAAGGAGCGCTTCTTCATTCGAGCAGTTTGCAAAATTGATGTCTGAGGAAAAGCCGATACTTTCGCAGTGACCCCAGGGTTAGCCGCAAGTCAATGTAGTTCCAAGCCAGGTCAAAGACACGGCCAGTTATCTATCTAACAGGCGTCACCGACTACCTATTTTCGTTGGTTCCATTTGGCTACGACCCGTCGGTGTGGAATATCACTAACGGGGCTGGCTGACAAACGTATTTACCGCTCAGAGTGAAGTCGGTCGCCACTCGGACCCTCTTTACTTTGGACCCCATATATCCACAGACACATCAATCCACAACGGGGCACTGAGTAGTCGAC
>CAIKZX010000021.1 GCA_903832015.1 uncultured Actinomycetes bacterium
ATTGCATCTACCAATTCGCTCTTGTTCATCGGTCGACTCCTTTTCGATAATTCGTGTAGTTCAGGTAATTCCTTGAACTATTCCATCTTTATCGGCAAAAGCCCCAAATATTGGCATTTCCGCGGACTTTTTCTCCGAGTCCTTCTTCTGCATCTACAAAAGTCCTGATGAGGATTGATTTTACGAAACCCCAAATTTTCCAAAAAAACCCTACGATTAGAGGCATGAACAGCGTAAACCGCCACAAATTAGCCACCCTGCTCGCCGAAGAGACTCGTCGTTACGACCAAGAGCACCCAGCCTCTAAGGCCCTGCACGAGGG
Source organism: uncultured Actinomycetes bacterium (assembly GCA_903832015.1). Lineage (GTDB taxonomy): Bacteria > Actinomycetota > Acidimicrobiia > Acidimicrobiales > RAAP-2 > RAAP-2. Next base: position 323 of record CAIKZX010000021.1, read on the forward strand.
GGCCAATAACCTCTTCGCTCGAGTCCCTATGACCTGGATGAATAAGTGGGCGGGGGGATTTCCTCTGGGCTTTACGTCTGCGCACGGGGTAACAATCACCGACCTTGATGGTCACGAACTCATTGACTTCGCCCTTGGCGATACCGGGGCCTTCGCGGGGCACTCCCCAGAACCGCTGATTCGCGCTCTCCACCAGCGGGTGGGTGTGGCTGGTGGGGTGACCACCATGATGCCCAATGAGGATGCCCAGTGGGTGGGTGCTGAAATGACCCGCCGCTTTGGCCTGCCCCAATGGTCTTTCACCTTGTCAGCGACTGACGCCAACCGCTGGCTACTACGTCTAGTTCGCCTCGTCACGAAACGCCCCAAAATTCTCGTCTTTAGTTATAGCTACCACGGCTCGGTTGACGAAACATTCGTGGTCAGCGATCACGGTCGGGCCCTGTCGCGTCCAGGAAACGTCGCACCCGCGGTTGATCCCTCAACCACCACCCGGGTGTGTGAGTTCAACGACCTAGCGGCCCTCGAGCGCGAACTAGCCCACGGTGACGTGGCGGCCGTTTTGACCGAGCCGGCGATGACCAATATTGGCATCGTCCTTCCCGAACCAGGTTTTTTGGAAGGGGTTCGTGACCTGTGCGACAAGTTTGGCACCCTGCTCATTATTGATGAGACCCACACCTTTTCCGAAGGACCAGGGGGATCGACCAAGCGACGCAACCTGCGTCCCGACGCCATCACGATTGGTAAGTCCCTGGGCGGAGGCGTGCCCTGCGGCGCCTATGGATTGAGCGCTGAACTCGCCGAACGAGTTCAGCAGGCGGTCAAGTCAGGAGCGGACATTGTCGATGTCGGGGGAGTAGGGGGAACTCTGTCGGGAAACCCACTATCAACCGCGGCCATGCGAGCGGTGCTCGGGGAGGTACTCACCGACGACATCTTTCCGCGAATGGAAGAACTCGCCACCACCTTCGCTGAGGGCATGCGCGCGACCATTACTCGAGCGCAGTTGCCTTGGTCGGTGTCCCAATTAGGGACCCGGGCGGAGTACCGCTTTGCTAACCCCGCACCAAAAAATGGTGGGGAGTCAGTGCGGGCCGCCGATGAGGAGCTGGAAAACTATCTGCACCTCTTTGGGATCAATCGTGGAGTGCTCATCACCCCCTTTCACAACATGGTCCTCATCTGTCCCGCCACGACCGAGGCACACGTGAACGCGCACCAAGTGATGTTTGACGAGGCGGTAGACCGGCTCATCAAATAGTTCGGTCCCCTTGACCGCGGGAAGCTCAGCCCACCGGCCGGGGAGTTAAGGCGGCTTCGCGAGTGGGTCGGCTGGCCCGATACAGTTTTTCAACGGCTGTAACTGAACCCGGGGGAATGATTTGATCACTAATAAAGAATTACTAACCGCCATCAGCGCTGAAGCGCCCCAGGCGTTTGAGTTTCTGATGGGCCTGGTGTCTCGGGCCTCACTCAGGGGCGAAGAGGGACCGGCACAAGAATTCGTACAGGCCGCCTTGGAAGATCTCGGGTTCACCACACAGAGAATCGCTGTTCCCGACTCAATCTCGCAGGATCCACTGGCGGGTGTTCCCTTCGCGACCTATGAGGGACGATTCGATGTTCTCGGTACGACTCCACATTCGAGTGGACGGACCCTACTGATAAATGGGCACATCGACGTGGTTCCGGTCAACGAGTTGACGTGGTCGAGCGATCCCTTTGCTCCATTCATTCGTGAGGGGTGGCTCTTTGGCCGCGGTTCAGGGGACATGAAGGGCGGCTTCGCCATGGCCCTGCTCGCTCTTCGTGCCCTGCGGCGCCTCGGATCAGAGATTGGGCAAAGAAATTTATCTTTTCTATCGGTGATTGAAGAGGAGTACACGGGGAATGGAACCCTCGCGGCCATTCGAGCGGGAGTGACCGCCGATGCGGTTATCTTGCCCGAGCCCACTAACTTAAATATTTTGCTCGGTGGAATTGCCATCACCTGGACAAAAATTGTCATCCGTTTTGGCGGTGGTCACGCCGAAAGTTCCGACCGACTCGCCTCACCCGCCCAAGCGGTAGCTCGACTTATCGATGGATTCAGCGAACTTGAGGTCGAGCTCAATCAAAACGTTCCCACTACCTATGACGAGATCGCGAATCCTTTTAATGTCAACGTGGGGGTAATTAACCTAGGGGAGTGGCCCTCGAGTGTTCCGGCCGTCGCTGAGTTAGAGGTCCGGATTGGTCACCCTGACTCGATCAGTGATGAGGAAATTCTCGCGCGAGTTCGCCAACTCGTTGGGGCCGTTCTCACTACGGCGGGCAATCCGCAGTTCGAGTTACACCTGCACGGATTTAAGGCGCAAGGTTACGTGCTGGCCGGCGATCACCCGTTAGTGCACAGCGTGGCCTCGGCACACGAAGCGGTTCACGGATTTCGACCCGAGTCTGAGATTATGGGGAGTACAACGGACGCCCGTTATTACGTCAATCAGTTGGGTGTGCCGGCTCTTTGCTACGGTCCAATAGTAAAAAATATGCACGGCTCTGACGAGTGTGTTGAATTACGGTCAATCGAAATAGGCGCGGCGACGTTGGCTCGATTCATGATTGATTACTTCGAGCACTGAGTCGAAATGTCCAGTGGCGACAAAACGGCCATGGTGGCCACCGAAGAGTTAAATACTCCGCTATCATCGAACTAATCCGAGGCGAGGTCACACGCCTTAGGCGAACACTAGGGGGGTCAAGTGCCGGTAGCACGCTTAAATGATGTGGACATCAACTACCTTCTCGAAGGGGACGGCCCCGAAACGGTGGTCTTGATCAATGGGCTCGCCGATGATCTTTTGACTTGGTTCTATCAAGTCGAATCGCTTTTAAAGGCTGGCTTTCGAGTCTTGCGGTTTGATAACCGGGGCATCGGAGAAAGTTCGAAGCCCGCTGGCCCCTACACCACGGAACTCTTCGCCCAAGACGCCAAGGCCCTAGTCGATCACCTGGGCATTACCAACTTCCACCTCATGGGCGTATCGATGGGCGGAATGATTGCTCAGGAATATGCTCTGGCCTACGAGAGCGACCTGCGCAGCCTCACACTCGCTTGTACCTACGCCGCCCCGGGGCCATTCTGCTCGCGCATGTTCTCCCTCTGGGCAGATATCGCTGCAGTGCAGGGGGTTCCTATGGTGATGCGTGATGTCACTCTGTGGGCTTTTACGCAGGAGTTCTTTGAAACACGCGGTGATGAACTCGCGGAATTTGAAACAGCCATGGCCTACATGAATCAATCGGTGCCCGCGTATTTGGCGCAGTTGCACTCAATTCGTCAACACGACACCACCGCTCGGATTTCTCGGCTGTCGGTGCCAACTCTCGTTCTCGCCGGGGAGGAAGACATTCTGATTCCGGTTGAGCTCTCGAGGAAGCTGCATCAGCTCCTACCGAAGTCGGAGTTCGTCACTACTCCCGGTGGTCACGGCTGCATGTGGGAACACCCAGAGTCGTTCAATCAGCACTTCATTCGTTTTATCAAAAACTCCAAAGGAGGAGACAAGCAATGAGTAATGAATCAAAAACAGTTAGGTTGGGCCAAGAGAAAATTGGCTTGGCGGGGGTTCTTATTCCGGGGCTAGCAATGGTGGCGCCGGCATTTAACCTTTTCTTTTCAACCGGACTCATCGCCTCCCTGGCGGGGGCGGCGGTTCCGTTGATGTTCCTCATCGCCATGGTTGCGGTCGCCGCCACGGCGAGTTCGTTGGCGCAGTTCGCCTCGGTGTATCCGAGTTCCGGATCGTTTCTAACGTACATCGCTAAAACCATTGGGGCCAAGACCTCAACCACAGTCGGGGTGATCGCCATTCTTGGCTACATCATTTCTTTCGGTGGTATTTACATATTCGTTGGAAGTTACATTGTGGCCAACGTGTTTGCCGGCAGTCACATTTGGGGAATCACACAAATTGTCACCATTCTCTATGGAGTACTGGTTACCGCCCCCGTTATTGTTGGTCTGAAGTTTGGTGTGCGCATCTCCTACGTCTTGTACGTATTTGAAGCCCTCCTCTTGATTGTCATGAGCATTGTCTTTCTTGCCCATGGCGGCCCACAGGGCATCACTTCGGCACCGTTCAAGTGGCCCGGGGGCTCGAAGAGCACTCTGCTCGCCTTGGGTTGGGCTATCTGGTCATTTGGTGGTTTCGAGGCCGCGGCCCCACTGGCCGAGGAAACTCGAGACCCACGAAAGAACGTTCCGCGTGCGTTGCTCCTTACCGTATTGGCCAGTGGCACCATTTACGTACTTGGATCGTGGGCGCTCGTTACGGCCTTTGGACCATCACACATTGCGGCAATCATCGCTGACCCTAACCCCTTCCATACGGCGGCGGCGAAGTACGCTTCGTTCTTTGCTCCTCTAATTGTCTGGATTTTCCTGACCAGCGTGACCTCTTCCTACGTGGCGGCGAACACCCAGGTCGCCCGAGTTATCTTTGGTGGCGCGCGAAGTGGCCTGTGGAGCCGGAAGCTCGCCAAGGTCTCAGAGAAGTTCCACACTCCCTCTCGGGCGGCAATCGCTTTCGTTGCTCCCAGCATTGTGATTGGCGTTGCGTCCACTTGGTTTACCAACCCAGGCCTCGCGGTTGGCTTTTTAACGACCTTGGGAATCCTCGGAATCATCACGATGTACTTAGCCGCAAACTTCTCACTCATTGTTCACTGGTACAAGAATGACCGCCAGGCGGGAGCCAAGCGCATGGTTATGCGCCTCATCATTCCGATTGTGGGTTTTCTGATTCTGATCGTTCCGGTCTACGGTGCTCTGCAGCCCGGTCAGCAACCCCCATACAAGTACCTTCCGTTCATCACCATTGGGTTGATCCTCGTGGGAGTTATCTACACCGTGGTTCTTGCTACCAAGAATCCTGAAGTTATTCGAGAAGCCCCTGGCCTCCTTGAAGGGGCTGAACTCTAAGTTTGTAATTGCTGTAGTTGAAAGCCGCTCAGTTTGCACCACTGCAACTGAGCGGCTTTTTTCTTCCCTTGAATTAGTGCATGGTCGATGCCGCGGTGATTTTGGCGAGGAGCTAGAGGGGGATTGACCAGAAAGCAATGATTTCAAGCGTGCCTAAACTGTAGACATGTCCTCCTTTGTCGACCAGGCACAATTGCACGCCCGGGCTGGTGACGGGGGAGCCGGGTGCGTTTCCTTTCGTCGTGAGGCCCACGTGGCCAAGGGCGGTCCCGACGGAGGTGACGGTGGCCGCGGGGGAGACGTATGGCTCGTCGCTGACCACAACCAGTCATCCCTACTAAGTTTCCGTGACCACCCCTTTCGCCGCGCCACTGACGGTCAGCACGGCACCTCCAAGCGACAACACGGCTCGAGCGGCAAGGACCTCGTAGTGAGCGTCCCCGTGGGAACGATGGTTTTTTCGGCCTCGGGAGAACTGCTCGTTGACATGACCGGTAACGGCGACCGGTGGCGCGCCGCCGAAGGTGGTCTCGGGGGCCAGGGCAACAACCGGTTCCTATCGAACAACCGCCGTGCACCAGCCTTCGCCGAACAGGGCGAGCACGGCGAAGAGGCGTGGTTCAATCTCGAGTTGAAACTGCAAGCGGACGTGGCGCTCATTGGTTTTCCCAACGTTGGCAAGTCGACCTTGATTTCACGGGTCTCAGCGGCAAAGCCCAAGATCGCCGACTACCCCTTCACTACTTTGGAGCCAAACCTCGGTGTGGTTCGAGTGGGTGAACGCGCCGCTAACCGCGACGCCGCGAGCGAATTCGTTATGGCCGACATCCCTGGACTCATCGAGGGTGCCGCTGAAGGCAAGGGGCTAGGTCACGAGTTCCTTCGACACGTCGAGCGAGCTCGGGTGCTTTGTGTCTTGCTGGACTTATCGCCCTTGGCCCCCGCCTCCGCGGCCGACCAGCTCGAGGTACTACTCAAAGAGCTCGGCGATTATCAGCCATCCCTCCTGCTGCGCCCTCGTGTGGTGGTGGGATCGAAGGGGGACCTCGCTGAAGACCCCGCCTTTGATGGACTGGTTATTTCAGCGGTCACCGGTCAGAATCTCGATGTCTTGGTAGGTCAACTCGTGAAGCTCGTCAAGGATGCCCGCGAGGAAGAGGCTCAAGAGTCCGCCCACGAGATTGTGGTGCACAAGCCAGTCATTGACGAGATTCACGTCGTTTCGGTGGGTCACCGCGAATGGGCCGTTGAGGGTCGAGCCGCTCAACGCGCCGCGCGTTTCAGCGATCTGACCAATGACGAGGCCCTCGCTGAAATCACTAAACGGCTGAAGTCATTAGGTGTTGATCGCATGCTCATGCGCGCTGGCGTCTTAGACGGAGACTTGGTGACCGTAGGCGAGCTTTCCTTTGAATGGTGGCGAGACGACATGGCCTCGGGGCTTGACCGTAGTCACCACCGCGCCACTCAGCGTGAACGGCTCGCTCGTTCGGGCAAATTGGGTGACGAGGATGAGGCCAATGACCAATAGGGTCATTGTCGTAAAGGTCGGGACCTCCTCGGTTACTTCCCCCCAGGGCACAATTGATCACGAGGCCCTCGCTCGTATCGCTCGAGACATCGCTGTACTCC
>CAIKZX010000022.1 GCA_903832015.1 uncultured Actinomycetes bacterium
CTTTACAGTTCCCTCTGCGACTGCGAACAGCGTGTCATCGCGGCCCTTTTCAACGTTCTTGCCGGGGTGGAACTTGGTTCCGCGCTGGCGAACGATGATCGAACCTACTTTTACGACGGTGCCGTCAAATACCTTGACACCGAGGCGTTGGGCATTGGAATCGCGACCGTTCCTGGTAGAACCGCCACCTTTAGTCTTTGACATAGAGCTTCCTTACTTAGCTGAAATCTTGGTGATTTCAACGGTCGAATAGTGCTGACGATGGCCCCAGCGGCGACGCTGGATGGCCTTGGCCTTGTAGGTCAAACCGCGGATCTTGGGGCCCAACTCCTCACCCAAAAGCTTGGCAGTTACGGTGGCTCCCTTGAGGGCCGGTCCGGCAACGACGTCCGTCTTATCTACTAGTAATACTGGCTCAAAGGTAATGGTTGAGCCGACCTCTTCGCGGCGCAGGTCGACACGGACCACTTGGCCCTCTTCAACGCGTTGCTGGGAAGTTCCTGTTCGAATTACGGCGTACATAGTTCGTAAATGATAGCCGACACCGAGGGGGTCAAAATCAGAATTTCTTAGAGTCCGGTGGCGACGACGAAACCACGCCCATCGCAGACCGCGCAGACGCTCGAAACGGACTCCAAAAGGCCCTCATTTACGCGCTTTCTGGTCATCTCCACCAGTCCCAGCTCGGAAATGTCAAAGACCTGGGTACGAGTCTTATCCCGGCTGAGGGCATTTCGCAGAGCCGCGGCCACGCTTTCCCGGTTGGCCTTTATCTCCATGTCAATGAAGTCGATCACGATGATGCCGCCGATGTCGCGCAAACGAAGCTGGCGGGCGACCTCCTCGGCCGCCTCCAGGTTGTTGCGAAAGACGGTCTCTTCGAGGTTGTTGGTACCAACGTTTTTCCCCGTGTTCACGTCAACTACGGTCAGTGCTTCGGTACGTTCAATAATGAGCGATCCACCCGATGGCAAAAAGACCTTGCGATCGAGAGCTCGGTGCAGCTGTTCGTGGACAAAGTAGCGCTCGAAGAGGGGTAACTCTTCCGTGCCACGGTCGTAGTACTCGATGCGGTCGGCCAGCTCGGGGTTGACGGCCAAAACGTACTCGCGCACCTTTTCGTACAGCACCTTGTCGTCAATGATTACGCCGCGATAGTCGTCATTAAGTTCTTCGCGTAGAACACGAACGGCCAAGTCGAGATCGCGGTAGATCAGACGAGGTTGGTTCGACTTAGCGACTTCTACTTCGATAGCCGCCCACTTTTCGGCCAGTGAGGCGACGTCTCGAGCTAAGTCTTCGGCGGAAACGCCCTCCGCCGCGGTACGAATGATGATGCCGTGCTTTTCGGGCTTAACCTCATCAATGATGCGACGGAGGCGACGCCGCTCACCGTCGGGGAGGCGCTTGGAGATTCCTATGGTGCTCGAGTTGGGCACTAACACCGCGAAGCGACCCGGCAGTGAAACCTCTTGGGTCAAACGAGCACCCTTGGCCCCAATGGCGTTTTTGGTCACCTGACTGATGATGGTCTGTCCGGATTTGATGAGTTCTTCAATCTTGGCGTTGGACTTGGGAGAGGAGCTTTCCGCATCCTCGTCCTGGAGCTGGATGTCCGCTCGGTAGAGCACGGCATTCTTTGGAATTCCGATATCGACGAAAGCGAGCTCCATACCGGGCAACACATTTTGAATTCGGCCCACGTAGATGTTGCCGTCAATCTGGGATACCTCGTCGGCCGCTTTGGCCACGGTGTATTCAACCATCGATCGACCTTCGAGAGTCGCAATGTGCGTCGCGTCTTTGGTGGTGTGGACGCACATCAAGTAGCGACCCTGAGCGCGAGCTTTGCGCTCTCCCCCACGACGTCGGCGCGAGGCGCGGTTCGAATCACTTTGGTCGCCACGCTCAGCGGCGTCGGGTGCTGAGGCCTCTACCGGTGCGTCAGTGCGGCGCTGCGGGTTGTTTGAGCCCCCTTGAGTGCTGGCACCCGAGCGACCCTTGCCCCCACGGCGGCGGCGATTTCGATTGTTGCCACCCTGACCGTTTCCACCCGTACTCAAGCTTGATGCGGGACTAGGGCGAGACTCACTGGGTGGTGCGGGCCTCGTATCGCCAATGCGAGGGGCGGAAGGCTGGGGATTGGTTTCGTCGCTCACGACAAATACTCCTTGAGTTCAATGGGCGATGACGGATGTCAATCGCGGAAGTCACGCTGTGTGACAAGTTCGGTGCTGGGGTGACGCTCGGTACCGCGCTAAGGGCGTTTTGGGTACTTGGAAACATCTTGGTCCTTACTGCGGGAGAGTCGCACATGCGGGCGAACTCAAAGCGTCTTTTTGTGCTCAGAGTCGAGCACCCAACTTCTCCATTCTATCGCTTCGCCCGGCATTCGCTATGGCTAACTGGCCTTTTTGGCGGTAGTGGTGGTGGCCTTGAGCTTTTCGGTGGTGGTGACGGTCAGATGGCGCTGGAGGGCAACTCGCTCTATTGGGTGGGCCACTAGATAGTTGAAAATTTGCGCCACGATCGGCGCCCCTCCCTCGGCGCCATATCCCCCCTGGCCGATCACGGCCAACACCACGTATTTGGGGTGTGGATTAGGCCCGAACCCAACAAACCACGAGTTCGGCTCCTGGCCCGGTGAATTCGAAGCGGTACCCGACTTCCCAGCGATCAGAAATTTCGTGAGGTCAAAATTTGCGATGGCGTGGAATGTCTCGTAGGCCGTACCCGCAGAGTTATTGATAACACCGAGGAGACCCTTCAAAATTGGATCACGCACGGAGGGAGGGAGGTTGACGTGTGCGGCTGCTCGAGGTAGGTACCGCACCACCACCTTGCCGTGGGGGTCAATAACCGCGGCGGCTACCTCCGGGGTGTAGCGAGTACCCCCGTTTGCCAAGGTGGCGTAGGCGGTAGCCATGCCAATTGGGGAAATGGCAGTCGTGCCCTGGCCGAAGGCCATTTCGACGTTGTCACCCGTGTACCAATCAACATTAGGAAATGCGAGTGGGGCTTGGGCGTGTAATGAAATGCGAACGGTCGGAGAGTCCACGCGACTAGGCGCTTCGTTTGGCAGATCGATATTAGTGACGTTGCCGATTCCATACTGTGCCGCTACATCTTGAATCGGTGTTTTTCCGTACTTGTTGGCGTGATCCCAAAAGAGGTAACCAAGATTATAAAAGTAATAGTCGGAAGACTTCGTGAGCGCTAAGGCCATGTCCACGAGGCCAGCCCCCTTCAAATTATTGTCATGGAAGTAGCAACCGTGTCCACCCTGCAAGCAGTTAGGTACCTTGAAAGTTCCCGAGTCATTAATAAAGACGTTCGGAGAAATTACGTGATTTTGCAACGCTGCCGTTGCGGTAATCATCTTGAAGGTAGAGCCGGGGGTGTATGTGCCCTGAATTGCGTAATTGTTAAATGAACCGTTCTGCAACAGCCTTTTGAATTGAGCATTGGACAAACCGGTGACGAAATCCTGGAGACTGTATGAAGGGTAGGAGCTCATCGCAAGCACCGCCCCCGTGTTGGGGTCTAGCACTACTGCCGCCCCGTTAATGGCTGGCGGATGAATGTGAGTGGTGGGGTCAAAGGTCAAGCGGTCACTCTTGATACCGGCAAGGAGCAGGGCGTCCACCTTTGCCTGCAACGCAGCATCAATGTTGAGAACTAGCGAATCACCGACCCGCCCTCGTTTTGAGTGGGCTGTTCCAAGAATCTTGCCCGTCGCACTGACTTTTAGAGTCTGCACTCCATCTTCGCCCTTCAAAAAATGCTCGTAGAAGTTTTCGACGCCTGTCTTTCCGTAGAGTGAATTTTGGTGATATCCCGAATTCGGGTGCGCAGAAATTTCGCCACCAGTAATCGGGCCAACGTACCCGAGGACCTGTGCGCCCATCTCTCCCCCTAAGGGATAGGTGCGGACCGCTACGTTCAATACCGAAACTCCCGGAAATTCATCCGGGTGCAGCTTGATGAATTCGAGTTCAGCCCCCGTCGCATTAGCAATAAGTGGAATTGGCTGAAACGGACCGTACTGAAGACTGGCTAATTCAGCGGTGATGGTCTTCACCGGCGTGCCGGTAAGCGCGGCGAGGGCCCCAATGGTGGACGGGTGCAAGTAGGACTCGGCTCTGGAAAGTCGAACCTCCACGGTGATTTTATTCGAAACCATGACGTGCCCATTGCGGTCCACGATCAACCCTCGGGTAGCGGGGATAACGGAGACCTGATAGGAGTTTGCGTTTACCGTTTGAATTGAGGAACTGACATTTACAATCTGCAGCATGAACAGCCGGTAGATGACAAGGATCAATAAGAGAGCAAAGAATCCACCAATTACGTACCAGCGTCGCTCGGGTCGCACCTTCTGTTCGTCAGGAAAGTTGACCAAGTCCCTTAAGCCGACTCCTCGAGATTCATTTATCTGCCGACCGCGCCCCTTAAAAGGATTCAGATTTTCCCACGGGCGCCAGAGCCTGGCGGCCCAAGTCCCCGTCGGTCGTTCCCGCCACGAGCCCTTGCTCATCGGCGACTCCTGATCAGTCCACTACTCCAGCTCGCTACTCGAACTAGGGGGCGAGCCAAGACAAAAAAAGCAATCGAATTTATGATCATCGCGTCGAGGACGCTTCCCCGCCACAGCCCAAAGTCAAGAAGAAACAGGCCACTGAGTACGAACACGGCAGGCGCAAAGAATCCACCAGCCGCAGCAATAACTGGTGCCACCCACCAGGCCGCGGAATCGAGGTCGCCAACCCCCTCGCGGCCAAGTCGAACTGCGAGGTAGGCGATTATGACGGCCACCACCGCGGAAAGTCCAAAGGGTGTGGCGGCGTGAGTATCAAAGAATATTCCTGTGACCAGGCCGCTAAATAGGGCCGCAGTCGTCGAACCCGCGAGACCAACGCACAGTGGCCATAGCCAAATGATCATTACTGCGACGCCACTGATATGAATCGTTGAAAACACCACGAGTTGAAGGGCCACCGCCACGAGTGAAGCAAGGAAGGTGAGAAACAGTTCTCGAATCACGTGGAGGGCTCCCACAGCACCACGTCGACGTAAAAGATGTGACGAAGGTCGGCGGTGGGACGGAAATTTAACTCGTAGGTAGCCGCGCCTGGAGTAAGTCGAACCTTAGACACGCGAGCTACGGGTAGCCCCGCGGGATAGAGCCCACCGAGTAAGCCGTCGGTGAAAACCATCATGCCCGGGCGAATATTGGAAGTAATGGGAACATTCGCGGCGGCGAGGCCATTGTTCAAGCCCTGCCCCGAGATGATTACCGACGAGGGTTGCTTAGCAAAGGTCGTCCCAAATTGCGACCGTTGATCGGTCAAGAGCCGTACGGTTGAACCATGCAGGGTCGTTGAGATTATCGTCCCCACTAGTCCACCATTGGCGACCACTGGCATGCCAACCAACACTCCGTCATCGCGGCCCTTGGAAATATCAATTGTCGCGGCGATGGATGCCTGGTGCGCGCTTTGGCTCTGGCCGCTGGATCAGGCAGATTTGCTGCCCAGCCGGGCGGA
>CAIKZX010000023.1 GCA_903832015.1 uncultured Actinomycetes bacterium
ACAAAGCACCTAAGCCGGCCACCTTCAAAGCACCCAAGCCACACAAAGCACCTAAGCCGGCCACCTTCAAAGCACCCAAGCCACACAAAGCACCTAAGCCGGCCACCTTCAAAGCACCCAAGCCGGCAACCTTCAAAGCACCCAAGCCATTCAAAGCACCTAAATTCAAATAACCAGATTAAATTGAAAGAAATCAAAACCCAAAGCAAAGTGTTGATTTCTCGCCTTTGTGGGACGTATAAGGGTTGGATTTATCCCATTGCTACTTTTCTGCCTCAACTAGTCTTTATGCAATGGTGATGCCTGCTGGCCGTGTTCCAATTCCAATCAGAATCGCAGGCCAAGTCGTGCAAGATGCGGCCGATGAAGTTATTGCGTATTTAGAGGGTCGAAACCACGGTACGCAGAACAGAATCCAAGACTTCGACCACGCTGCCTACTTGGGTCGACTTGCGACACCATTGACCATCACCACAGCCACCATCAACTCCGCAAACAAGTTGCGTGCGCAGATGGGGCGGAACTACACAGGTCCGGGAACACCACTCACAGGTTGGTTACAACCGCAACAACTCACAACCCCTTGGAATATCCTGACGACAGCGCACACATTCATGAACGCCGACCCTTCCGTTTGTGGGGGGATTTACGACGACTTCTGCGCAATTTGGTACAACTTTTATCCAATGCACGTTCAGGGCCGAAGGAACGGAATAAGCACTGCCAAAATAAACAAGGTTCTTCATCAATTGGTTCCCGACTTCTTCCCAATAGTGGATAGCAAGGTCTTGAACCTGTACTACAACATGCCGTTTCAGGGAGCAGCAAGGAACATTTGTGCGAGGGTGGTTGCTAACCGTGCCAATGCGGGTTGCGCCAACCCATTCAATGACGGCTTTCTCTATGAGCCGATTCGTCAAGACATGCGGAACATAAATTTCACGGCTATTCGTCAACAAGTAAGCGTGATGCCGTGCAATAACTCGCTTCTAATCGCAGGCCAACCAGCAAATGTTTGGGCTGCAGCGAATCTTTCCGATGTCCGAATCTTCGACATGATTGCTTGGCAGTTGTAGCCGGACGCATACAAGTCCGCCCACTCTTTGGCCCCAAATGCACCCTCCGTCCCCTTGATAATTGCGCAGTTTGCTAAGACTCGCTCAAATGGTGGGAAATCCCCTGCCCTAGACATATTTCGCTTCGTGTCGCACCCGTGGGGGAGAATGGAAAGAATGCGTAGGAAAGGCATAACGTGGCACTAACGAACGACGAACTCTCCAAATACTGGGATGCGATTAGTAGGCGGTGCCGGACAATTTGAGCCTGTGAATTCCAGTGTCATCATTTCCCTTAATGGCCAGCTGGGCTGAGAAGACACCTCTTCGAGTCGGGTGGAAAGTGACCGTGACAGTGACGTTGGCGTTGGGAGAGAAGGTCGCCCCAACTTGAATCGGAACGTTCAATGCGAATGGAGCACTGAGCGATTGGGCCTGGGTGATTCGCAACGGCAGGCCGCCATTATTCAAAAGCCGGAATCGCAGGGCAACAGAATGCCCAACCCTTACTCGACCAAAGTTGAGCGACGAGGCGGTGAGCGCCAAGTTTGACGATGGTGCGGCGGTCGCAAAAAGTGGAATTCCAGCGTTGCCAATCGATGTTTTTAGTGTTAGCAACGAAGGGTAGTCGCGGGCAAAATTGCCCGAAGTTCCTGGTGGGTGGAAGGTGACCGTGAAGCTATACCAGTGCTTCGACCAGATGAATTTCGAGGTGGGAAGATTTGAAATTGTGTAGACACTGCTCAGTGCAGACTTGTCAAATCCCAAGACCTTGATTGAAGACCGCGAAAGATTGCGTACCGAGACTTTCAAGGAAACGGCTCCACTCGAGATTGGGTGAAATCCAAAGTCAATCACTGGGCTCGATAGGGCAAAGTGCGACGAGGTAACTTCGACTCCAATCAGGGCAACGGTGAACGAGCCGTGCGAGGTATTAATTGTTAACTGGCCGGAGTTTGTCCCGTGAGCGGTGGGGCTGAAGGTAATCGGGACAGCGAGGTTCTGCCCGGTCAGCAGAGTTCTCGGTGTGGTGGGTACATTCGCAGCCAAGTGGAACGCACTTCCCGAAATCGCCAAGGAACTCACCACGGTCGACGACGTTGCGGTGACGGTGGCGAATCGTTGCACGGTCTTGCCAGCTTGGGCGCTCCCAAAGTTGACACCATTACTCGTGACCTCGGGTGCGGTATTGAGGCCGTAGCCAATGAGCTGACCATCGCGGGTGCCAACAAAAACCATATTGTCGCCCACCCCAGGTTGACTGAGTTTTTCGCCGTTGAAGTTGTAGGGAGATTGCCACACCAGGTGGAGCGAGCCACTTGGTCCCGGATTGGTGGGGACCGCGGAATAGGCATCCAGAGTTGCTGAGCCGCCAGGTCCATTTGGCATCTGCACCACCCATACGAGGGCCGATCCAGTAGTGGTTCCATCGGAGGTGACGATGGGCGAGCTACTACCAAAGTTCATATATCCGGTTGAGGAGTTCGACGTGGTGCCGACCAGACTGAATTGGGGCGCGCCAGTGTTGTCGATGGACTCTTTGAACGCATCGAGCGTTCCGGGGTTTGATGGATACTGCTGTTGAGGAGTGCCGGTCACGGTGGCGTAGACGTAACCACCGTCGCCGGGCCAGATTGCTGGATGCGACCAAGCACCACCGGTGGCTTGGACACTCGAGATCAGCGCATCGGTACCACCGGGGCCACTGCCGTATCCACCCAAATTATTCATGTTTAAAACGTCAAGCACGCCGTATTTGCCGAGCTGGAGCATGACATTGGGGTACTGCGATGAACTCATTGAAGAGGGCAGGGCGACAGGTCCGCCGGAAGCGAAATCCAAGTCGGCACGGTCTAAGTTGAGCGCATTGGTCGGAGTAAACCAGTCCGTGGCGCTCAGTTGACCATTGAGGCTGTTTAGTTTTACGACCGCTTCGCTGTAGGTCGAGAGCGGATTCCCGATTCCCGATTCCGGATTCGGGTAGGTCATGCCAAATGCGTTCCCGGTTGAGTAATAGAGATTCCCATTGGCATCAACCACCGGCGCGCCGCCCGATTGCCAGATTCCACCACCGTTCAACGAATTCCCGTTGGCATCGGCCACTGCTGACGACCAGAGCGAGGTGAGTGACTGCGTGTTGGTGCTCACACCAACGACCCATCCTTGGTAGGGCGCGTAGTCACACTGGGCACTAAAGCCGGCGTAGACCACGCCATTGACGAGAACCAATCCGGTTCGTTGCGTCTCGTGAGCGGCGTTAAAGGTTGTGGGAAACGAGGGATTTGAGTTAATCGCATCACCTTGCACCTGCAGTCCAGTGTTAGCCCAACCGTTGGCGACGGTGCCGTCATTGGCGTTCAGAGCAAAAATCCGATACTGCGGCACGCCTTGTACGGTTACCGCGGCGACTACGTACATAATTCCGGTTGCCGGATCGACGACTGGGGTCGAGGTAACGCCCAACTGCGAACCGATATCACCACAGCCACCGTAGGGAGCGGATACGGTTCCTAGGTTGCTGCCATTCAGGTTGTACAGCGTGTCGCTCCAAAGGATCGTTCCCGATGCGGCCGAAACGCCGTAGACCATGTCCGCCTGGGTGGCGACTAGAACGATGCCCTGATAATCCAGCGGCTGGGCAAAAATCTGACCTTCGAGTTGTGTTCGGTACAGTTCGCCAAAGTTGTAAGCGACCGAAGAGGGAGTTAATTCAGTTTGGTTGGGGTACCAACTCGAGTTAGCGGCATCACCGCTAATACCACCGGTGGCGGCGCGGGCCGATGAAACGGGAGCCAGTCCAATCAAGAGCAGCAGGACGAGCGCAAGGCCCGGCAGGTGAATACTGCGTTGAGAGAAGTGAGGTGCGGGCCTGCTCAATATCACTTGAAAATCATAGAGGGGGTGGTGGCAGGACCCTCTGTCTTTCGTACTGTCACAACCCCTTGGGAAAATGAAGGGGTGAAGCGCTTCCTCGTTACTGGTAAATATGACCGGCATGTTCGGAAGTTTTGGATCATGGCTACGTCCCAAGCCGAGGCCGAAGCTGACGCCCTAGTGCTAATTAAGTTTTACGCCACGGGAACTAAGAACTACACCACCGAAACCTGGCGCTTCGGCGCAGTCACCGTTCAAGAGGTGGGGGATCCTGCGGGGAAAACGGTCATTCGTGGGGATCGTCCTCACTTGCGGGTCGTGCGCTAAATAACTAGTTTTTTGACCACCCTTTCCCTTAATTGAGTGGAGAGCCCTTTTCCGCCTCCAGCCTCTAGGCTTAGTAGGTGCCAAATCCACTACCGCGTCGACCACAGTCGACCAATCACCACCAGCCCAGTACGCCGGTAGTTTTGATTCTCATCGGTGTGTTCGTCCTCGGTACGTACTTCATGGTGCACGCTAAAAACACGGCGCCCGCCTCGACCTTTAACACCCTGCCCACCACAACCTTGCCTGGTGGAGCAACTACTTCAACCCAGCCACCGAAGAATAAGGTCACCGTCCAAGTAGCCAATGGCACCTCGGTGCAGGGCTTGGCCAGTACCGTCACTCACAATCTGATGACCTATCGCTGGAATACGTTGACGCCCACCAACGCACCGCGCGTTGCGGCCACT
>CAIKZX010000024.1 GCA_903832015.1 uncultured Actinomycetes bacterium
AACCTTTCTGATTTCCCTCATGGTCAATCAGGCGGATTTGTCCGTCACGAATGCGTTCATTAACGCGGTGGTCTCCAGGCACTGTTGCGATACGACTTCTCCTTGCTCTCTACGACGCCAAACTGGCGTCGCCACGGCAAGGGAGGCGAAAATACCCTGAACCTAGGCGCACTTAAAATGGCCAGGTGGAGGTGGCAAAACCACACTCACTTGCTGTGAACTGCTTGAACACCCTATCAGAACTCCCAAAAATGGGCAAAAGTCCGAGAATTTCTTACGGGCTCTTTAGGATTCTTTGGTCCTGTTCATAGGGTTTGACCGTACTATGGACACATGTTTGATGCTCCTCTTCCAGAAATTAACGAAACTCGACCATCACTAGGTGGTCGTCGCCCCGGAAAGCGTTATGGTTCGACCGTTCCTCGTGTCTTGAAGGTTCTGACCGGTGGCGTGACCGCTTGTGCCTTGGTTTTTGTTGGGGCCTCAGCCCTTTTGAAGCCGGCGCCAACTCCAGCGGCGAACGCCTCACCCGCTCCAACGAAGACTGCGGCCACTTCAGGCAGCACCGCTACAACCACCCCTCGACCAACCGTCTCCCATCAGGACGACAGAACGTCGACAACCCCAACTTCGGTACCAACAACTGCGCCTGTTGTTATTCCCCCCACCACCGTGCCGCACCATTACGACGATAATGAGGGCTCTAACGCTCCAGGCGCTGCTCAGGGCAACAATTCTGGTGAGTCATCTGAAAACGGCGGCGACCACTAGGAACTACCCTAGAAACCATGAGCGAACCCACTCCTGGCGAATTAGAAGCGGAAATCAATTACCTCCAGTTGACGCCGTTGTCCGACATTTTGGCTAATCAGCTCTTCGTGTTGTTCCAATTAGCCGCTATGTATCTTGGCGAGATTCCCGCGAGACTGGGCGATGCCCAACTTGTTATTGACATCGCCACCTCTATGATCAACGTTGGTGAAGAACGGCTCGGTGAGCACCGCGAAATCTACCGCACCGCCTTGGCTGAAGTCCAGCAGGCCTTTGTGCGCGCTAGCGCCGTGGGAAATTAGTCAAGCCGCAAATCGATTACTTCATCACACCCCAGGTGCCCTACTGATCGTTCAGCATTGACCTTTGCACCAAGTGCGATAACCCGCGAACCGTCGGCAATGGAGACGCAGTGGAAATACAGTGACTCTCCCAGATCGGTACTGACTACCCCGTCACCTCGAGCTTCATCAAATGACGCGACCTGCCCGTGTACTCGCAGGCCACTCACCGTGGCTCGATTGAAGAGGTCAGTGCCCGCAATGCCGCGGCCGGATCGGGTTGACCAAAGATAGCGTTGCCGGCAACGAGAACATTGGCCCCCGCCGCCACCGCTTGCGGTGCTGTCGTCGCGTCGATTCCGCCATCAATTTCGATGTCGAGGTGTAAACCGTCACGCTCCACGACCGCTCGAGCTTGCTCGACCGTCGTAAGGACATCGGGGATAAAGCTTTGACCACCGAAACCAGGAAATACTGACATCACTAGCAAAACGTCAATTTTGTCAAGAAAAGGCTCCACCAGATTGAAGGACTTGTCTGGATTTAATGAAAGCCCTACGCGCAGGCCCAATTCACGCGCTCGCTTGATTGATTCCTCCGTCTGACCAACTTCCACGTGGAAGGTGCAGCTGTCAGCGCCTGCTTTTTTGAAATCTTCAAGGTAACGCCAAGGCTCACTTATCATTAAGTGGCAATCGAAGAATAAATCGGAATGTGTTCGCAACGATTTGACTACTGGTGGGCCAATCGTGATATTCGGGACAAAATGGCCATCCATAACATCAATGTGAAGCCATTCAATTTGATCATGAACCAGCCCGATGGCCCCGCTCAAGTCACCGAAATCTGCGGACAATATTGATGGGGCGATTTGCAAGGTGCCAAAGTCGGAGGCCGTCATATCTACAGACTATTGCCCGGCTGACTTATTTCCGACCATTCCATTTCGATTGATCGCACGCCCGACCACCAAGCCGTTGCCGACATGCTTGCAGAACCCTCGGGGCGAACTTCCACGAGTTCGATTGCCCCATCCATCAAGCCAAGAATCACTTGTGACCCAGTCTTAACAATTTCTCCGGGAGTGCAGACTTCTTCGCTCGCGCGAGCCTGCACTAGACGCAGACTTCCCTTTGGGAGTTGCACTCGAGTCCGACCCAAGCGAATGATCCGCAGGGCCTCTAGTACCGAGGTCCTCGGTGCAATTACAAAGTCGGAGGGGGTGAGTTTCGCGGCGTAGGTTGGTTCACCAACTTGTGGGGTCGAATTTGAATGTAGAGCAGGGTCCCCAAGGACAGTAAGAATCGCCTCCCCCCCCAAATTGGTCAAGTCGTTGAGCAATTCCTCAGCGGTCTTTTCCGCCACTGGGGTGCGCAGTTCGAAATGGATCGGCCCAGTATCGAGGGTTGGCTCGAGGGTCATCACATCGACCCCTGTTTCTTGATCGCCAGCCAAAATGCTGCGCTCTACTGGGGCCGCGCCGCGCCATCGAGGGAGCAACGAAAAGTGAACATTTAGCATGGGTAAGGCCAGTAATCGGGCAGCCGGAATAAGGGCGCCGTAAGCAACAACTACGCCAATGTCGGCAGTCACGGTGTCGAGTGCCGATAGCTCGTGAGCGACTGGCAAGCCCAATCTTTGCGCAACCATCTTGACTGGCGTTGGGCTTAATTCACTTCCCCGCCCCCGCTTGGCATCAGGTCGAGTAATAACCAAAACGACCTCATGGCCCGCCGAGACAATCCGTTCCAGAATTAGGGCCGCGGGACCGGGTGTCCCCAGGAAGACAACCCTCACTCGTCACCGAACAGTAAATGAAGACCGTCGTGTGAAGTAGCCGGTGGAGCCATTCGCATCCGGCGCAACTCCTTTTTAGTCTCTTCCTTTTGCTCTTCACTCAGACGCTCAATCAAGAGCACGCCGTTCAGGTGGTCCGTTTCGTGTTGAAAAATTCGTCCGTGGTATTCGTCAACTTCAACATCGAGGGTATTCCCGTCAAGGTCGAGACCTTGCAAGTGAACCTTGTTGGGGCGAACGATGTCCCAATGGAGGTTCGGAACTGAGAGGCACCCCTCTTCGTAAGTCCAGGTACCCGAGGTCTCCACAATCACCGGGTTAATCACCACGTTGGGACCGTCACCCTTGTCGTAGACAAAAATCTTTTTCTGGATTCCAATCTGGTTCGCGGCCAATCCAACTCCAGGCGCTTGGTACATTGTTTCGAGCATTACTTGCGCTAGCTGGGCAATCTTGGCATCAATATTTTGAATCTCGATAGTTGGCTGGGCCAAAACGGGGTCAGGGTAGGTGCGAATCGGCATTGTGCTCATGCTTCAACTTTACCTTGATGTCTCAGCGTGACTCGCTAATTTCGAGCGATCCGCAATCGCCCACCAGGGTGTTTTCCTGTCGCGAGGGCCTTAGATAGGACCTCGACTTCATTGGCACTCACCTCGAAACCACCGTTTGTTTCACGCACGTTGACATTGTCCCTCACGAGCGATTCGATGAATCGCTGAGCATTCTCCCCACTGATTTCACAGCGGAACCTAAAGGGCGGCAGCCCCAACAATTCGGCCGTCTCCACTTCATCGCGCATCACCTCCCTGAGATCACCCATTCGCGCCGCGTTCAGCACCATGTCCTCGCCTCGCCGGGTTTGGATTAGCACCTCGCCACGACCATCTACACGTGAGCCAACTAGTCGCCCCGCTTTCCCTATTGCCGTCAGAGCGGCTATTCGAGAATTCTCCCGAGGGGCCAGCAGATACTGGTCAAAGTCGACAAATATGACTAGGGCGCAACGTCTTACCCGCTGCCAGATTGCCTCCGTTCCCACAACCACTCGATGCAACGGACTCACCGGATCAAGCCCCGCGGTCACCTCACTCACCGTCTGATTGAGTTGCGCGGCCACATCTCGAGCCAACGTGGTGACCCCGGAGCGTATGGCACGCAGATTTGTCGACCCGCAGACTCGGCAGAAGTTTTCACGCTCCTCGTGGCTCTCAACGCACCGAACTTTCCCATCATTCTCGAGTTCTGCTCCACCACAAACGGAGCATCGTGCCAGCTCGCCGCACTGTCGACAGGCCAGTAGACGTCCGCCACCAAGACGCTGCAAGACGACACACACCGCTACTGGCTCCAAACCCTCCAGCGCTTTATGGGCGGCTTCGAGCGCAACGCCAGACAAAACTCCATCGTGGGGATCACCGTTTCGCCGGTCCACCACCACGACCTCGGGCCAATTGGTTGGACTTGAATTCAACTCGTCAATGTTCTCGCCATCAAGGGTGGCCGAGAGCGGCACCAGAGCAGTGCGCCAAAGGGGTGCACCGTCCATCGCACACCGTTGCTGCAGAACGGTGGCGGAATCCCAAGTTGGAGAGGATTCTGACCGGAATGCTTCATCGTCACAATCGATGATGACCGCACCTCGTACCGCAGGAGTCGGCGCAAAGGCGGTTCCCCGGGATCCAACAATCACCGGCCAACCCGCACGCATTCGGTCCCATTCTGAATCGCCACTCGCTACCGCGAGGCCACGTTGCTCTAGCCGGCCCCGTAGTCTCGTGGCCCACGCTTCGGTGGGTACGAGCACTAATAGAGACCCCTCACGTCCTTCAGTGTTGACGTACGCTCCGAGAATCAACGCCAGTGGGTCGGTGCAGGGCCCAATGAGGTGAAGTCCTGGGTTGAGAACTAATGCGTGAGCGCGAACCTCTGCACTTAGCGGGGCCGCGATTGGGGACTGGGGCAGCACTTTGAACTGCTTCGAAGGTGAGGCTGCGAGGAGAAATCGTGACACGGGCGCGGACCATCTCTGTGCGGCCCAGGTAATGAGTGGTAGCAAAGAGCTCGGAGGACCAAACCCCTGCCACTTAGTTAGGGGTTTGAGTTCAGCTGAAAACTCACCCTCCCCCACAACCCAGCCTCGAACCGATCGGTTATTGAAGTTGATTCGAACTCGGTCGCCTAGTCCGACCGCGGCAGTGTCATCGGTGACTGCATAATCAAATGCCTTTTCGACGGCCGCGACATCGGTGATGACGCGAACTGCACGACGGTTAAGAGTTATAGTCCCAACTCCAGGCGTAGCTGGTCAACCCGCGGGGTTTGCTCCCAAGTGAAGCCGGCGTCACCACGACCGAAATGACCGTACGCCGCAGTGTTTTGGTAGATCGGACGGAGGAGATCTAAATCGCGGATAATCGCAGCGGGACGCAGGTCGAAGAGTTTCGAAATTGCCGCGGCAATCTTCTCATGCGCCACCTTCTCTGTCCCGAAAGTCTCGACCAGGACCGAGACGGGCTGGGCCATACCAATGGCGTAGGCCACCTGCACCTCGCACCGGTCGGCAGCGCCAGCTGCCACCACGTGCTTGGCCACCCAACGAGCAGCGTAAGCCGCCGAACGGTCCACTTTGGAGGGGTCTTTACCGGAGAAGGCCCCTCCACCGTGACGAGCCATGCCCCCATAGGTATCGACAATAATTTTTCTGCCAGTGAGGCCAGTGTCTGCGTGGGGCCCGCCGAGGACGAACTTGCCCGAGGGGTTGACTATGAATCTCGTCTTGGTCGAGTCAAGGTTTGAAGGCAACATTGGGCGAATTACGTGCTCGATGAGGTCTTTTTCAATCTGTGGCTGACTAACTAATTCTTCATGCTGAGTTGAGATCAAGACCGTGTCCACCGCTACCGGCCGGCCATCTTCGTACGCAATCGTGACTTGGGTTTTACCGTCCGGGCGAAGATAAGGCAACAGTCCCGTGCGACGTACCTGACTTAAGCGCTCACTCAGCCGGTGGGCTAGCCAAATGGGAGTGGGCATGAAGTCCGCATTGTCATTACAGGCGTAGCCAAACATCATTCCTTGGTCTCCCGCTCCGAGAGCATTCAACTCATCTTCGCTGGTTGACCCACCTCGAGATTCAAGCGCCTGATCAACGCCACCAGCAATATCCACACTCTGGTTATCGAAGGAGACGAGCACCGCACAATTTTTGCCGTCAAAGCCCTTTTCACCACTGTCGTAGCCAATCTCGAGAATTGTTCGCCGAGCGATTTCGTTTACGTCTACCCAAGCGGTGGTAGTGACCTCACCCGCTACGACACATAGGCCAGTAGTGAGGAGGGTCTCACAGGCCACTCGAGCCTTGGGGTCAAGCGCCAAAATGGCGTCGAGGACCGCATCGGAAACCTGGTCGGCAATCTTGTCCGGGTGGCCTTCGGTGACCGACTCCGAGGTAAACAGCGTACGTTCACTCATGCTTTCTCCTTCAATAACAATGAAATAACCCTAGTCAAGACCTGTAGCGCAATGGAGTCTTTTGAGCTTCGCTCGAGGTAAAACGGTTCGTCGCTGGGTGAGAGAATTGTTACTGCGTTGTCCGCACTGTCAAAACCGATGCTGGGGTCACTCACATCATTAGCGATAAGCAAGTCGACGCCCTTCTTGACCATCTTGGCCCGAGCGTTACTCAGGACATCCGTCGTCTCCGCCGCAAAACCGACTACCACTTGGCCAGCAGTCTTCTGTTGTACTAGTTCCGCCAAAATGTCTGGCGTTTCGAGCCACTGCGGGTTTGGCGGCCCATCACCCTTCTTCAACTTCTCCGGCGCCGCTTCAAAGGTGTAATCCGCTACGGCCGCCGCCATAATGACAACGTCTGCGCTGGGCATGCTGTCGAGTAGGGCTCGTTTCATCTGCAGGGCCGTCGTGACCTTTTGAATTTCAATATTCCTAGACACATCCGGGGCCACAGCGCGGTCACTACCAGTGACCAAAACAACGCTGGCTCCTAACCGAGCGGCCACCTCAGCCAGGGCGTAGCCCTGACGCCCACTTGAGCGATTCGTGAGGTAGCGCACAGGATCAAGCGGTTCTTTCGTCGCTCCGGCACTAACTACAACACGGCGTCCACTTAAAGGACCGCTAAAACCCTTGCTGACCGCTAGAACCATTTTGACAATCGCTTCGGGTTCGGCCAGTCGGCCCATCCCTGAATCCCCACCCGCCAGCGCACCATCAACGGGGCCTACGAAAATATATCCTCGTGACCTCAAAACTTCGACGTTCTGCTGGACTGAGGGTTGCTCCCACATCTCAGTGTGCATAGCCGGAGCCAGAATGACGGGCGATCGTGTTGCCAAGATGGTTGCCGTCAGCAGGTCGTCGGCCAACCCCATGGCAAGTCGAGCGAGCAGGTGAGCCGTAGTTGGCACGACGACAATGGCGTCAGCCTTTTGACCTAGATAGGTATGGGGAATCGGAGTGCTCTGGTCCGAAAACAGTTCACTGCGCGCCGCTTCAGAGCCCAAGGCGGAAAAGGTCAACTCGCCAACAAAATTCTTGGCCGCGGGTGTGAGAACAGGTGAGACAAAGATTCCTTGCTCGACGAGAGCACGTACAATCTCGATAGCTTTGTAGGCCGCGATACCACCGCCAACCCCTACGACAACGTGCTTAGGTGCCTCAGTCGGCGAGGTCATTGATCAATGCGGTGATGTCACCCTTGATCTCACCCTCAGCGAATCCAACGCTGGACTGAGAGCCCAGTTCGGCTTGCGCCGCGGCAGCCGCCTCGGCCTGAGCCCGCTCGACCTCTAGTTCTTCAGCGGTGGGACGATGAAACTCAAGCTTGCCCTCGTAGAGCTCTTCCATGGCAATGGAAAGCGACTTGTTGGACAAAATGTTTACTTGTGGCGGAGTGGGCCGACGCTTGCTCGAGCCAAAGCTCGAGTTGTAGTCGTTGATGTCGCGTGCGCGTAGTGCGGACACGGCCACCAAGGTGAACTTTGAGTCGCCAACCTTCTTCAACAATGCTTCAATGGGTGGGTCTACGAGAGTGGGGCGTTCGGCCATCAACAGTCCTTTAGTTTGCGGCGTTTCGGGCAACCCGAAGTTCTTCCAGTATAGAGATGATTTCATCGGTCGCCCTCTCGAGGTCATCGTTAATCACCTGATAATGGGCTATTTCACTGCCTTTAGCGGTCTCCCACGGCGTCGTAGAGAGGCGTTGGGAGACGTGGGCCTCACTATCACCCCGATTCCGCAGTCGCTCGGTGAGCGTTTCGACATCGGGCGGTTGAATCTGGATTATCACCGCCGCGGGGAAATCCCCAGCAACTTGCAGGGCCCCTTGAATTTCGATCTCGAGAACAACATCTTTTTCGTTCAAGACCTCGGGCACCGGTGTCCCGTACAAGTTGCCGTTGAATTCGGCCCACTCCAAGAACTTCCCCTCGGCGATCCCCTTTTCGAAAGCGTCACGAGTGACGAAGAAGTACTCTGAACCATCTTCGCTGGGGCGCTTCTCGCGAGTCGTCCATGATCGAGAGAGCCATAAGTGAGGGTCGCGCGCAGTCAATTCGCGTGCGATCGTGCCCTTACCGACCCCTCCGGGTCCAATCAGAACGATGAAGAGTGGCTTAGCGGACAAGGGCTTTAAACATCTGTTCGCGCTGCTTGGGGCCAAGGCCCCGGATTCTTCTCGTCATGGCAATATTTCCCGCGGCCATAATTTTGGCCGCCTTAACCTCACCAACGGCTGGTAGCGCACTGATTAAATCGAAGGCCCTCATCTGAGCAATGCACTCTTCTGTTTCAGCGAGCGCGAACAGAGCGGCCAACGTCAGCTCGCCCACCTTTACCTGCCGCTTAACTTCCGCCCGCCGGCGGCGATTGGCCACGGCCAACTTAGAAGCCTGGACTCGTTGCTCTTGACTCAGAGTGGGGGGCGTTGGAACCATGGAGAAAGATTACTCTTTCAACCGCCAATTTCAAAAGGAGTCGCGGACGTCATCGGCGAAGCGACGAATAGCGTCTCGCACGGCACTCTTGGATGGTCCCGCCTGTGTAATCGCCCGCGAAATTGGCACCACTACCGACCCCTTGATGCAGCGCTCAAACATTCTCGATACCTGGGAAACTGAAGCTCCTTGGGCTCCAACTCCGGGCACCAAAAAAGGACCAGCCATTGACTCCCAGTCAAAGGCCACGTCATCACGGGTCGCACCAACTACCGCTCCCACAGAGCCGAGACCCTCATCACGACGGTTGTACGCACGAATCGAACCGAGCAACAGTTCTTCAATGCGTTCACCCTCTTCGGAGTGAGCACGCTGAATTTGACGGCCTTCCGGATTCGAGGTCGCCGCTAGGACAAAGACTCCACGCCCGCCTTCGCGGGCCCGGTCAAAAAGGTCGTACAACGAGCCCACCCCCAAATAGGGGCTGACCGTGAGGGCGTCCACGCGGAGAGTCGAGCGATCATCCAACCACGCCTGGGCGTAACCCTGATTAGTCGAGCCAATATCACCACGCTTGGCGTCGGCAATAATTAGTAACCCCGCCTCTCTCGCCTCGGTTAAGACCTGCTCGAGAATCGCGTATCCCTTTGAGCCAAAGCGCTCAAAATAAGCGACCTGAGGCTTAATGATTGCGACCTCGTCAATAGCTAGTTCAACCAGAGCTCGGCTGAAATACTCCAACCCCTCAAGTGAGTCTGGGCGCTCCCATTCGAGGAGGGTGGACGAGCTTGGATCAATGCCCAAGCACAGACCGCCCTGGTCACGCA
>CAIKZX010000025.1 GCA_903832015.1 uncultured Actinomycetes bacterium
CGAAGCGGAACTAAATGAAGTTGGTTACATGGTGCCGGGTTTGGGTGATGCGGGTGATCGCCTCTTCGGAGCTCCTGTCAGAAACTAACTACAGGCCAATATCCTCGTGCCACAACTCGGGGTGTTCGTGAATAAAGGTTCCGAGCAATTCGGTGCAGGCCTGATCGTCTAGGATAAGTACCTCGACTCCGAGTTCTCGGAGCCAGTCGTGACCGCCATGAAAGTTGGTGGCTTCGCCAATGACGACGGCGCCAATGTTGAACTGGCGGACTAAGCCGGAGCAGTACCAGCAGGGGGAGAGAGTTGTCACCATGACGGTGTCGGCGTAATTACGCCGGCGACCAGATCGGCGAAAGGCGTCGGTTTCCGCGTGGGTCGAAGCGTCATCTTCTTGTACTCGTCGATTGTGCCCCGAACCAATGAGTTCACCCTCACGAGTGAAGAGAGCGGCACCAATTGGGATACCCCCTTCGCGGAGGCCGCTTTCGGCCTCCTGCTAGGCGATCTTCAGGATGGCAGTGGCCAGATCGCGGGTAAGGAGTTCACGTGTATTGGTCATACTTTAAGTATGCTCCACGTACATGACTAAGCGCACCTATTCAGTGGAGGTGGGCAGCCAACATGTTGACCTACCGCTCGTGCCCCTCGGCGATGACTTGACCCTCGCCCTATTAATTACCGTAGACATGGGGCTTCATTTCATGTCGACTGCGGGTCGAGAGTTGGCGGATATCTTGCGGCCCTACGAGGTAGATATTGTGGCCACGGTGGCGACCATGGGCATCCCCGTAGCGGTGGAGGTAACGCGCGCTCTGGGCCTTGACCAATACGTGATTTTGCATAAGACGCCCAAGATTCACCTCGCTGACGCCGTTCGCGAGCCCGTTCGCTCAATCACGACCAACGCTGATCAGCAATTGCTCTTCGACCGAGTTCGTATTCCTGACGTGAAGGGAAAGCGTGTCGCCATTGTGGACGATGTCATTTCTACCGGTGCCTCCACTGGTGCGGCCCTTCGGCTCTTGCGTAGTGTGGGGGCCGAAGTTGTGGCCATCGGAACACTGGTCACGGAGGCTTCCCTGTGGCGAACTTCACTCGGGGAAGACGCTCAAATGGTTCGCGCATTAGGTTCAATCCCAATCTTCCGTCCCGACGGACAGGGTGGCCTCGTTGAGGACTGGGCTGGTTAGTTCAGTCGGAAAACAAAAATTCCCCCGGACCCTCACAGTCCGGGGGGAATTTTTGTTGGTACTACCTAGTGGGCTCGAGTTCGTTTTGACGAACGACCTGCGCGCCAACGCGGTTGGTGAGCTTTTCGGCTACGAAGTAAACGACTGCACCCATGATGATGCCTACCGGTACCGAGAAGTCTGCGCCACCAAGCCAGCCCGCGGTGCAAACGCCCTTGACGGGAGTCGCGGCACAGGCTGAACCGAAGTGGTTCGAGATCGGTGTCATCCAGTGGAAGGGGAAGTTCACGGGTGGTGGAGCCTTGGAGAAGCACAAGGTTGCGCTGACAACACCAACCGCGAAGGCAATGATGCCATTCCAATTAACTCCTGAACGACCCACGAAGTAGATGCTCGTAGAGTCACGACGCTGGAGTTCAGCGGCGTTGTAACGGAACTTACG
>CAIKZX010000026.1 GCA_903832015.1 uncultured Actinomycetes bacterium
GTTTGAGGGTGGCCCCAACGACCTCATGTCCCTGTTCGATGAGAAGCGCCGCGGCCACCGAGGAGTCCACTCCTCCACTCATTGCGACCAAGACCTTCATATACCTAGTTTGCCAGTTCGCGTGCGAACTACGCCAAGTTAAGTTGACTGACCACGCGCGTGACGGTCGCAATGGCGTAATTGACCTCTTCTTGAGTGGTTTCAATGCCCATTGACAACCGCAGCGAGCCCCGGGCTCGGCTATCACTGACTCCCATGGCGCCCAGCACGTGGCTGGGCTTGGCGGCTCCCGAAGAGCAGCTGGCCGCCGCTGAGGCACAAATGCCGGCGTGGTCTAACAAGAACAACAGTTCATCGCTCGCGATTCCTTCGAAGGTCACGTGCACCGTGCCGGGCAACTTGCTGGCGGAAGGGGCGGTAATGGCGCAACCCGGAAGGTTGGCCAGAGCCTCGACAAATTGTCGCTGGTATAGAGCAGCCTGCTTTGCGGCCAGCTCGCGATCTTGAGCCACGAGTCGAGCGGCGGTGGCGAGTCCGACCGCGGCCGCCACATCAACGGTGCCACCACGCTGGCCACGCTCTTGACCCCCACCGGGCATGACGGCGTCAAAGGGAAGAGCTTTGCGAATAATGAGCGCACCAGCGTTGACCGGACCCCCAATTTTGTGCGCACACAGTGACACTAAATCAACGTCCTTCGTGGTCTCGGCCAGGTTCAACCAAGCAGCCGCGGCCACTGCGTCGGTGTGGGTAATTATTCCGGGGTTCAACTCTCGCACCGTCGCCGCGACAGCGTGCAGGGGTTGAATGACACCCGTTTCATTATTGGCGTTCATCACCGAAACAATCGCCGTATTGGGCTTTACCAACCTAGCCAACTCGTCCAGTCGCACCACTCCGTCGCTATCCACCGCCAACTCGTCGCTAGTGATGGTGTCGTAATCGCGCCGCAAGGTAGCCACCGAATCAATGACGGCGTGGTGTTCAATCGCCGAGGAAATAATGTGTGCGGAACCATGAGCGCGACGATACGCATTCGCTACTCCGGCAATCGCCATGTGACAAGACTCGGTGCCCCCGCCGGTGAATACGACCTGCCCTGGTTCGGCACCAACAAAGTTGGCGACTTCCTCACGCGCCTCTTCGATGACCCGACGGGCATCACGAGCGGCCTTGTGCATTCCACTCGGATTTCCCACCACGCCGTGCTGAAAGGGCGCCATCGCTTCGGTCACTTGCTCGCGGCGCGGGGCCGAGGCGGCGTGATCGAAGTAATAGAGGGTCACGCGACGAAGTATGACTTCTGGTTTGTGAACTCTCGCATCCCAAAGGCGCTGAGCTCACGCCCAAAGCCAGACTGCTTCGTGCCGCCAAAGGGAAGTTCGGCCATTGAGACCACCACCGCATTCGCGAAGACCATGCCCGCATCGATGCCGTTAATGGCCTTTTCAATTTCCGCATCATCGGTGGCCCAAATCGAGCCGCCAAGTCCCCACGGAATGTCGTTAGCAACTACCAACGCTTCGTCGAGGTCCTTCACGACGTGAATAACCGCTACCGGCCCAAAGAGCTCTTCGCAGTTTGCGGGCGAATCAGACGCGGTGTTAATCAACACCGTTGGCGGGTAGTAGTAGCCCTCACGGTCGAGCGGAGCGCCACCGGTTAAGACCTTGGCGCCCTTGGCGACTGACTCATTTACCTGGCGAGTCAAAATGTCGAGCTGGGACTTGTTCACTAATGGTCCGACCACCGTTTCGGGTGAAAGGGGGTCGCCCACGGGAACCGCGGCCATGGCGGCGGTGAACTTTTCGATGAACTCTTCGGCTCGCTCTTCCACGACGATGTAGCGCTTCGAGGCGATGCAGGCTTGTCCGTTGTTTTGGACTCGAGCGGTAACGGCCAAGGGAATGGTGTGAGCCATATCGGCCGAAGCGGCGACGATGAAGGGGTCTGATCCACCTAACTCGAGCAAGACCTTCTTTAGATTCTGCCCCGCCACCGAAGCGATGCTCCGTCCCGCTCGGTCCGAACCGGTCAAAGAAACGGCCACGATGCGATC
Organism: uncultured Actinomycetes bacterium; assembly: GCA_903832015.1. Taxonomy (GTDB): domain Bacteria; phylum Actinomycetota; class Acidimicrobiia; order Acidimicrobiales; family RAAP-2; genus RAAP-2. The sequence continues at coordinate 2,060 of CAIKZX010000026.1, forward strand.
GTCGGCGATGATGTCGGCAACCTGATCAACCTCAACGAACATATTGCGCAAGACACCCTTCGGAAAGCCCGCGCGAATAAAGAGGTCTTGCATGTACAGCGCGCAACCCGGCACATTGGGCGCGTGCTTAAAGGCCACCGCATTACCCGCCATGATGGTGGGCGCCGCCATGCGAATAATTTGCCATAGGGGAAAGTTCCAGGGCATCACGGCGAAGATGACCCCGATGGGCTCGTAGCGAATGCCCGACCGTGAACCGGTCGTCTTAACGATCTGCTCGGTGAGCATCTCTTCGGCGTGGTCGGCGTAGTAACGCATGTTCATGGCGCACTTGGCGGCCTCACCCTTCGCTGAGGCGAAGGTTTTGCCCATTTCACTCGTCATCAATTCGGCCACCGCCGGAATTTCACTCTCCAGGAGTTCCGCGGCACGGGTCATCAGTAACTTCCGTTCCGCGAAGCTCATCGCCGACCAGCTTTCGTATCCCGCTTGCGCTTCGGCGAGGGCGGCCTCTACTTCGGCGGCGCTAAAGGAGGGGTGTTCGGCAATAACTTTGCCGGTGGCTGGATTGGTGGCAATAAAGGGCATGCCTCTATTCTGCCAGTAATTCCTCCACGTCGGTCGGCGGAGGTCCCATAGCGCTAAAGAAGGTGGGCCGCAGGGCCATGGTTCCAATGAGGAGAACGGCCATAAAGACAGCGCTAGTAAAGGTGATTTGCCGCACCCCCCAGTTCTTGGCCACGGTCGATTGCACGATAGCTCCGAAGGGGTACCAGATCGAGAGTGAAAGGGTGTACAGCGACAGGATGCGCGAACGCACAACGGTGGGGGCGTGAATCTGGACCGAGGCGTTTAGCCCGTTCAACGTGCCCACGTAACAAAGTCCGACCAGGGTGAGACAAAGCACGCTGATCAACAACGTTGGGGCCAGTGCGTAACCCGCAACCCCCAGCGCCAAACCAGAGATCACGATGCGCAGTACCGCTACCCGAGAAAACCGCTTCGCAAAACTAGGCAGGAAGACTGCTCCCACCACCGCGCCGACCCCCTGGGCCGCCACTAGCCAGGAGGTGCCAATTTTTCCCGCCTTCAACACATCAATCGCCATCGCCGGAACCAGGGCGATGAAGGGACTGATGACAAAAGCCAACAGCCCCACGGTCACGATGGGGTTGCGACATCCACGAACGCGCCAGGCCTCTCTGGCGCCCTGAGTAATTTCAGAAAAGAATGCCATCTTGGTCGTGACCGCTGCTCGAGGTGCACTGCGAACGTACGAAAAGACCACCACGACCACAACAAAGGAGCCTGCGTTCAGTGCGAAACACCAGCCGGGAGAACCCAGCGCCAGGGCCACGCCCGCCAGCACCGGTCCAATGATTCGACCCAGGTTGAACTGAGCGGAGGCCATTGACACCGCCGCCAGCACCTCATCTTTTCCCACGAGGTCGGGCATGAGTGATTGCCATGCGGCCCACGAGGCTGCTCCACAAAAACCCTCCACCACCGCCAGGTAGCAAGCCAAGGTCGGCGTGAGATGGCCGGTGAGTTGCGTGAGGGCCAGAGCGGTTGCACTGATCGCCATTGCGCCATTCATCATCTGAATCCAACGCTGGCGATGTTTGCGGTCAGCCATGACCCCGCCCAGCGGTGAACCAATTAGGGCCGGCAACCAAGCGGCCAAAGTAATGAGTCCAAGCCATTCAGGGTTGTGTGTCGTTTGAGTTAGATAAACGCCCAGAGCAACTGACTGCATCCAGGTCCCCGTGGAGGAAATAAATGATGAGGTGAGGGCGAGGGCGAAGCTCCGGTGTCTAAGGGGAGCAAAAGAAGTAAACGCCATGGCTATTAACGATACCCACTAATGCAAAAGGCCGGGGGCTAATGCCCCCGGCCAATTGAAGTGAAGTAGTACTTAGTCGGCTTTAGAGATTTCGATGTTCAACTCTAGAGTGATCTTGTTACCAACAACGAGTCCACCGTTTTCCAAGGTGGCGTCGAAGTTGACGTTGAAGTCACGGCGGTCAATTTCAGCCTTCGCTTCAAAACCCGCCATTGTCACGCCGGGCTGTGCCGAGGGGCCGGTGCCGAGGAATTCCAAATCGAAGTCAACGGTCTTGGTGACGCCACGAAGGGTGAAATCACCGGTCATGGTGTAGTTGCTGCCGTTGGCCTTGATCGAAGTCGACTTAAAGGTCATGGTGGGGTGGTTCTCGAGGTCGAAGAAGTCTGGTGACTTCAAGTGACCGTCGCGCATCTCGTTGTTGGTAGTGATCGAGCCCGCGCTGACGGTGGCCTCTACGGTTGAGCTCTCGGCGCTGTCGCCAATGGTGACGGTGCCGCTGTATTCGGTGAACTCACCGCGAACCTTGGCCGCTACTAAGTGACGAACGTTAAAGCCAACGTGTGAGTGAATGGGGTCGATGGTGTAAACACCGGGAGCGGGAAGATTGCTCATGTGATTCTCCTTGTGGAATTTGGACACGTGTGTGTTCGCCACTATGTTAGTTGCTAATACAACTATTTACAAATCAATAGTTAGTTAGGCAATTAAACGCTAGAATGGAGCAATGAGCGTGAAAACGAGCACCTGCCCCTCCGGGAATGAAAAGGTAATCCTCTTCGGGCTGCTCATGGACACGAACGCGCGCCTCGCCAAGGGCCTCAACGAAGAACTCGAAAAGGCCTGTCGGCTACCCCTCGCCTGGTTCGATGCCCTCTTGCAGCTTCGCAAGGCTGAGTCGGGCCGCCTCAAGATGAACGAACTCGCCAACGCGATTGTTCACTCAACTGGGGGCACGACGCGACTAATCGATCGACTGTACGAAGCTGGTTTCGTCGCGCGCGAACAATGCCCCACCGATCGCCGAGCCATTTATGTCACTATCACCGCGGCGGGTAACGCAAAACTAGATGACGCGCTCACGACCCACCTTGAATTCTTGCAAGATACGATGGCCGACCGTCTCAGTGGGGTCGAGCGCGAAACGCTAAGTACCTTGTTAGCGAAATTAAACGCGCACTAGGCCTTTACGAGCCAGGCGAATGCCTCGCGCTCATCATCAAGTTCTAACTTAGAACCCTCACCCACTCCCTCACCGGAAATGATGTCGATGGCCAAAACTTCACTGGCCAACGTGGCAAATCCATCAGAGAGATCATCGACCCCTGCGAGGTGAAGCACAATTCGGTCCGAGACCTCGAGACCCGTTTGCTTGCGTAGGTCTTGAACTTGACGAACGACATCACGGAGATACCCTCGTCGACGCAATTCATCATTGAGAGTTAGATCGAGTGCGATGACCTCGCCACCCTCACGAGAGACAGCGAATCCACCCTGGCTCTTCACTCGCAACTCCACATCCTCACCACTGAGTTCGAACACCCCCGTCGACAGGTTCACCGAAATTGCTCGACCCGCCTCTAGGGCGTCGGCGGCAGCCACCGAGTCCAGCGCCGCCAGGGCCGGCTTGAGCTCTTTCACCGCTTCACCCAGGCGTGGCCCGACCGTGCGGAAATTCGGTACCAATTCGAAACTTAGGACTTCAGCGAGCTCTTGCCCGTACTCCAAAAGGTCAACGTTTAATTCGTCCTCGACAATTCCCGCTGGCGGGTGAGCCTCGCCGCTGGGAATAAAGACGAGCGCACGCGAAAGAGGCTGGCGCACCTTCACGTGCGCTTCGGCCCGAGCCGCTCGACCCAGGGAGGTGAGCCGTCGAGCCACGTCCATCGCGCGCTCTAGTTCTAGGTTGCGTTTGGCCGGTTCACTCGCGGGCCAGTCGGCTAAGTGCACCGAATCGGATTCGGAAACCTCAAAGAGCTCTCGATACATCGAGTCGGTAATAAAGGGGGTGAAGGGCGCCATTAACAAGGTGAGACGCTGCAATACCTCGAGCAGGGTCGCCTGGGCGGCGAGCGAGTCTGATCGTGGGGCCGTTGGATCGGTGCGCCAGAAGCGGCGGCGCGAACGCCGGACGTACCAGTTCGAAAGTTCATCGATAAACGCGGCCAGCGGCAAGGTAGCGGCCAAGGGTTCGTAGCCCTCGAGTGACTGGGTCACCTCGAGAGTGACCGACTCCAGTCGAGAAAGTATCCACCGGTCAGCGTCTGGACGACTCTCCCATGAAGGAATCTCCGGGTCGGCCGGATCGAAGGAATTCAAGGAGGCGTACGTTGTAAAGAAACTGTAGGTATTCCACCACGTGGCAATTGTTTCACGCAACGAAAGATCAATCGCTCCCAAGCCCGCTCGAGTGGAGGTCCAGGGCGAACCCTGTGAGAACATCCACCAACGCAACGGGTCGGCCCCCCGGGTACTTAAGACATCCCACGGGTCAATGACATTGCCCTGGGATTTACTCATCTTCTTGCCGTTCTCATCCACGATGTGTCCCAAACACAAGACGTGCTCGTAGGGCGTGCCTCCGAATACCAAGGTGTTAACGGCGAGCAGCGAGTAAAACCAACCACGGGTTTGATCAATTGCTTCCACAATTAATTGGGCGGGGAACTGCATCGCCGCTTCGCTACCTTCGACGTGGGGATAGCCCACCTGAGCGGCGGGCATGGAGCCAGAGTCGAACCAGGCATCAATTACGGGGGCTACCCGCTGGGCCGGCTTTTGACAGGTTCGACAACTAATGACCACCTCGTCGATGGCGGGACGGTGCGGGTCGATGTCGTTGACATCTCGACCGGCGAGTTCAGAAAGCTCCGCGCGCGAACCAATGCAGGTGAAGTGCTTCTCCTCACAGCGCCAGATGGGCAACGGCGTTCCCCAAAAGCGGTCTCGCGAGAGGGCCCAGTCGACATTGTTTTGCAACCACTCGCCCATACGCCCCTCGCGGATATGCGCGGGGTGCCAGTCGATACCTGCGTTTTCGCCAATCAACTGCTCCTTGAATTGGCTGGTGGCGATGTACCACGAGGGCTTGCCCCAGTAGATCAGTACCGTGCCACAGCGCCAGCAGTGCGGCAGAGAGTGACTGTAGTTAAAACGACGGAGCAAGAACCCACGTTTTTCCAACTCATCGTTGATTTGGCTGTTCGCGGCACGGACTTGAACGCCCTCGAGCCAAGGAACTTCGTTGGTGAAGGCCCCATCGGGGCCCACGGGGTTAACGGTGGGAAGCCCGTTAGCGCGGGCCACCTGGCGGTCAATCTCACCGAAGGCGGGCGACTGGTGAACAAGCCCCGTTCCGTCTTCGGTGGTCACGTACTCAGCGAGTACGACGTAGTTGACGTCCGCTTCCGAATCGAAGGGAACATCACTAAAGGGCCGCTCGTAGTGCACCCCCGCGAGTTCCTCGCCCTTCATGGTGGCACTCACCGTGGCTCCTTCGCCAAATACTGCCTCCACAAGTTCTTGCGCCACGACTGCGCCGTTGACGACGGCGTAGGTCACCGCAGGGTTGACCGCCACCGCCACATTGGAGAGCAGAGTCCACGGCGTGGTCGTCCACACCGCGAGATGCGTGGCGCCCTGTAGGGCCGGATGCTCATCGGCGTCGGTGATGGGAAACAAGACGTAACAGGATTCGTCAACCTCGTCGGTGTAGACGCCGGGTTGGCCGAGTTCGTGCGAGGAGAGTGAGGTGCCACAGCGCGGACAGTACGGAATGACCTTTAGGTCTTCGTAGAGCAGACCACGATCAAAGAGTTGCTGCAATTGCCACCACACCGACTCGACGTAACTCGGATTGAAGGTGTAGTACGCGTTCTCCATGTCGGTCCAGTACCCGATACGACTCGTGAGCTTTTCGAAATCACCGATGTAGGTCAAAACCGATTCTTTGCAGAGGCGCGTGAACTCGGCAATACCCACCTGGTCTTCGATGGCCTTCTTACCCGAGATGCCCAGCTGCTTTTCCACTTGGACCTCGACGGGCAGTCCGTGAGTGTCCCAACCGGCTCGACGCGCGACGTAGTGACCCTGCATTGTTTGGTACCGACAAAATAGGTCCTTGTAGATACGAGCCCAGACGTGGTGCAGCCCCGGCTTACCGTTGGCGGTGGGAGGTCCCTCGTAAAAGACCCAGGCGGGTGCGCCCTCTCGTTGTTTCATCGAACGAGCGAAAACGTCGTGCTGGCTCCAACGCTGTAATTCAGCCTCTTCGAGGGCCACGAAATCAAACTCTGCGCTGATAGGGCGAAACACGAAATCTCCTTAAATGATTTGTCTATCGTACCGAAGGAATGCTCACTCCCCCTACGATTTACCAATGCTTGAATTCACCTTCCAGGAAGAACCCAGTACCGGAGCCGGTCCCCTCGCGATTATTTGGTGCGCCATCGACGAACTAGAGCGGCGTTATGGCAGTAGCGAAGAGCGTTTAAAGCTGTCACCCGAGGAAATGGGCGGGAGGCTCGGGGCCTTTGTCGTGGCGCGTCACGACGCACACCCCGTCGGGGGCATTGGACTTCGCCCCATCCTTAGCCCCACTGAGAAGACCGGTGAGCTCAAGCGTCTGTGGGTGCGACCAGATATGCGTCGATACGGCGTCGCAAAGCGGCTCATGCTCGAAATCGAAGATTCCGCTCGCGAGCGTGGATACGAACACCTCTACCTCGAGACGGGTAACAAGCAGCCCGAAGCGGTGGCCCTCTACGAGTCGATCGACTGGGAGCCGGTGGCAAATTTTCCTGAAGGAGCGTACAGCTACCCCGAAGGAATTAAATTTACGAAGCGCTTGCGCTAAACCGCTCGTCTAACCACGCGGGGTCGAGTTCCTCGAGCGAAGTAAGAACGAGGTCCGCTAGAGCGATCGCGGGATTATCGCGGTCCTCTTGGACCGGCACCGCCACCACCGTCATGCGACCCGCCTTTCCAGCCAGAGTCCCCGCGGGTGAATCTTCAAAGACCAAGCAGCTCGTGGGCTCTACCCCTAACGCAGCGGCGGCCGAAAGAAAGACTCCGGGGTGGGGTTTGCCGAAGGGCTCTACGTCGGCGGAATGAATAGAAACGAATCGATCTCGCAAACCAAAGTGATCGAGCGAGGTCAGAATCAATGGTTTCGGTGTCGAAGAGGCCAGCGCGATGGGACCACGTTTCGCGCAGAGTTCAATGGCTCGTTCGGCCCCAGGTAGCAGTCGCCCCTCGGTGCGCACTAACTCACCAACCCGGTTCAAGAGCGTCTGGACCACCTCTTTGTTTGTTGGCCCCTCCCAGGGGTAGAGCGAGCGCCAGTAGGCAACCACCTCGTCGACGTACACCCCCTTGGTCTGGCGAGCGTCGATTGTTCCCAAAGGGACGCCGAGTTCACCGAGTACTTCGACCTCGGCGTGGTGCCAAAGGATTTCGGAATCGATTAAGAGTCCGTCCATGTCAAAGAGGGTGGCGTTAAGGGGCATAACCAATATTCTCACGCCTAGCTGCGGCGCCAGGGGTACCTAGTTCAGGGATTCTTCAATCGCGCTGACTAGTGCGGGGTCTTCAGGTATGACCTCCGGTGGGAATCGAGTGACCGTTCCGTCTCTCGCGACCAAGAACTTTTCGAAGTTCCAGCGAATATCTCCGCTGTACCCTTCGGCGTCAGCAATCTTGTTCAATTCCGCGTAGATAGGGTGCTGACCCGCGCCGTTGACCTCAATCTTCTCCATGAGTGGGAAGGTGACCCCGTAGGTGGTGGAACAAAAGGATTGAATCTGCTCAGCGGTGCCGGGCTCTTGGCCCTCAAACTGGTTGCAGGGGAAGCCAATAACGCTAAATCCTTGGCCCTCGTACTTGCGCTGGAGCGCTTCGAGTCCCGTGTACTGCGGCGTGAGACCACATTGTGAGGCGACGTTCACTAGGAGCAGCGTCTTCGAACGATAGGGCTCGAGGGAGGTCACCTCTCCGGCGAGGGTGGCGATTGGTTGCTGGAAGATGCTCATAGTCGTACCTTAGTCAGTCCCATGCAAATGCCCGCCACCAATTGGGTGGCGGGCATTTGGGGCGAAAACTAGTGACCCGATGCCGCGGGAGCGTCGTGTTGGCCGAGGTGGTGACGGTCTACATTCACCATGAAATAAAAGACCAGGGCCGCGACAACAAACATCAAAGACCCAAAGCGAAACGCCATCTCGTAACCGTGCACGCGAGCTTCGGCCATGACCAGCAACTTAGACCCCATGTGAGGAACCTTCAAGAAGGCCGCCGCGCTCGACACCGCGATGGTGTTTTGAATGGCGGTACCGAAAGAACCACCGATCTGCTGAGAGGTGTTCAAGATGGCCGAGGCGGATCCAGTGTCTTGGGGACGCACGTTAAAGAGTGCCGTCGAAGAGGTTGGCACGAACACCAGACCCATACCCAGCGAAATAATCAACATGCCAGGCAGGATGTGCACCAGGTAACTCGAGGTCGCGGCCATGTGCGATAGGTAGAACAATCCAGCGGCGCCCATAATTGTTCCGACGGTGGCCAGTGGACGAGGTCCGAACTTAGGCAGCAACTTGCTCGCCACGATCGCTGAGGCGATCACCCCGAGCGAGAATGGCAAGAACAATAGGCCCGAGCGAACGGCCGAGTACCCGTGAATCTGCTGGAAGTAAAAGGTCATGAAGAGGAACATGCCAAAGAGCGCGAGCGCAACAAGAATCTGTCCCAAGTAGGCACCACCGCGGACGCGGTCCTTGATTAAACGAATTGGCATGAGCGGTTGCTCCATGCGTGACTCGATTACCAAGAACACGCTGAGCAGTACAGCGCCCAGAGCGATGAATGGCCACGCGGTAGTTGAACCCCACGAGTGCGTGGAAGCCTGGGAGACACCGTAGACCACGGAAATCATTCCCGCCGTTGCGGTCAAGGCACCCGGCACGTCGTAGTGCGGGTGTCCTTCAACCTTGGATTCTTTGACGTTGCGAATGGCCAAGAAGAAGGCGATCATCGCCATGGGCGTGTTAACGAACATGCACCAGCGCCACGAGAAGTATTGGGTGAGCAGTCCACCGGAGATCAGTCCGACGGCCGCGCCAACGCCTGAGAGCGCACCGTACACACCGAAGGCCTTGGCCCGCTCCTTCGAGTCGGTAAAGGTGACAGAAATTAGCGACAGTGCAGCCGGTGCGAGCAGGGCGCCAAACAAACCTTGAAGAGCGCGTGCACCAAAGAGCATCTGCATGTTTTGGGCGAAACCACCCAGCAAGGAGGCTGTCGCAAAACCAACCAGACCAATCAAGAACGCTTTTTTACGCCCCATGTAGTCACCAATTCGACCACCGAGAAGTAAAAAACCACCAAAGGTCAAGGTGTAGGCGGTAACGGCCCACTGATAGTCTTTGGGAGAAATATTGAGTCCGCCCATGGCGTGTGGGAGCGCGGCGTGGGGCAATGCGATGTTTACGATCGAGGAGTCGAGCACCACCATCAGCTGCGCGATGGCGATAACCACCAGCGCAAACCATCGACGGGGGTCGGCCTCGGTGGCGTGGACGACGTTATTTTCAGCTTTTTTTGCCATTCAAATCCTTTAGGGGTAAGTAGAGGGAGCGTGGCCATAGTCCACGCGCCTTAGTCCGTAGATAAGGTAACTACAGAAACGATTCTACTGGCGTGTAGGCCATTGAGTGCGCATCCGCGACTGGAGAATAGGTGACCGTTCCATTCACGACGTTGACCCCTTCGAGCAACGCTTTGTCTGAGGAGACCGCCTTCTTCCATCCTTCATTCGCTAACTTGAGCGCGTAGGGCAAGGTGGCGTTCGTTAGGGCGTAGGTGGAGGTATTGGGCACCGCACCGGGCATGTTCGCGACACAGTAAAAGACTGAGCCGTTGAGTTCGAAGGTGGGATTCGAGTGAGTGGTGGCCTTGGTGGCCTCAAAACACCCGCCCTGGTCCACCGAGATGTCCACCAGAACTGAACCGTGCTTCATGCGAGAGACCAAATCATTGCTCACGAGCTTCGGGGCCTTCGCGCCCACGACCAACACCGCACCAATGACGATGTCCGCTCTGAGACAGGCCTCTTCCACTGACAGCGTGGACGAAGCCATGGTCTGGACCTGTCCATTAAAGGTTGCGTCGAGGTGGCGAAGCCGTTCGAGGTTGCGATCCAAGATCGTGACATTGGCGTGCAGACCGAGGGACATCTGCGCGGCGTTAAATCCCGAGACCCCGCCACCGATTATGACCACGTTGGATTTGGCGGTACCGGCAACGCCGCCAATTAATGAGCCTTTGCCGCCACCCGGGCGCATGAGGTGGTGCGCACCCATGAGTGGCGCCATCCGCCCCGCTACTTCACTCATTGGCGTCAAAAGAGGTAGCGAATTGTCCGCGAGACGGACGGTCTCGTAGGCGATGCCCACGTTGCCACCGGCCACCATCGCGTCCGTGCAACCCTTGTCCGCGGCGAGGTGCAAATAGGTGAAAAGGATTTGGTCCTTACGTGCACCCAAGCGTGGATACTCCGCCGCGATGGGTTCTTTTACCTTCATGATCATGTAGGCACTCGACCACACGTCATCAACACTGTCGATTATTTTCGCACCAACATTGACATAGTCCGCGTCCGAGATTGAAGATCCAACCCCCGCGCTCTTTTCGATGAGTACCTGGTGTCCAGCACTCACCATCTCTTTAACACCCGCGGGCGTTATAGCCACGCGGTGTTCATCAGTTTTTATTTCTTTTGGTACGCCGATGATCATCTTTGATCACCCTTTCTCTCAAGTCGCTCTCTACGCTACACACTCATTGCGCTGGATGGGGCCCCTCCAAGCACTGCCTTTAGGAAACTACGCGTAAAAGGAAAAACACCCCCTGGCGCCTAGGCACCAGGGGGTGTTTCGACCTAGAAATCGAGATTGTGCATCACGTGCTTAATGCGCGTGTAGTCCTCGAAGCCGTAGACCGAGAGGTCCTTTCCGTAGCCCGACTTCTTGAATCCACCGTGTGGCATTTCCGCAACCATTGGAATGTGAGTGTTGATCCACACCACACCAAAGTCCAAGTCACGAGCGAAGCGCAGGGCGCGGCCGTGGTCTCGGGTCCAGACCGAAGAGGCCAAACCGTAGTTGACGCCGTTGGCGTACGCCAGGGCGGTCTCCTCATCCGAGAACTTCTGGACGGTGATAACCGGTCCGAAGATTTCGTTTTGGATCATCTCGTCGTCCTGCTTCAAGTCAGCAATAACGGTCGCGCCGAGGTAGTAACCCGCATCACCGACCTGCGCTCCACCACTCGCCACTGTGGCGTGACTGGGCTTGTTATCGAGAAATCCCTTCACTCGATTGAACTGGTTGATGTTGTTGAGAGGTCCAAAGAGTGCTTCCTCGGAGTCGACGGGGCCGGTCAAGGTGTTCTTGGCGACCGCGGCCAGGGCGTCAACGAAGTCGCCGTAGACCTTGGGGCCCGCAATGACGCGAGTGGCCGCGGTGCAGTCCTGACCAGCGTTGAAGTACCCACCAATAGCGATGCCCTGAGCAGCCGCTTCAATGTCCACGTCGTCAAAGACGATAACGGGGGCCTTGCCACCGAGTTCTAGGTGCACTCGCTTGAGTGACTGAGAAGCGGTCGCGGCAACCTCTTGACCCGCACGAACTGAGCCGGTCACCGACACCATGGCTGGGGTGGGGTGCTCGACGAGCATGCGACCGGTATCACGGTCACCACAGACAATGTTGAACACGCCGGCGGGGAGAACCTGCGCCATCAGCTCGGCCATCAACAAGGTTGAAGCGGGCGTCGTGTCCGACGGCTTCAAGACCATCGTGTTACCGGCGGCGAGGGCGGGCGCCCACTTCCAAACGGCCATCACCAAGGGGTAGTTCCATGGCGTAACGGCGGCGCAGACGCCAACGGGTTCACGTCGAATGTACGAAGTGTGCCCCGCGAGGTACTCGGTCGCACCACGACCCTCGAGCAAACGAGCGGCCGAGGCGAAAAAGCGAATCTGGTCAACCATTGGCGGGATCTCTTCGGCGAGGGTGACCGCAATGATCTTTCCCGTGTTCTCAGACTCAACGGCAACCAGGCGGTCGGCGTTGGCCTCAAGAATGTCGGCGATACGCAGTAACGCGAGACTGCGCTGACTCGGCGTGGTGCGCTTCCACGAAGCGAAAGCTTTTTCGGCGGAGAGAACAGCGGCGTCAATGTCGGCCGCGTTCGAAACCGGTGACTCGGCGAAGGGCAGCCCCGTCACTGGACTCAAGAGCTCGACGTACTTCCCGCTCTTGGGCTCGACGTACTCCCCATTGATGAAATTGGCTAATCGACGCATACTGCGACCCCTTATATATTGAGTGACAAAGTCGCCACTTTCGTAAAGTACTAGATTTTCAAGGGTTCGTGGGGCTGAAATTAGTCCCCAAATGACTCCTCGGCGACTCATATCGGCGCGAAATGCCCCTATACTGGCTCTATCCGAAGCCCGCAAGGCTCGGAGGAAAAAATGGCAACTACTAAACCAGAGCGCACCAGCGCACCGAGTACCGAGCGTTCCTTGATTGAACTCCTACCGAGCTCTTCAAACGGCCTCGACTCGCTTGACCGCAAAATCATCGTGGCCCTGCAACAGGACGGACGTCGAGCCTACGGTTCGATCGCCGAGGAGATTGGACTCTCCGAAGCGGCCGTTCGACGCCGGGTGCAGCGACTGAAAGATGCGGGCGTCATGCAGATTGTCGCTATTACCGATCCCCTGCAATTGGGGTACGGCCGTGAGGCCCTCATCGGTATTCGCGTTCACGGTGACGTTCGGCTCGTAGCCGACAAAGTGGCCGCCATTACCGAGGCGAACTACGTGGTTATGACCGCGGGCAGCTTCGATATTTTGGCGGAAGTAATTGCCGAGGATGACAACGCCTTGGTGCACCTTTTGAATGACTCTATCCGGAGTATTCCTGGGGTGACCGAAGTTGAGACTTTTCTGTATTTGAAACTTTCAAAACAGACCTATGCATGGGGTGCAAAATGAGTATTGAAGAAATCATCACCGATGGAATTTCCGTTAGTGATACGAAGAGACCGAGTCACCAGTATTCGGAACGCGCCAGAAAGAACCTGTGGATGCAAATGTCACGGATGGGTTCGTATGACGAGCAACACGAAATTCCAATCATGGTCAGGGGTGAAGGCACCTACGTCTATGACGCGAATGGCACCAAGTACTTTGACGGACTTTCGGGCCTGTTCAACAACATGCTCGGACACGGCCGCAAGGACGTCGCCGCGGCCGCCGCGAAGCAAATGGAGGAGATGGCGTTTTTCCCAATGTGGACCTACGCCAATCCAACTGGCATTGCCTTGGCCGAGAAGTTGGCTTCGCTCACTCCTGGCGACCTAAACAAGGTCTTCTTTACCACCGGTGGTGCAGAGGCCAACGAATCAGCCTGGAAGCTGGCTCGCCAGTACCACCGCTTGAAGGGTCGCACCGACCGCTACAAGGTGATCAGCCGAGAGATCGCGTACCACGGCACCACCATGGGCGCGCTCACGATTACCTCGATTCCGATGTACCGTGAGCCTTTCGCCCCATTGGTTCCCGGTGCAGTGAAGATTCCTAGTGTCAACTTCTATCGGGCCGCTCAGCATGGCGATGACTTGCTGGCCTTTGGCCAGTGGAACGTCGATTTGCTCGAAGAGGCAATCTTGCGTGAAGGGCCCGAAACAATTGCGGCGTTCTTCATCGAGCCAGTACAGAATTCCGGCGGATGCTTCACTCCTCCCCCGGGCTACTTGGCTGGGGTCAAGCAAATCTGCGAGAAGTACGACATCTTGATGGTGGCTGACGAGGTCATCTGCGGTTTTGGTCGTCTGGGTGAGTGGTTCTCCGGTCACAAGTATGAATTTGTGCCCGACATCATTACCTGCGCGAAGGGAATCACTGCCGGTTACGCCCCACTGGGCGCGATGATTGTTTCAGACCGCGTGGCCGACTACTTCATGCACGACAACACGGCCTTTATGCACGGCTACACCTGGGCCGGTCACCCCGTCTCCACAGCGGTGTCATTAAAGACCATTGAAATCATGGAAAATGAAAAGGTGCTCGAGAACGTTCGTGGGAACCAGGATTACTTCCAGACTCAGCTCGAAAGCCTGAAGGATCTGCCAATCGTTGGTGATGTTCGAGGAACTGGCTACTTCTGGGGCGTTGAGCTCGTGAAGAACCAGGAAACCAAAGAGACCTGGAGCGGTAACGAGGCCGAGCGTCTTTTGCGTGGATTCATCTCACCCGAGATGTTCCGCCGCGGTCTGATTTGCCGTTCGGACGACCGAGGCGACCCCGTTGTCCAGCTCGCGCCACCGCTCATCTCTACTCGCGAGGACATTGACTATATGGTCGGAGTCTTGCGTGAAGTCTTTACCGAAGCGGTTAAGCACCACATCTAATCAACAAAAAACGCCCCCTCCACATCGGAGGGGGCGTTTTTTTATCTTCCTAATGGAGAATGTTGACCGCCCGAGCGGCCACAATCGCGATGGTCATGAGCGAGACCACTGATTCGGCGGCGAAGAGCACCTTGACCCGAAAGGTCAAGGGCATCGCATCTGCGGGGGCGAAGCTGGTCCCGTTTACAAAAGAGGCGTACAGGTAATCAGTAAATTTTGGATGCCAGTTCTTTGGGGCCAGGGTGGGGTTCTCCATTTGAGGGAACTGGATATCGGGGTAAACGACCTCTCCGGTAGAGCGAATATGAGGTCCACCACGGTCAATCTCCCAGAACCACAGACCGTAGACAATGACATTGGTAATCCACACCGCAATCGCTGAGTAGATCAACGACCGACCCTGGGTTACGTGTGCTCTAAGGAGGTGATGTACCAACAGCCCCATAGAGACGATGTTGGCAGTCGTTATTGCGCCGATAAGTGTGAGGGTGGTAACCCTCACCCAGGTTGCTTCCTGAGTATGGCGATGTTTACGTACCGAGAGGGGAATTAGGGGCAGCACGATTAAGACGGGCAACATCCATCGTGGTCCGACCACTAATCGGTTAGGCAAAACAAAGTACAGCCCCGCACAAACCAGTAACGCAAGCGAAGCGGGCCAGTGGGGTTCCTTTACGTTCTCCTCGGTCATACGTTCAGGTTACTTTTTAATCCTTTAAGTGCTGAGGAGATGCCCACCATCTTGAGTAGCTGGTTCAAATTACCCATTTGCGTGCTGATTTGTGAAGGGAGAGGTGTGGTGACCTTCACTGGCTGGTTGTAGGAAATCACTCGAAGTGCAATGTCCTCTGCGGAGTGCTTCGAACGCACGTGCACCGTGATACCGGTCAATTCCCCTCCCCGGCCAACGGTGACCTCGATCGAGGTGGCGTTTTGGATGGAGAGCCCACTACCCAGCGACAGATTTTTACCCGTTATCTTGAGCGTGTGAACCTTTTCGCCCTGAGCGTTAGTCGAAAGGGCGTCGTGGACGGCACCGAGCAGCGCGAGGAGATTCACCTGCGGGTGAGCCATTTCGAAGGACACCCCAAACCAGGAAATACCAACCTTGCCCAGATTGACGTAGGGGCGATCAGCGGTTCCACCATTTACTAAGTACACGTGCTGACTGGCCAAAATCATTTGGAGTTGGGCGCCAAACCCACCGACTGAACTCCCGAGTGTTAGGTGTCCGGCGGAATGCCGGAAATCAACTTGCAGGTCTCCACTGGCCAATGCGCTCGAATTGGCCGAAATAGTGATTTGAATATCAGCACTCTTTGGGGCGTACCCGTGAAGACTCAAAGGATCGGCGCTGTAGCCGTGGGGATTGGAATCGGTAGCGGCGAGCACCACGCCGGTAGTACTGAGGACAATTGCGATAACGGCCACGAGAGCCGCGGGGAGCTTAAGGGAAGACTTCATGAGCGAAGCCTACCGGTGCGAGGAAAAACGAGTGTCTTAATTTTCAGTAAGAATCTCGCGGAGCAGATCCGACGCAATGTTGCGGCCGCTAATCAATATTCCCATTTTTGAATGTTCATGGGCGAGTTGCTCCGAGATGACGCCGTAGCTCGCGGCTGCCGACCCTTCCATAACCAGACCATTCGTTTCAACCCCCTCGCGTACTGCTGAGCGAATCGAACTCTCGGCAATGGTCACTACCTTGATGCCGCTCGAACTGATGATGTCGTTGGTAATCGACCCCGGGTCCACCCCACCGGCCAAGCCATCGGCGATTGTCGGGTGGTGCACCACTGAGTCAGGCTTTTCACCGCGCAAATAGTGAACCATGGCCGCCGAGTTTTCGGCCTGAACTCCCGTAATGGTTATGTCCTCTCGATTATTTGCCGCCCGCGAGACCAGCACCCCCGAGATCCAACCTCCGCCACCAACCGAAACCACCACGTGCTCCACGTCAGGGAATACGTCAAGAAATTCGTCAAAGGAGGTCGCCTGGCCGGCCACCACATTGGGATTATTAAACGGCGAAACAAAATGGAGCCCACGACTTTGCGACAACTCGCGGGCGTGGGCTTGCGCCTCGTCATAGGAGGACCCAAATTGAATTAATTCCACGTCGTACTTCTGAATCTTGGCGACTTTAACCGGGGAGGCATTGGCCGGCACCACCACGGTGGCCCGCACCCCCAACAAAGAGGCGGCGTGGGAGATGCCGAGCCCGTGGTTACCCGCCGAGGAGGTGATTACACCAGTCGAGGGGTCCGCTCGACGCACGGCGTCGAGGGCGGCGAGGGCGCCACGAACTTTGAAAGCTCCCGTGACCTGGAGATTATCGAGCTTGGCGTAGACGTCGCGACCGCGAATCGAGATAACCACTGAAGGCGTTGGTCGCAAAAATCGTTTGACTACTTCGCGGGCCTGTTCGAGTTGCTGCGCACTCGGCGCTCCGATGAGAGTAGTCACGGGTACCAGACTAGTTCTCACTACTTTTAATCACAAAAGAACTCACCAGTAAGTAGCGACCCCCCGCTCAATTGGGAATGAAGCCTCCGGCGACGCCAAAGGGAAAATATCTGCAACTAGCGTGTAGTTATGGCTCGGAGCACCCCCCAACAAACTCTGCAGCGACTTCGCATCATTGTGGCCATTCAGTTCATGGGGGCGACCTTGGGGTTGCCACTTCTGCCACTTTTTCTCGAACACCGCGGAGGCACCCCGACCGTCATCGGGCTGATCATGGCCAGCTTCTTCTTCGCCGGAGTCGTCTCTCAATATTTCTTTGGTCACCTCGCCGATAAATTCGGACGCCGACCAATTCTCGTCCTGAGTTTGATTATCTACGCCGTAGCCAGTGGGTTTTACATCATGCCCATGCACGCCGGCTGGTTTATTGTGGCGCGAATTTTCCAGGGCGCAGCGGCGGGAGCCTTCGAAGTCGCCTCCCTCTCCGCGGTGGCCGCTCGCTTCCCCGAAGCGACCCGCGGTCGAGCGATGAGTCAGATCATTGCGGCTCAACTACTGGGAATCGCCATTGGTCCAATGCTGGGCGCGATTGTTACCGTCAGCCAATTGGGTTGGGCCTTCTTCGCCACCGGTGTCGTCAGTCTGGTCGCCGCCGTGGTGACCTTCTCCGTGGATCTGGGAGACCGCGACTACGACCCCACGCCGCTACCCGCGATGACCTGGAACCCCCAACTCATCGGCGCCCTTGGGGCGGCCTGCGCGGCGGGAATTTCTATTGGGGTCTATGAGACCTGCTGGAGCCTCTTGATGCACTCCCACCACGCGAGTACCTTTCAGATTCGTCTGAGCTGGACACTCTTTTGTCTACCCTGGGTCTTGCTCAGTCCACTCGGCGGCTATATCGCCGACCACTGGAATCGCCGCTACGTTTCGGTGTTGGGGATCCTCGGCGGAGCCGCCTTCATGGCGACCTACCCCCACATTCACAACAACGTGGTGATGTTAATTACCGGCTCCTGTGAATCAATCTTCTCCGCGCTCAGCGTGCCCTCGATCTCCTCCTACCTCACACAGGGTGCGGACAATCGCGAGATGAGCCGGCGTCAGGGGGTCTACACCACGGCCAATACCGCCACCTTGGCCGTAGCGGCCACTATTTCGGGCTCACTCTTCTCACACAGCCCCGCCCTTCCCTTCACCATTGCCGCCATCACCGCTGGCGCCCTAGCGGTGGCCTCATTCATCACTTGGCGTCAGGTTCCCGGCCGAGTCAAAACACTGCTGCCCTAGTCAGTAGATTCATCCCGAAGAGGCCACTCTTCTCGCCCTCTCCTCGTCGGTATTTTCTGAAAAGTTTTCTTTAAATTGACACTCCCCTGCGCCCCCCATGCGCCAAAGTGGTGGGGACATCCCCAGCACCTCACGGGGGGATGTGAGATGAACAACCATCTATTAGGGAGGACCACAAAAGTGGCAACTACAGAAAAAATGCACGGCAATTTGTCGGGCGAACAAGCATTTCAAATTGAAGAACACGGTATTGACTTCATTCCAGAATCAGAGCGTTGGGCTACGGCCAAGAACATCGCGGGTATGTGGGCGGGTTCGGCAATCAATGTCGAATACTTCATTTACGGTGCGTTGCTCATGGGCTTCGGCTTCAGTTTTTACACCGCACTGAGCCTGATTGTTATCGGTAACCTGAGTTTCTTCTTCTTGGGACTCGCATCACTACAAGGTCCAGAAACCGGAACCACTGCGTTCACGATCTCGCGCGCGCCATTTGGTACGCAAGGGTCGCGAATCGTTGCGTTCTTTAACTGGATCACACAACTCGGTTTCGAAACTGAAGGTCTCATCTTGATTGTCGGTGCCGTAGCGGTGCTCTTCAAGTTGGGTGGCATCACA
>CAIKZX010000027.1 GCA_903832015.1 uncultured Actinomycetes bacterium
GCTGAAGTTATGCTGGGGGCGAAGTGTTTGCTGGATGAGAGAAACTCCAGTATTGCTCCCGTAGCTCAGGGGATAGAGCATCGGTTTCCTAAACCGTGAGCGCAGGTTCGAATCCTGCCGGGGGCACCATTAGGCGTGAGGGGTTCGGCGAAACCGACGGCCGGTGTTCCACCGCGTGGCTAGGGTGACTGGCATGTCGCTCGATACCCTGCTCTGCGTTTGTTTTGGCGTTTTGACCGCAGTTGTAAATGCAATCGCCCTCGCCACTCAACACATCGCTAGTAGTCGCGTGCCGAGCGCGGGGCGGGGTTGGCGCTTTGTGCTCGACCTACTGAGGCAACCCCTCTGGCTGCTTGGCTGGCTCGCCCTGCTCGGGTCGTTAGTGTTTCAATCCCTAGCCCTTCACTTTGGACCAGTTGGGATAGTGCAACCACTTCTAATTAGTGAATTAATTGTCGCGTTAGTGATTCGACGGTTATGGCTCCGCCAACAGTTGCGCACAGTCACCATCGCCTCGGCGATTCTTACGACCGGGTTCCTTATTCTCTTCGTGACTTTCGCCTCACCAAGCAGTGGGCAAAGTACTACTTCAGGTTCAAAATGGTCGTTGACCATTGCGACCTGCTCATTGGTGGTTTTGATCCTGGTGCTTGGAGCACGCGGTGGATCCGTGCGCCGTAAAGCGGGCGTGCTTGGGATGGCAACAGCAATCACGTGGGCGCTCGAAGCGGTATTGATAAAAGTATTTACCGACAACATCACCAGCTTCGGGTATCTGGGCACGCTGGCGCATTGGCCAATTTACGCTTTCGTCGGGTGCGGGGTGGCGGGACTGTTTTGTGAGCAGGCGGCACTACACGTGGGCCCCCTGAGCGTTTCTCAACCATTCATCGTGATTGTCGATCCCTTGGTTAGCGTCATCCTTGGAGTCGTTCTCTTTGCGGAGCGGTGGCAGGGCGGAGCGATTCATTTGGTGGCGGGGGCGATCCTCCTGGGGGCAATCTCAGTGGGTGCCTGGGTCCTCATTAAGACGGGGCCAGAAAGCATGGCCGGAGGCCACCAGCCAGTGTGAAAAGAGGACGGCCTAGGCAGGGCATCGCCGGGGCCAGAACTGGCCGGGTTGCGACCGTTGGAAATGAGGGGAAATCGGGGACAGATTTTTCCAAAAATGAACGACTATCCCTTGAAAATGGGAAACCCCGAGACTATGCTGTATCTAGTAGTTGAGGAACTGCGAACCACAACATCTTGTGGTTGAGGCAAAAAAGAGAGAAAAATGACCCTTATTGACGACCCCAAAGAGACTTTGGTAGAGACCGAGAACGTAATGCGCGTTATGAAGCGCAGCGGCAAGCTCGAACCAGTTGACGTAAACAAAATCGTGAAGGCCGTGGCCCGCAGTGCGGCTGGCCTTTCTGGTGTGGATCCGATGCGCATTGCGACGCGCACCATCGCGGGTCTTCGCAATGGCGCCACCAGCCTCGAGCTTGACGAGTTGTCAATCCGCACCGCCGCGGGATTGATTTCAGAAGAGCCCAACTACTCTCGTCTCGCCGCCCGCCTCCTCTCAACGGTGATTGACAAAGAGATTCGCAACCAGGACATTCACTCCTTCTCGCAATCGGTACGCTTCGGTTTCGAAGCGGGCATCATTGCAGAAGAGACCCACAACTTCGTTCAGGCTCACCGGCGCAAGCTCGACGATGCCATCAACTTTGACAACGACACGCTATTCGAGTTCTTTGGTTTGCGAACCGTGTACGACCGCTACCTACTACGTCACCCCGAGACCCGCGCCATCATTGAGACACCTCAGTACTTCATGCTGCGTGTGGCTTCCGGCTTGGCCCAGACCCCCGAAGAGGCGATTGAGCTCTACCGCTTGATCTCGGCTTTGGATTACCTACCTTCGAGCCCAACCTTGTTTAACGCGGGTACCAATCACCCACAGATGTCTTCGTGCTATCTGCTCGACTCACCACAGGACAGTCTCGAGTCGATTTACCAGCGCTACTCACAAATTGCGCAGCTTTCCAAGTTCGCCGGAGGAATCGGCGTTGCCTATCACCGCATCCGCTCACAAGGTTCTTTGATTAAGGGAACCAACGGACTGTCGAACGGAATCGTTCCGTGGTTGAAGACTCTCGACACCTCAGTGGCGGCAGTTAACCAAGGTGGTCGCCGCAAGGGTGCCGCCTGCGTGTACCTCGAGACCTGGCACTCAGACATTGAGGACTTCCTCGACATGCGCGAGAACACCGGAGATGAGGCTCGCCGTGCGCGCACCATCAACTTGGCCAACTGGATTCCCGACCTCTTCATGAAGCGTGTCGAGAGCGATGGCGTGTGGTCGCTCTTTGACCCTAAGAAGGTTCCTGCGTTCACCGACCTGTACGGCGCCGAGTTCGAAGCGGCCTACGAGAAGGCGGAGGGCGAAGGCCTGTTCGAGCGTCAGGTTCAAGCTCGCGCTCTGTACGGACGCATGATGCGCACCTTGGCCCAGACCGGTAACGGTTGGATGACCTTCAAGGACCGCTCGAACCTCCTGTGCAACCAGACCGGTAAGAACGGTGGAACGGTTCACCTTTCCAACCTCTGCACCGAAATTTTGGAAGTTACCAATGATGACGAGACCGCGGTTTGTAACCTCGGCTCGATCAACCTAGGCCAGTTCGTAAAAGACGGCGTAATGGACTTCGAGCGTTTGGGTTCCGTTGCACGCTCCGCGGTCACTTTCCTCGACCGTGTAGTGGACATCAACTACTACCCAATCCCTGGTGCGCAGGTTTCCAACAACCGCTGGCGCCCAGTTGGCCTTGGCGTCATGGGTATCCAAGATGCGTTCTTCAAGCTCCGCCTTCCATTCGAGTCAGCCGAGGCGGTCGAAATGACCAAGCGTTTCGCTGAGGAGATTTACTTCAACGCGCTGTGGCGCTCAACGGAATTGGCGGAAGCTTCGGGCAAGTTCCCCGCCTTTGACGAAACGCGCACCGCCGACGGACACTTGCAGTTTGACCTCTGGGGTATTACCCCGAGCGACCCTGCTCGCTGGCAGACCCTGCGTGACCGTATTGCCAAGTTCGGTTTGCGCAACTCGCTGCTCATCGCCATCGCACCAACCTCGACGATTGCTTCAATCGCTGGTTGCTACGAGACCATCGAGCCTCAGGTTTCGAACCTGTTTAAGCGCGAGACCTTGTCGGGCGAGTTCATCCAGATCAACGGCTACTTGGTTCGCGACCTCCAGGCTCGCGGCCTGTGGACCGAAGAGGTTCGCGGGGCTATCCGTCGAGCCGAGGGTTCAATCCAAGACATCGCGGTGATCCCACAGGACTTGAAGGATCTCTACAAGACGGCGTGGGAGATCGCCCAGAAGTCTTTGATTGACCACGCAGTTGCTCGTGGACCCTTCGTGGACCAGAGTCAATCACTCAACCTATTTGTCGAGTCACCGAACATCGGAAAGCTTTCTTCGATGTACATGTACGCATGGCAGCAGGGCGTTAAGACGACCTACTACTTACGTTCACGCCCAGCGACTCGAATCATGCAGACCAATACTGACGGGGCGGCAGAAGTTGCTCCAACGCCGGTATCTGCACCAACTCCGGAGAAGAAAATCTTTACCGACGAAGAGGCTTTAGCCTGTTCGCTAGAAAACCCTGAAGTATGTGAGGCATGCCAATGACCGTTGTAGAAGACAAAGTAACCACCAAGCACTCAATCTTGGACCCAGGAATGGACCTCACTCTGCGTCCGATGCGTTACCCAGAGTTCTTTGAGCGTTACCGTGACGCCATCAAGAACACCTGGGTCGTAGAGGAAATTGACTGGTCCGACGACATCGTGGATCTCCGGACCAAGATGTCTCCCGAGGAGCAGCACCTGATTAAGCGACTGGTGGCATTCTTCGCCACCGGAGACTCAATCGTGTCGAACAACCTCGTGTTGAACCTCTACAAGCACATCAACTCGCCCGAGGCCCGTTTGTACCTTTCGCGACAGTTGTTCGAAGAGGCGCAGCATGTGCAGTTTTACCTAACCCTCTTGGACACCTACGTCCCCGACCTGGGAGAGCGTGCCGAGGCCTTTGCCGCCATCGAGCACATTCCCTCAATCAAGGCTAAAGCGGAGTTCTGCTTCAAGTGGATGGGCGAAATCAGCAAATTAGAGGAACTGAACACCGCTGAAGAGCGACGTGTATTTATGATGAACCTCATCTGCTTTGCAGCGTGCGTCGAAGGCATGTTTTTCTTCGCCGCCTTCGCCTACGTGTACTACCTCCGTTCACTCGGCAAGCTCAACGGCTTAGCCGCAGGAACAAACTGGGTTTTCCGTGATGAGAGTGGCCACATGGACTTCGCTTTCGCCGTGGTTGACGTCATTCGCCAAGAAGAGCCCTGGCTGTTCACGGAAGACTTTGAGCGCGACGTAACCTCGATGATTATTGAGGCTATTGAGTGTGAGATGGCTTTCACTGACGATGTCATCCATGAGGGCGTCACCGGCTTGCCCAAGGCCCACATTCGCCAGTACTTGGAATTTGTGGCTGACCAGCGACTCGTGCGCCTCGGCATCAAGCCCCACTTCGGCACCAAGAACCCACTGGACTTCATGATGCTTCAAGATGTTGCTGAGCACACGAACTTCTTTGAGCGCACCGTTTCGGCCTACCAAGTAGCCGTAGAGGGTGACGTGAGTTTTGGAGAGTCTTTCTAAGGCTTCAGTAGAACTAAAGAACCCGCGGCACCTCGGTGCCGCGGGTTTTTTGTTTGGGTGCGACCAGCAACCGCTACAACGACTTTTCGCTCTTGACCTCTTCGAGGA
>CAIKZX010000028.1 GCA_903832015.1 uncultured Actinomycetes bacterium
TCACAATGATTGGAAAGTTCAAAGCGGGAATGTTCGCTTCGGCACTCGCTATTGTTGCTAGCACGGTCGTTATTGCGCCCGCTGTTACCAACGTAGCGTCGGCCGGTGCTGCAACAACAGCCTCAACACCACTAAACCTGGCTAACGAGCAGGGCATGTTGTGGTCCTGTTCCTTTAACCCATTTAACCCTTCGTACCTGCCCTATTCGGTTGGTTTGACTTACGAGACCTTGGACTTTGTCAACGCTCTCGGTAATGCGAAGGTAACCCCATGGCTGGCTAAGAGCTACGCCTGGTCAAACTCAAATAAGACTCTGACCTTCACGATCCGTGATGGTGTGAAGTGGTCCGACGGAGTGGCCTTTACCGCTGCTGATGTTGCGTACACCTTCAACTTGCTGAAGTCACACCCAGCCCTAGACCTCAACGCCGTTTGGTCAGTCCTTTCGGGCGTGAGCGCAACGGGTAACACGGTGGTATTTAACTTCACCAGTGCCGCGGTGCCGTACTTCTATTACATTGCTGGCCAGGTGGCCATTGTGCCTCAGCACATTTGGAGCACGATCGCTAACCCCGTAACTGACCCCATCACTAAGCCGGTTGGTACCGGTGGTTACTTGATGAACAAGTGCACCCCTCAGAACATTCAGTGGAAGCGCAATGCGAACTACTGGCAAAAGGGCAAGGCAGTCATCAAGACCGTCAACATGCCCGCGTTCTTGGACAACAACACTTGCAACCTGTACCTAGCCCAGGGCAAGTCGCAGTGGGGTTCACAGTTCATTCCGAACATCAAGTCCTCCTACGTGGCCAAGAGTCCAGGTAACTCGTACTGGTTCCCACCGGTGGCGAACGTGGTGCTCTTTCCGAACCTGACCAAGGCGCCTTTGAGTGACGTGGCCGTTCGTAAGGCAATTAGCTACGGTATTAACCGCACCGCCGTGTCAAAGATTGGTGAGTATGGTTACGAGCCAGCCGCCAGCCAGACCGGTATCGTTGCCCCGACCTTCTCGAAGTGGCTTAGTGCCTCGGCGAAGAGCGCTCAGGGCAAGTCCTACAACCCCACCAAGGCCAAGGCACTGCTCACGGCCGCTGGGTACAAGAAGGACGCGAGTGGCTACTTTGCGAAGAATGGCAAAGAAATCACCATCTCGATCAAGACCAACGGCGGATACTCTGACTGGGTTGCTTCAATGCAGGTTGTCGCCACTCAGTTGAAGGCAATCGGCATCAACGCGAGCGTCAATCCTGAGGCTGCGAGCACCTTCTACGCAGATGTTTACAACGGTAACTTTGACTTGGCGTACAACGCCGAGTCGGGTGGACCTACACCGTTCTACGAGTTCCGCCAGTGGTTATACTCGAAGAACAGTGCCGCTATTGGTACCGCTGCGGCTTCTAACTGGGAGCGCTTCAACTCTCCCGCAGTTGACGCATTGCTGAATCAGTACACCTCGACTGTTTCTTCGGCTACTCAGAAGTCAATCATGAACCAGCTCCAGAAGATTCTCGTGGACCAAGTCCCCGTCATTCCAGTATTGGAAGAGGTTGACTGGTTCCAGTTCAACAAGTTGGCCTTTACCGGTTTCCCATCGGCTAAGAACCCCTACGCTCAGCCCGGTTTGTACAACGAGCCTGACTGGGGCTACGTCTTAGACAACCTGAAGCCAATCAAGTAGTACATCGGAGTCGTCGGGGGAATGAGGTATTTAGTTAGACGTGTTGGGTTCTTGCTCGTAGCACTGTGGGCAGCCATTACGTTGAACTTCCTCATCCCCCGACTGATGCCCGGTAACCCGGCCATCGCAATGATGGCTAAATTCCACGGACACCTCAATCCGGCTGGTTTGCACGCGATTGAGGTGGCCTTTGGAATCCACACCCATGAAAATATGTTCGTGGCCTATGTCCAGTACATCGGCAATACCCTGCAGGGGAACTTCGGAACCTCTCTCAGCAATTTCCCTAACTCGGTGACCTCGGTCATCTCCAAGGCCCTCCCGTGGACCTTGGGTCTAGTGGGAATTACGACAATTATCGGCTTCATCATTGGCACCGCCGTGGGCGCTATTGCCGCCTGGCGTCGAGGAGGCGTGCTCGACTCGGTGCTTCCGCCAATATTCATCGTGGTGTCGGCCTTCCCCTACTTCTGGATTGGCCTCATGGCCATCTGGTTCTTCGCGATCACCCTTAATTGGTTACCTTTCCTCGGGGGCTATACCGAGACCGCTACACCGCAATTTTCGCTCAGCTTCATTCTCGATGTTCTTACTCACGCGATTCTTCCCGCTTTTACAATCCTCATCACCTCGATTGGTGGTTGGATTCTCACCATGCGTAACAACATGATTACGGTCGTGGCGGAAGATTACGTAAAAATGGCCCGCGCGAAGGGGCTGCGTCCCCGTCGAATCCTGTGGCAGTACGCCGGTCGCAACGCAATGTTGCCCAACCTCACCGGCTTTGCCATGTCTCTGGGATTTGTCATCTCGGGGGCAATCTTGGTCGAGTACGTCTTCAACTATCCGGGCGTGGGCTTTATGTTGCTGCAAGCGGTTGAGAATGAGGATTACCCGCTCATGCAGGCGCTGTTTTTGCTCATTACCGTTGCGGTGCTCGTGGCAATTTTCCTATCTGATGTCGCGACCGCGATCCTTGATCCTCGAACTAGGAATCAAGAATGAAGTTTCTCGCTGTTCTTAGAGGCGGCTGGACGTTTATTCGCCGGGACAAGAAGGCCATGGTGGGTAGTTTCATCTTGCTCGGCCTGCTCCTTATCGCCGCCTTTCCTACGTTGTTTACGCCCCACGACCCAGCGGCAGAAATTTACACACCGGGCAGTGGACTTTCGTGGAACCACCTTTTGGGGACAACGGCCTTCGGCCAAGACGTCTTTTCCCAGCTTGTTGCGGGAACTCGTCAGTCGATGATGATCGCCTTAGTTGTCGGTTTCTTGTGCACCATCTTGTCGGTGCTAGTTGGCATCACTGCGGCCTACGCCGGAGGTTGGCTGGACGACGCCCTCTCGTTAATGACCGATGTGGTGCTGGTCATTCCCACCTTTCCGCTCATTATCGTGATTACCGCGTACCTCAAGAGTGCGAGTTTCTGGTTGATGGTGTTCGTCTTGGTAATCACGGGCTGGTCTTACGGTGCGCGTCAACTCCGGGTACAGGCGTTGTCGCTGCGAAATCGCGACTATTTGTTGGCTGCTCGCGCTCGCGGCGAATCAAGTCTCTACGTGATTTTCGTTGAATTGATTCCCCCAATGACTTCGCTTATCGTTGCGAATTTCTTGGGCGCCGCACTCTATGCGGTGTTGGCCGAATCGGGACTCCAATTCATTGGACTCGGCGACATCAGCACCGAAAGTTGGGGCACGATGCTCTACTGGGCGCAGAATAATGCCGCGTTGAATGCGGGACTGCCACTGTGGGCCTTAGCTCCGGGAATAGCGATCGCCATTTTGGGAACGGGGCTCGCGCTGCTCAATTACGCCTTCGATGAAATTGCCAACCCCGCCTTGCGTCCAGTTCGGGCCAAGCACCTCAAGGGGGCTCAAGCATGAGCACCATTCTTCAAGTTCGCAATCTCGAAGTTCAATACCAAACGCCCGCGGGTCCCGCGCAAGCGGTTAACGGTGTCAGTTTTGACTTAGCAAGTGGGGAGTTTCTTGCCGTGGTCGGCGAGTCGGGATGCGGCAAGTCCACAATGCTCTTTGCTATCGCGCAGCTCTTGACCTACCCCGCATCACAAACGGGCGGCCAGGTTCTATTTGACGGTGTTGATTTGAGTTCGCTCGATGACGAAGCCCTTCGTCTTCGACGTTGGCGCGACATCTCAGTGGTGATGCAGAGTGCAATGAATGCGCTAAACCCAACGCTCACGATTGGCGCTCAACTGGCCGACACCTGTCGCGCCCACACCGATTGGGATGACAAGCAAATTGCCGAGCGCAGCGCCGAAGTGTTGGCGATGGTCTCTATTGACAAGGTGCACTTATCGAGTTATCCCTTTCAGCTGTCCGGAGGGATGAGACAGCGAGCCATGATCGCTATGGCTCTGCTCCTCGAGCCAAAACTGATCATTATGGACGAGCCCACCTCGGCGCTGGATGTGGTTGCCCAAAAGTCTCTGATGCGTCAGGTTGAGACATTGCGTCAGAAATTGGGTTTTGCGGTCCTCTTCGTAACTCACGATATGAGTGTCGTTTCGCACTTCTCTGACCGGCTCGCTGTCATGTACGCCGGCGAGATTGTCGAGATTGGCGCGACCCGCGAAGTATTTGATCGCCCGCAGCACCCCTACTCCGTCGGATTGATGGAGGCTTTTCCCTCTCTGCTCGGCGCCGCCAAGGAGCTCACGGGCATTCCTGGTAACCCACCCTCCCTCGTTAATCCGCCCACCGGGTGCCTCTTCGCCGACCGGTGTCCAAAGGTGATGGATGAATGTCGAAAGTCGGCCCCTGAACTTCTGGCCAATGGCCCACACAGCGTTCGTTGTTACTTGGTCAACCCGAAAGCCCGCGGATGAGTAAAACAATTCTCAAGGTGACCAATCTCACCCGAACCTTCCGTGTCGGGGGATTCCGCTCCCGTGGAACTTTGCACGCAATCGACAATGTCTCCTTCGAAGTGCGTGCGGGCCAGATTGTCGCCCTCGTGGGGGAATCAGGTTCGGGTAAGTCAACGATTGCGCGCGTTCTCGCCGGCCTCTACCCACCGACCTCTGGAACTATTGAGTTCGAGGGGGCGACACTCGGCAAGAGGATGAGCCGGCAGGTTCGCGGCCGCATGCCGATGGTTTTTCAAGATCCCTTTGGTTCGATTAACCCCGTCTTGCGAGTCGGCCACGCTTTGCAACGGTCACTCAAGCTACACCGGTCAGAGTTGTCGAAGACTGAACGGGAACAACTAGCGGTAGAATTCGCCAATTCGGTTGGACTCGTTCCCGGTGAAGAGGTATTGGCCCGATTCCCCCACGAACTCTCGGGTGGTCAACGACAGCGGCTTGGTTTTGCCCAGGCCCTCGCCTCAAACCCCGCCCTGATCTTGGCCGACGAGCCCGTGTCAATGCTGGATGTTTCCATTCGAATTGGGCTTCTAAACGTGATGCGAAAACTACGTGATGAGGATGGGGCCTCTCTCTTGTACATCACGCATGACCTGGCGAGTGCGCGGTACGTGGCGGACCGAATGATTGTTCTGTATGCGGGGCGCATCGTTGAGGAGGGGACTACCGAAGAGGTCATCGCTGCTCCTCAGCACCCGTACACCAAGTTATTAATGTCGACCGCTCCCGACCCACGCTTGCCACTCGGCGGCAGTGACGGGTCCGATGACTTGGGAGAACCGCCGAAGGTTATTGATCCCACCGCCGGTTGCCGCTTTGCCCCTCGATGTGAACTGGCTACTGACGAATGCCGCACCAAGGACCCCGTGAAGGTCCAGGTGTCGGTGACTCACCACGCCGCCTGCTTTGCCGTGAAGGGGTAGGCATGAATATCCTTCCAAAACCTCAACAGGTAACCACTCTCGAGGGAACTACGACGCTGCACTCCCCACTGCGGGTTTGCGCACGAGAATGGCGAGACGAAGTTAGGGCCTGGGCCGAAGACCTGGCGAAGAGTACTCATATTGAGGTTGAATTTGTCGAAGAGGATGACGCCGATATTGTTTTTAACCTGGCCTCGGACCTCGACGGTTACCGACTTCATATTGACGGACAGATTCGAGTTCAGTGCGCATGGTCCGACGGGGTCGTACAGGCCCTAACGAGCTTGCGACTTCTCGGTCCGGCGGAGTTGTATTCCGCACAGCGAGTTGACCTCACGAGTTTCGAAGTGCCTAACTGTGAAATTAATGACTGGCCAGCATTTGGCTGGCGGGGAGCGCACTTAGACGTGGCCCGGCACTTCTGGGACCTTGCGACCATTAAACGCTACGTCGATCTTTTAGTGATGCACAAACTTAATATTTTGCACCTCCACCTCAATGACGATCAGGGGTGGCGCGTCGAAATACCTAACTGGCCAAAGTTGACCTCCGTGGGGGGCTGGCGGAATGGCTCTCCCGTAGGGCACGAAGATGACAACGTCAGGGACACAGTTCGTCACGGTGGGTTCTACACGCGTGAGGAGCTTGAGGACCTCACCCACTACTGCGCGCTGCGGGGTATTTCTATAGTTCCAGAAATCGATCTACCGGGACACGCCCAAGCGGTTGTTGCCGCCTACCCCGAATTGGGAAATTACCCTGAAACCCAACTTGAAGTATGGGAGCACTGGGGTATATCGGATCATGTTCTTAATGTGAGCGACACCGCACTCGATTTTGCGGTGGAAGTTGTTTCCTACGTTGCGAGCATTTTTCCAAACGCCACGGTTCATATTGGCGGCGACGAATGTCCCACGACTGAATGGGAGGTCAGCGACCTGGCCGCTTCAGTCATGGAGCAGCATGGATTCGAATCGGCCCAACAATTGCAGGGGCTTTTCACCTCGCGACTCAGTGAGGTCCTCGAGGAATCGGGACACCAAGTGATTGCCTGGGATGAGGTTCTCGACGCTGAGGTCCCCGAAACCACCGTGATTGCGGCCTGGCGCTCGGAGGAAAAGGGAGTTGAGGCGGCGTTGCGAGGGCACTACGTGGTCATGATGCCGATGCAGTACCTCTATTTCGACTGGCTTTCAAGTGAGAACCCCTCTGAGCCGGTGGCAGTCCACCCGGCGCCATTCGTTACAACGTGGGAGAAGGTGTACTCCTACAACGTGATTCCGTCTGAACTCAACTCACTGCAACGCAAGCAAATTCTCGGAGCCCAGGCCCAATTGTGGACTGAATATATTGCCACCCGCGATCGTATGGACTACATGGCCTTTCCCCGACTCTCCGCCTTCGCAGAAGTTGTCTGGGGCACCAAAGAAGAGCTGGACTCATTCCGTCCTCGGTTGGTGCGACACCTAGCGCGCCTTAGTTTGGCGGGGGTTCAGTTCCGCCCACTCGATAGTGGTGAGTGACGCTGAAGTCCTAGCACACATGCGCAGGATTTTTCCGGCGGGCAGTGAGGCATCACATCAAACAATCCGCAGCCTAACCAGCGACGAGATTGCAGTGCGCCTGCGAAAGTGCTCTCTCAGTGAAATTGACAGCGGACTAGCCGCGGGGCACTGGGAGAATTTCAAGGCTGATAGTGAATTTGTTGATGTGCTTGCTTCCATCGACACCTGGCTCAGTACGTACGTGGGCCAAATGCAACCCGACTTTCCAATTTGGAATGATCTGTTCGATCATGGCGAAAGTGGACGATACCTGTACTTGTACTCAGCCGCACTCGCGGTCAACCGTCTGAGCGCCTACTTTGACACAATCGGAGTAGACGACGAGGTAAGAACCGATACTCTCGCTATTGTTTCTCGCCATGTAAATATTTACAAAACAAAGTGGGGCGAACTGGGAACTGATGCGGGGTGGTGGTTACTGCTCATGCTGCGGGGCGTTTTACTACAGTGTGGCTCTTTGCAATTCCACCGACTTGAATTGGGTCGAAGTATCTTGGCACCAAGTCCGTGGTTCGAGGATGCAGAAATTGAAAAGCGCGGGGAGGGATTCCGAGTTGGTGATGAGGTCTTTGGGCTTCATGTTCCGCAGGGAACCGACTTGAGTCCAGAAGCCGTCGAAGCTTCGTTGCAGCGAGCCCGCTCGCTCATTGAGAGAATTTGGCCCAGTGACAAGGTCCGACTCTTCACGTTGCAGTCTTGGCTACTGGATCCCCAACTCCAGAGTTTTTTGGGCCCGACCAGCAATATTGTGAAATTACAGGGCCGTTTCGAATTATTGGACAACGCTCCCATCGCAGATGAGGACATCCTCGAGTTTGTCTTTCGCCGTCCAGGCGTAGCGATGGCGGAATTGCCTCGCAACAGTTCGCTGGAACGGGGAGTTCTGGCTTTCCTGGAATCGGGCGGACACTGGCACGCCAACGCGGGCTGGCTGAAGTAGCGGGGGAGCAGGGCTTTTCCTTGTGTTAATTATTCACAGATTTTGTTGTTTTTTGTGAATTGTTAACATAGTCTGTTCCCATGGATTCCAAGAGCCGCCGGGCGACCATCGTCGACAGACTGCGCAGCTCTGGTGAAGCCTCCATCGTGGCACTCGCCCAAGAATTCGGCACTTCCGAAATGACGATTCGCAGAGATCTCGACGCCCTGGAGCTTGAAGGATTGGCCCGCCGTTCGCGGGGCGGGGCCATATCGGTTCAGAGTCGCTCCTTTGAGCCACCAATTCTGCAACGGGCATCACACATGTCCGAGGCTAAGCGTCGAATTGGTGAAGCGGCCGTGACCCTCTTGCGTAAAGACGAAACCGTCATTATTGACGTGGGATCTACCACGCAATCGATGGCTCGGTTGGTGCCAGAGGATTTCAACCTGACGGTGGTGACAAGCTCACTACTTGTGGCTTCTGAGTTGAGCTCAAAGCACAATGTACGCACCATCGTCAGTGGCGGAGTTGTCCGTGCCGGCGAACTCTCACTCATCGGGTCTCGTGCAGTCGAGGCGTACGAGGACCTTAACTGCGATACTGCATTTATCGGCGTCGCCGGAGTAAGTGCCGCGAAAGGTCTCACTGAGTACAACCTCGATGACTCCTCAGTTAAGCGTGCGGCGATGGCGGCTAGTCGTCGAATCGTGGTGTTAGCTGACGCTACAAAACTTGGGACAGTGGCACTCGTTACCGTGGCACCAATAACTAAAATTGATATCTTGATCACCGACGCAACACCCGATAACCCCGAAGTTCGATCAATTGCCAGCATGGGTATTGAAATCATGTTTGTCAATCCCAACCAATAGGAGAACCAGATGTCACGTTTTAAGAGTATTTTTCCAAATGTAAACAAACCCTTGATTGCCATGGCCCACGTGCCGCCGCTTCCCGGAACGCCCCTCTTTGATGAGAAGGCCGGAGTCCAAGGACTGATCGACCACGTCAAGCGTGATACACAACTTCTTCTCGAAGGTGGCTTTGACGCCATTCTTTTCTGCAATGAAGGAGACCGCCCCTACAAACTAAATGCGGGTCTTGAGGCTTCGGCGGTCATGACTCGAGTCACGACTGAGTGCAAGCCCACTGACCGTCCCTTTGGTGTGGACTACCTCTGGGATGAGCAGTGCGCACTGGCTATTGCCGTGGGTACGGGAGCGAGCTTTATGCGCGAGGTCATTACTGGGGCCTGGGAGTCTGACATGGGGCCGTGGAATCCCGATGCGGCGAAATTGCTTCGTGATCGTCGGGCCTTTGGCCGCGACGACCTAGGGATCTTCGCCAACATCACCCCCGAGTTCGCTTCGAGTATTGGTAACCGCACACCCGCGCAAGTCGCCAAGTCCACGGTGGTGTCATCGCTGGCTGACGTGATTTTGGTCTCAGGCCCCATGGCCGGTTCGGAGCCTGACGTTCGCACCGTCGCGGAGGTTCGCGAGGCGCTCGACCCGAGCATTCCCGTGCTCTTGAACACCGGCGCCAAGGCGGGCACCATTAAAGAGTTCTTTAAGTACGCCGATGGTTGCATTGTCGGATCAGATCTAAAGCGCGACGGCTACACCTGGAACGAAGTCGACCCCGAGCGCGTGAAGCGCTTCGTCGATGCCGCTCGCTCGTAGTGGCTCAGTCGCTGCTACTCGGTATTGACCTCGGGTCATCGGGGGTCAAGGCCATCCTGCTTGACCCCGAGCGGGGCATTGTGGCATCGGCTTCGCACGAAGTCGAACTCTTTAGTGATCACCCCGGTTGGGCGGAAGCCGACACCAGCCAGTGGTGGGCCGCGGTGGTTTCACTCATTCCGAGGTTATTGACCGAAGCGGGCGCGACGAAGGAAGATGTCATTGGTGTCGCCACGACGGGAATGGTTCCGGCGGTTGTCTGTGTGGACACTTCGGGGGCGCCACTTCGTCGAGCGATGCTCCAAAATGACGCTAGAGCCACCGCTGAAATTAGTGAACTGCGAACCGCGCTGGCCAACGTTGACTTGCTCCAACATACGGGTTCAATTCTTAGCCAACAATCGGTCGCGCCGACGGCACTGTGGCTAGCGCGAAACGAACCTGATCTATGGGCAAATACAAAGTACCTCGTTGGCTCTTATGACTGGCTACTGATGAAGATGGGCGCCCCTCCTCACGTAGAAAAAAACTGGGCACACGAAAGCGGTCTCTACGACCTCGAACTAAATTCCTTGCCGCAAGTCACCGCCGCCACCGGCGTGAAGTGGCCCGAGCTAGCGGAGGTGAAGGCGCCCTCCACCCCGGTGGGTCAACTAGCGAGTGGTGCTGCAGCGGAATTAGGACTCGAGATAGGGACTCCACTGTTTGTTGGTGGTGCCGATCACGTTCTATCGGCCTACGGCGCAGGCTTGGTGAATGCTGGTGATGTGCTGGTCAAACTTGGCGGAGCGGGGGACATCCTTGCTGTAACTGATGAGGTTTTCCTTGATTCACGCCTCTATCTTGACGCGCACCCTATTCCTGGAAAGTGGTTGCCAAACGGTTGCATGGCCACCTCCGGATCACTACTTCGATGGGAACAGGCACTGTTTGGCGGCGCATCGTTGACCGAACTCGACGATCAAGCACAGAACTCCGAACCAGGAACCCTCATTGCCCTGCCGTACTTCTTGGGTGAGAAGACTCCACTGCACGACCCGGACCTTCGAGGTGTAATAGTGGGCCTGCACTTAGGTACGACCCGCGGTGACATCCACCGCGCCTTCCTCGAGGCGATTGCCTACGGGTTCAGAAGCCATTTTGAAATCCTCGCTCAGGGTGGAGTACAGATTGGCAGCGTCAGAATCACCAACGGGGGGTCGAAATCACGACTGTGGCGTGAAATCTTGGCCGATGTTCTGAATCGTGATTTGATCTCAATTATCAACCACCCAGGGGCTAGTTATGGCGCTGCGATAATGGCCGGTATTGGCGGTGGGGTCATCAAGGACTGGTCCTACGTGGCCGGTTCGCTCGAGCAGGGCGAAGTTATTTCTCCAAATCCCAACAACGTGGCTCGCTACGCTGAACGGTACCAAGAGTTTGTGGCATTGACTGCGGCCACAACTGAATTTTCACATTTATTAGCTAGGAGTAAATCATGAGTTCACCAATCGCCGCCGTTACCGGTGCCGGATCTGGAATTGGCAGGGCTATTGCCTTAGAACTATCGCGTCGAGGCTTCTTCGTTGTCGTGACCGATATTGATCTCGGTGCCGCCGCTGCGGTGGCCACCGAAATTGGAGCGGCGCAAGCGATGAGGCTCGATGTTCGTAACCCTAAGCAATGTGAATTAGTTGTCACTGAAATCGTGGCCGAGCACGGTGCGCTCGATGTGTGGGTCTCCAATGCTGGCGTTTCAAAGATGCAGCGCTTTGTAGACATTTCTCCTGAGGACTTGGCCTTCAACTTCGAGATCAACACGTACGGTGTTTTCTATTGCGGACAAGCGGCCGCTCGAGCGATGATCAAGCTTGGGAAAAGGGGCCGAATTATTAACACCGCCTCCATGGCATCCAAACAAGGTCGCGTACCATTTCTGGCCGACTATGTCGCATCCAAGTTCGCGGTGCTCGGGCTCACACAAGCTATGGCCTTTGAACTCGCACCTCATGACATTCGAGTCAACTGTGTTTGCCCTGGGTTCGTGGCTACGCCAATGCAGACGAGAGAGTTGGCCTGGGAGGCCGAGCTGAGTGGCTCGACTCCGGAAAAGGTCAAGCAGGGTTGGATTGATGCCACGCCATTGGCTCGGCTGCAGACGCCAGAGGATGTGGCCAAAGTGGTGGGGTTTCTGACCTCCGAAGACGCCGAATTCATTACCGGAGAGGCAATTTCCGTTAATGGTGGCGCTTATATGGACTAGGAAATCAACAAAAAGTAGTAAATTAAGAGTCGTGAAAAATCAAATTTCAATTTGACGGCTTGTCTCGGTTCCCCTCGTTGCGCTCTTAATTACGGTGAACGGATTCGTATTGCTGGGCACTCCCGCTACCGCGACTGGAACGGTGACCACCTACAGCCAATCGGCGGTAGATCCAAACACCACGACAACCACCACGACAACCACCACAACCACCACAACGACTTCGACAACCACCACCGTGGCATCAACGACCACCACAACTGCGGTTCCCGCGACCACCACTACGACACAGCCCCTTGCGTTTACCGGTTCGAATACCCGTCAAAACGCCATGGTTGCGGTGGACATGTTGGCCGGTGGATTCGTGGCGATGCTGTTCGTTCGCCGCCGTAAGTCACACAGTTAATTGCGTTTCCACGCTCGGCCAGTGGTCGGGCGTGGAAATTCCCAACTTTTTAACAGTCCCCGCTCGTAGAATGAACCTATGAGCCAGCACCCCACGCCACGATCGACCGATGTCACTTTGGGCAAGGGGAGAGCTCCCGCTCGAGCAATGCTTCGAGCGATGGGTCTACAAGACGCCGACATGGCAAAGCCACAAATTGGCGTGGCATCGAGTTGGAATGAGGTCACTCCTTGCAACCTGCCCCTCGAGCGACTCGCGAAGCGCGCCAAGGTAGCGGTGAGAGATGGTGGTGGGGTTCCATTTGAATTTGTCACTATTGCTGTGTCGGACGGCATCTCTATGGGGCACGAAGGAATGCGAGCGTCACTGGTGTCGCGTGAAGTGATTGCCGACTCGGTCGAAACCGTTATGCACGCTGAGCGTTTCGACGCCATGGTGACCTTCGCTGGTTGCGACAAGTCGCTCCCAGGAATGCTGATGGCCGCAGCGCGCCTCGACGTGCCCAGCGTATTCCTCTACGGAGGAACGATCATGCCGGGGAATCTAAATGGAGAAGCGCTCGACATCACTTCAGTCTTTGAGGCGGTGGGGGCGAACGCCGTGGGAAAGATCAGTGATGAAGAGTTGAAAGCCATTGAGTGCGCCGCTTGTCCTGGGGAAGGTAGTTGCGCTGGCATGTTCACCGCCAACACCATGGCGAGTGTTGGTGAGGCACTTGGCATGTCGCTATTGGGCTCAGCTTCAGCGCCCGCGATTGATGGACGACGTGACGAGTACGCCTACCAGTCTGGGCAAGCCGTTCTAAATCTCTTAGATTTGGGAATCACCGCGCGCAAGATCATGACCAAGCAGGCATTAGAAAATGCCATTGCGGTTGTTATGGCCCTCGGTGGTTCAACGAATGCCGTACTGCACCTGTTGGCGATTGCCCACGAGGCACGTGTCGAGCTCGAACTAGACGACTTCAACAAAATTGCCAAACGCGTTCCGCACATTGCTGACACAAAGCCCCACGGCAAGTATCACATGAGCGATCTGGACCGCATTGGTGGAGTCCCAGTTGTTCTGAGCCACCTCTTAGAAGCAGGGCTCCTCCACGGAGATGTCATGACGGTTTCGGGAAAGACCATGGCAGAAAATCTTGCCGAATTCAACGCGCCCGCTCCCGATGGAGACGTGGTCCATCCTCTCTCGAACCCAATTAACGCCCAAGGTGGAATCGCCGTCTTGAGTGGATCGCTGGCGCCAAAAGGATCAGTGGTCAAGGTGGCGGGGATCGATAAATTGCAATTCACCGGAGCTGCACGCGTTTTTGACGGCGAGGACGCGGCCATGACAGCGATCATGGCCAACGAAATTCAGCCCAACACAGTGGTGGTGATCCGCTACGAGGGACCCAAGGCGGGGCCAGGCATGCGCGAGATGTTGGCAGTAACGGGCGCCATGAAGGGTGTTGGACGCGGGGCCGACTGTGCGCTGATTACCGATGGTCGTTTCAGCGGCGGCACCCATGGTTTCTGTGTTGGACACGTCGCTCCTGAAGCGCTGGACGGCGGACCAATCGGCCTCATTGAAGATGGTGACACCATCGCCATTGATGTTGAGGCTCTGAGCATCGACCTCTTGGTTGAACCCGCCGAACTCGAAGCCCGTCGCGCCCGACAAAAGCCATTTATTCCTCGCTACACCACGGGGGTCTTGGACAAGTTTGCCCGCCTCGTGCAGGGAGCCGAGAAGGGCGCCGTTACCTCTCGTTAATAAGTTGTCCCTGAGAGACACGGTGTGGCACAATACAGGGGTGAAGATAAACCTAACTGTGGTGGTAGTGCTAGGCGCGTGGCGCCGGTAATTCGACCCATCTCGTCGTACCGGAGCCTCCCAAAATAGGGAGGCTCTTTTGTTTATCTGAGTGAAAGGACAGGTTATGAAACTTACCGGCGCACAAGCCCTCATCAAGAGCCTCGAGCAAGAGGGTGTGGAGATCATCTTTGGTCTCCCCGGCGGAGCTATCCTGCCCGTTTACGACCCAATCCGAGATTCATCAATCCGACACGTACTAGTTCGCCACGAACAAGGTGCAGGACACATGGCCGAAGGTTACGCCCTCGCTACCGGTAAACCGGGCGTGGCCATGGTGACCAGTGGGCCTGGAGCTACCAACATCGTTACTCCCATTGCCAACGCGCACATGGATTCCACGCCACTAGTGGTTATCACCGGTCAGGTGGCATCGGCCTCTATCGGTACCGATGCCTTCCAGGAGTGCGACATCACCGGCATCACCATGGGTATTACTAAGCACAACTTCTTGATCACCCACGCCGATGAGATTCCACGAGTTGTCGCCTCCGCCTTCTATATCGCCACCACCGGACGTCCCGGACCGGTTCTGATTGACTTTCCGAAAGATATCGCTCAGTCTGAGATGGAGTGGTGGTACCCCGAGTCAATCGAAGAGTACGACCTCTTGGGCTACAAGCCCGAAATAATTCTCGATCAGTCGAGCATTGACGAAGCTGTAGCACTGATCAGCCAAGCCGAACGTCCCGTTCTGTACGTTGGCGGCGGTACCTTGAAATCCAACGCCTCCCAGCAACTCATCGCTTTCGCCGAACGGACCAAGATGCCCGTGGTGACCACCCTGATGGCTCGCGGAGCATTCCCCGATAGCCACCCGCAGCACCTTGGCATGCCCGGGATGCACGGAACCTATTCGGCCGTGACCGCTATCCAAAAGTCGGACCTCCTGATTTCGCTCGGTGCGCGCTTCGACGACCGTGTCACCGGGAAAATCTCAGCCTTCGCGGCCGGAGCAAAGATCATTCACGTTGATATCGACCCCGCAGAATTCAATAAGGTCAAGGTGGCCACCGTCGCCGTTCGTAGCGATATCGCTACTGCCTTGGCCGCCTTCGATGCGGCGAAGGCCATGCCGAAGAACCTCGATCCATGGTGGGAGGTCCTCAATGGATGGCGCGAAAAATACCCTTTGGTATACGCCCCAACCGATGATCCCGCATTGTTGCGTCCCCAAGAAATCATCGAAGCAATCGCCGCAGCCTCGAAACCAGGAACAATTGTTTCTTCGGGTGTAGGGCAACACCAAATGTGGGCCAGTCACTTTTGGAAGTTTGAAGAACCCCGCACTTGGATCAACTCGGGTGGAGCCGGAACGATGGGTTTCGGTGTGCCTGCCGCCATTGGCGCCAAAGCCGCCATGCCCGACCGCGACGTGTGGTGCATCGACGGTGATGGGTGCTTTCAGATGACCGCGCAAGAGATCGTTACCGCAACCTCGGAGGGATTCCCAATCAAGGTCGCGATTTTGAACAACGCTTACCTCGGTATGGTCCGTCAGTGGCAAGAGATGTTTTACGAAGAGCGATTCTCCGAAGTTTTCTTAGACGCTGATCTGCCGGACTATGTGAAGTGGGCCGAGTCCATGGGTGCGGTTGGACTGCGTGCGCGCACAATTGAAGAGATGCACGAAGCGATTCGCCAAGCGAACGAAATCAACGACCGGACTGTCGTCATTGACTTCCGCACGCCCGCATCGGAGAAGGTATTTCCGATGGTGGCCGCGGGAGCGTCCAATGATGACATCATGGTCCACCCATTGCAGGAGGTGAAAAACTAATGGCGCCAGAACCCTTTTTAGGTGACGTAGAACGCACTCCCGTTACCCACCACATTCTTTCGGTGTTGGTTGAGAACAAGGCCGGAGTGCTGGCCCGCATTGCTGGACTCTTTGCCCGTCGGGGCTTCAACATTTACTCCTTGGCGGTAGCCCCCTCAGAAGGTCAAGCTCGTTTCTCACGCGTCACAATCGTGGTGGACGCCGAGTCGGCCCCACTGGAGCAGATTGTGGGCCAGTTGAACAAGTTGATCAACGTGGTTGAAATCAAGGACATTGCCCCCAAGGATGCGCTGGAACGTGAACTCCTACTTGCCACCGTGTCGGTCGATAACGAGAACCGGGGCCGAGTATTGGGCTTGGTAGAGAGCGCTGGCGCTTCCATTGTGGAGGTTGACGCGGATTCGCTGACTCTCATGCTGGCCGGGACGCCCCGGGCTTGTGACGAGCTCGAGCGTTCTCTGGAAGGATTTGCCGAGGTGGAGTTGCACCGAACTGGCCGAGTGGCATTACCTAGACTTACTAAGAGAGAAGAAAACTAAGGAA
>CAIKZX010000029.1 GCA_903832015.1 uncultured Actinomycetes bacterium
ATTGCCATGAAGCGTTCAACTGAACCAAAGAGTGCGCGGTGAATCATGATTGGTCGAGTGCGATCGTTCGACGAGGCCACGTACTCCAATTCGAATCGTTGGGGAAGTTGGAAATCAAGCTGGATAGTTGACATCTGGTGGGTGCGTCCGATGGCGTCTCTAGCCTGCACGGAAATCTTTGGTCCATAGAAGGCACCACCGCCCGGGTCCATTACGAGTTCGAGTCCGGCCGCATTCGCAACACTAGCTAAGGTGTTCTCCGCCTCTTCCCACTCTTCGAGGGTACCGACGGCTTTTTCTTCGGGGCGGGTCGAAAGTTCCAAATAGAAGTCGTTGAGACCAAAGTCGCGCAGCAGAGAAAGCACAAAGGTCAGCAGGCTGGTTAGCTCTTCGGCCATCTGGTCACGTGTGCAAAAAATGTGAGCGTCATCTTGGGTCATTCCGCGCACGCGCGTCAGACCGTGGACCACTCCCGACTTTTCGTATCGATAGACCGACCCAAATTCAAACATTCGAAGGGGCAATTCGCGGAAGCTACGAGGATTGGACTTGTAGATTAGGACGTGGAAGGGGCAATTCATTGGTTTGAGGTAGTACTTTTGCCCCTCGTCGAGTTCCATCGGTGGGTACATGCCGTCGGCGTACCAATCGAGGTGTCCCGAACGCTCAAACAACTCGGACTTGGTGATGTGGGGCGTATAGACAAACTCATAGCCCGCCAACTCGTGGCGTTGCCGGGAGTACTCCTCCATGACTCGGCGCATCGTGCCGCCCTTGGGGTGAAACACCGCCAGCCCCGGCCCCAATTCACTCGGGAATGAGAAGAGATCCAGCTCACGACCAAGTTTGCGATGGTCTCGCGCGATGGCCTGCTCGAGTTGCTCAAGGTGAGCGGCGAGTGCTTTTTCGCTCTCCCACGCCGTCCCGTAGATGCGTTGCAACATCTGATTTTGTTCGCTGCCGCGCCAATAGGCCCCCGCGACACGCATCAATTTGAAATGTCCAAGTCGAGAGGTTCGAGGAACGTGCGGACCGCGACAGAGGTCAACAAAATTTGGATTGTTCGAGTAGGCCGAAACACTGGAATCACTCTCAACTTCGTGGCGATCCTCATCACTGCCCCCGGCTTGCACCGCTTTAATAATCTCAACCTTGTAGGGCTGGGATTTGAAGAGCTCTAAACCTTCGGTGAACGTGTGTTCACTTCGAGTGAAGGGTTGATCCTCTTCGATGATTTTGCGCATCTCGGCTTCAATACGCGGCAGGTCGTCATCAGAGAACGACGCACCGTTCGGCAAATCGAAGTCGTAGTAAAAACCATCCTTGATGGCAGGGCCAATGGCGAAATGCGCTCCGGGCCACAGCCGCGTAACCGCCTGTGCGAGAACGTGAGCGGTGGAGTGACGGAGCACCTCTCGACCGATGTCCGAGGCGGGCGTGACGATTGAGACGGTCGCTCCATTTTCGAGAGGTCGATTCAGATCGGTTAATGACCCATTGACTGTTGCGGCGAGTGCATCCTTGGCGAGTCGAGCGCCAATCGCCGAAGCCAAGTCGAAAGAAGTTGAGCCAACGGCGAGGTTACGTTCCGAACCATCCGGGAGAGTTACTACTACGTCGCTCATGATCGCCTTTCCTAGCCCTACAGCGTAATGCCAAGAAGTCCTGCCGCTTGGCCAACGTCAAAGCCCCCCTGGGCCGCCTCATCAATGGCGCGAAGTGCCGCTGGGGTGTTGAGGTCATCATCAAGAGCGGACCTCACGACATCGATAACTGAGGAGGGGCGGCCGGCCATACTGGCGCTACGCCAGGTGCTCAACCGAGCGACCGCGCTGGTCAGCAGTTCCTCTCGCCATTCCCAATCTGATCGGTAGTGCTGATTGAGCAGAGCTAGTCGAACGGCAGCGGGCTCCGCTTTAGCCACTAGCTGTTCGACGAACACCAAGTTGCCCAGTGACTTACTCATCTTTTTTCCGTCGAGGCCCACCAGGCCAACGTGCATCCAAAATTTCACGAAGGGCTGACCGGTCACTACCTCGCTCTGAGCCGCTTCACATTCGTGATGAGGGAAAGCTAGGTCTCGCCCGCCTCCATGCACATCAAGTGTTGGGCCCAGGTCGCGCATCGCCAGAGCGGAACATTCAACGTGCCAGCCCGGTCGACCAGCGCCCCATCGAGATTCCCAAGAAGGCTCGTCTTCCAGCGAGGGCTGCCACAACACGAAGTCCAGAGCGTCTCGTTTGCGAGGGTCGGTCGGGTTTCCACCGTGGATGGCGGCGAGCTCAATCATGGCGTCACGTGACTCGTGGCTCACCTGTCCAAACCGAGAGAATTTTGATGCCTCGTAGTACACCCAGCCGTCAACCTCATAGGCGACGCCCGCGGAGAAGAGCTCTCCAATAAGGGTCAGAATTTCTGAAATAGCACCTGTCGCGCGAGGCTCTTTGTACACCGGCAGAAGGTTGATGAGCGCCATGTCGCGGTCGAACTTGACCATTTCTTGAGCCGCGAGGTCCAGGTAGTGCACCCCTAGTTCGCGCGCTTTGCGCAACATGTCGTCATCGACGTCCGTTACGTTACGCACCAGACGGGTTTCGTGTCCCGCATCACGCAATCGGCGCTGTAGTACATCGAAGCAGAGATACACGAAGGCGTGCCCGAGATGAGCCGCGTCGTAGGGCGTAATGCCGCAACTGTACATCGACACTTGGGGTCCCGCTTCGAGCTCGAAGATTCCACGCCGTGCGGTGTCGTACAAATTGACGCTCTACCAGAATTGGTAACGAGAAAAACATCTTGATGCATTGCCCCACCTGGAACGGTGTGGTGTGCCTGTGCCGAAACAAATAACGCAGTAGGGTTTCGTCGTTGCTGACAGCTTTATTGCTAGCGGGGTGGTAACACGTCCGGGCGTTGTCGACGATAGATCGGTCACAAC
>CAIKZX010000030.1 GCA_903832015.1 uncultured Actinomycetes bacterium
ATCTAACTCTCGAAGCAGCTTCCGGTTCCACCGTGGTTGAACGCAACCTCGACCGCATAACCATTGCCGCCGCCCTGGTCTTCGCTTTTTCGACACTAACCCTCGATCTGCGCCTGCAGTAACATCGTGACCTGGTCTAGGTCATTCGGAGCGACCCTCGTACTCTTAGGAACTCTGGTGGCGTTTGGGGGGACTGCTGGTGCAGCCGCTAAAACCCTGTACGTTTCTCTACCGGGACCCCTAGATGCCTGTTCGAGCCTTTCGGCCGGTGCCTCAGATACTTCTGTCGCCATTGGCGACTTACTGTATCCCTCGGCTTTTTTGAATGGACCGAATGATGCCCTAGTTGGTACCGCCGCTGGGATTGTTTCAGCGGAACTGACCTCGGTTAATCCAGAAAGTGTGACCTACTCGGTTGCTCCAAAGTTGAAGTGGTCGGATGGGACTGATTTCAACGGCGCCTCACTAGTTCGGTGGTGGACTCGGGCAAAAGCGCAGCCGACAATTGCGTCAGACGGCTACCGCGCTATATCGTCAATGACCATTGCCAGTGACGGTCTTAGTGTCGTGGCTAAATTCTCCCAATCCTTTGCAAATTGGATGGTACTTTTTCGTGATGTTCTAAGCAGGAATTCTCCCCTCGATTGCAGCAT
The DNA here is from genome assembly GCA_903832015.1 of uncultured Actinomycetes bacterium. Classification (GTDB taxonomy): domain Bacteria; phylum Actinomycetota; class Acidimicrobiia; order Acidimicrobiales; family RAAP-2; genus RAAP-2. The sequence continues at coordinate 654 of CAIKZX010000030.1, forward strand.
CAAGAATCTTGAGCGTCGACCAACACTTGGGTATTACTCGGTCTTTTCGGCGTCAAAGCATCAAATTGTTCTTATAAAGAGCAACCTATTGCACAAGGGCGAAATGAGGTTTGGCCGAGTAGTGATATCTGACACCATGTCCTCTAGCCAGGTGCCGTCGAAGAACTTCATCGGAGAAACAGTTGTTGCGAACTCTCAAGCTGTTTCATCACTCTCTAGTGACCCTCGACTTACAGCTTCACTGACTTCAAGTTCCAGTCTTACTCAGATGAGCTTCTCGTCGGTAAGGCCTAATGTCAGTCTTCTTGCTTTTCGTCAGGCCCTAAGTGTCGCGGTCAACAGGCAGGTAATGGTTAACTCTCTGTGGGGGTCGACAACGACCACCGTACGGGTGGCAAATCGACTGCTAACGTCCGCAACTGCGGCGGTCGGCTCAGCAACTTTGGACGCTCCCCAAGACTGCTTAACCTGCGCCTTAGAAGCACTGAAATCCATTGGCTATTCGCAAGCGGGCTCTAGCTGGCGTTCGCCGAACGGAAAAGCGGTGGCTATTCGGATGACGGTCGGACCGTCAGGTGCTGATCGAAGCGCCGCAGCTTTCATTATTAACACCTGGCGAGTAATTGGCATTCCAACATTTAGAGTGACGGCGTCTAGCGAACAACTCGCCGCTGCCTCTTTGCGGTACGGGGCGGCCGATGTTGCGGTGTATTCGAGGAGTCTCGCGTTTGGTCCAGGCGTCGCTGCTAGGGCGTATTTCGGCTCTCCCGTACTCGACTCCTACGCGGTGGGACCGCGAAACCCCTTTTGGGCTCAGACCGCACTTGCTGTCACTCAGAACTTCAATAACGCGCAAGCGTCCCAACAATGGGCGCTTTTCGACGCTCAAGTCACTCACTCCTTCATTTCTCGACCACTGTTTTGCGCCCCAGTGATTCAGGCTTGGAGCCGTCGGTTCTCGACTGTTAGGGGAGGGGCTTCGGTAATCGCTCTGGTGGATCAACTCCCTGGCCTTCGGCCTTAAGGCTCCTCGCTAAACCCGCTAAACTGTAGCCCCACGTCGAAGTGGTGAAATGGCAGACACGCTAGCATGAGGTGCTAGTGCTCGTAAGGGCGTGCGGGTTCAAGTCCCGCCTTCGACACCACTACCGGTCATTACCGACAGTTGGGTTTAACCGTCCAACCAATTTGCTCGCTACCATGGTTTCAGGACGAGGAGCCACGTGACACATTTGCTTTTTGCCGCATTCCCGAATCGCCCCGACGCTCTGCGGCTGGCTGCTGAAGCGAGCGCCGTATTCGCTAGTGAGGGTTTCGAGTCGCTAGTCTTCGAGCTTTCGAACGAAAAGTTGCCAGATCTCAGTTCGGACTCCCTCGTTATAGCCCTCGGGGGTGACGGGACTTTCCTCAAGGCTTCTAGATTGGCTCACCGAGTTGGCGCACGCATCCTTGGCGTCAATTTAGGGCGTGTTGGTTTCCTTTTGCGCGTCGAGCCCTCTGATTTGATTGCCGCAGTTCGCGCCGCCCTGCTTTCAAACGTCACCGAGAATCGATTGGCGTTGGAGATTGAAATTGATGGACAGAAGGCGACCGAGTTCGCCCTAAATGAAGTGGTCGTGGAACGCGACTTGCCTGGCCATATGGTCAAGGTGTCCACCACGGTGGACACCGAAGAATATCTTTCATATGTGGCGGACGGATTGATGGTTTCGACCCCCACAGGCTCCACTGCCTACAATTTCTCTGTGGGCGGCCCGGTTGTTGAGCCCGACTTAGACCTCATGATCCTTACTCCGGTTGCGCCCCATTTCACGATTAGCCGGTCTGTCGTAATGCCAGGGCAACGGGTAATACGCATCGTCGCCCTCGATAGGCCGGCGGTAATCGTTACTGACGGTGTGTTGGTGGGCAAACTCGAATTGGGCCAAGGAATTACCGTGCGCAAGAGTTCTAGTCCCGTAAGAGTTGTCGGGTCGGGTGAAACCGATCTGGCTCTGCGATTGCGGCGAGGTTTGCGCGAGGGTCATGCCTAACGTTCGACTTGTTGAATTATCGGCCCAGTCGTTGGGGGTCATTGAGACAGCCAACATTGAGTTCAGTGGTGGTTTTTCGGTCCTTACGGGTGAGACGGGAGCGGGTAAGACGCTTTTGCTCGGCGCTCTTGAGCTCTGTCTGGGCGAAGACGGAGCCCAATCACGCCATGCAGTGAATCCGGAAACCAAAGCCTCGGTCGTGTTCTCCCGCGGCGATGATGAGATTGTTCTCGCCAGAGAAGCTTCGGCCTCAGGAAGACTCCGAGCCATTTTGAATGGCCTCGCATCAAACGCTGAAAGTTTGCGAAATGCCGCCGGACCGCTAATCGTGATCCATGGTCAGCATGATTCGCTCGCTCTGAAGTCTCGAACCGAAATTCTGCGGCTTATTGATGAGTATTCGGGCATCGACTCATCTGAATATGAGTCCCTTTCGAAGGAGATCTCCAGCCTCATCAAATGGCGTCGAGAATCTGGTGGAGACGAGGCTGGACGACAACGCGAATTGGAATTTCTCCAGTTTCAGTTTGACGAAATCAAATCTGCCAAAATCGCAGGCCCCGAGGAGCTAAATCTAGCTCTTAGTCAACTCCAAAGCATGTCCGAAATTCAAGAGGGGCAAGCAGCGGTTAGTGGACTGATAGAGGCCCTCGATGGGTCAGACAACTCTATTCTCGACCAATTCGCCTCCACCATTTCCAAACTGCCACCGTCCGACATTTTCGAGAACATACGTTCTTCACTCCAGGGGTCGCTGGTGTCGGCGAGAGAGTCGATCCGAGAGTTGGTGGCTTTGTCCGACCCCGAAGCCTTTGATATGGGATTGATGGCAGAGCTCGAATCTCGCGTAGGCATCCTGCAAAATTTGACTCGGAAATATGGCCCTGATCTGTCCGCGGTGATCAACAAAGGCGCCGCATTGGAAATGGCAATTTCGCTCCACGAAGAGTCCCTGCTCAGACTGGCAAACGCCGACCTTGAGTTGGCTGAACTTGAAGGCAAACTCGACCAAGAATCTGAGCGGCTGCTCAATTTGCGCACACGCTCAGCAGGGGAGTTAACAGTCGCTATCTCACGACAGCTCGAGAGGGTCGCCCTACCGCACGCTTCGATTCGATTCTCCGTTAAGGGTTCGGCCGGGACAGAGGTTGAACTCATGTTTACGCCTAATCCCGGTCAGGCTGAGGGCCCCCTGCAATCTCTAGCTAGTGGAGGCGAGCTGAGTCGAGTCCTCTTGGCAATTTCTCTCGAAACTTCTCAAGACGATCAAGTAGCCGTTTTCGACGAAGTTGATGCGGGAGTCGGAGGACAGGTCGCTCAGCAAATCGGGGACTGCCTAAGAGAGGTTGGTGAACGCCAACAAGTCCTAGCAATCACGCACCTGGCCAGCGTGGCGGCGAAGGCTAATCAGCATTTTGTGGTTGAGAAAAGTGTTTCAAATGGGAAAACTCTGACCACAGTTCGGGAAGTTCGTGGGGATGACCGGATTAAGGAGATTGCCCGCATGCTGGCAGGGGAGGTAAATGACGCCTCCCTGGGGCTCGCCAGCCACCTTCTGCAAGGGGCTTGATTCACCCGGTTTTCACGGCGCGAGAGGACTAAGATTATGTTCCGTGAAGACGGGACGCCAATAATGACGAAGTATGTATTCGTGACTGGAGGCGTTTCCAGCTCGCTGGGCAAAGGCCTCACTGCTTCATCACTTGGTCGGTTGCTCAAGATGCGTGGCCTCAAGGTCACGATGTGCAAGCTCGACCCCTACTTGAATGTCGACCCGGGCACCATGAACCCTGGAGAGCATGGCGAAGTATTCGTGACTGACGATGGTGGTGAAACTGACCTTGATCTTGGTCACTATGAGCGATTCATAGACGAGTCACTCTCGAAAATTTCAAACACTACAACTGGCTCGGTCTATCAGAATGTCATCACCAAGGAACGGCGTGGCGACTACCTGGGCAAAACCGTTCAGGTAATTCCCCACATCACTGACGAGATTAAAGAGCGCATTCGCAGGCAAGGTTCACTAGGTGCAGATGTTGTCATCGTGGAGATCGGCGGTACCGTCGG
>CAIKZX010000031.1 GCA_903832015.1 uncultured Actinomycetes bacterium
AAGCACTACATGTTCTACCGCGACCTCACCAAGACGGCCTTCGACATTGACCCGTCAACCATGATGGAAGCGGTCAACCGCCAAGTCGAGCACTTCGCGATGCCGGGACTCGGGATTCCTAATTTCACACGACACGCCGTGCGCATCGCCCGTGAGGGTATTTACGGGGTTCAGCAATTCTTAAAGGACGTTGTCGAGCCGGTAGTTGAGCTCTGGGATATTGAACACGTTGAAGGGCTCAACGCGGAGGCGGAAAAAGCCCGCACGGCGCTCTTCGAAATGATGGACAAGCTCAGAGCGGCCGTTGAGCGCGCTGCTCAGAAGGCCAGCGCTACTGCCACTCCGGCTTAACGCATCACCAGCTCGAGGGCGTCTCGGGCGTACTCGGCGAGGTTTAAGTTCATCGCCTCTTCTTTATTGAACCACTGCGCCATGGCTGTAGTTCCGTCGGTTTCGTGACGAATCTCTCCACCCACGTACTCGCACGAGTAAATAATGCGAATCGTGTGTACCTTTTCTCCGTTGGGCCGGGCGCGCACGTCGGCGTCGGCGTGGACTAACACTGGTTTATGGATGGCGATTCCAGTTTCTTCGTCAAATTCTCGAATAAGCGCTTCGGTGGGTCTCTCGCCAAAATCAATGCCTCCACCGGGTAGCCACCACATCGGGGGGTTGTAACGGGGATTAGAGGATTGAACGAGGAGAACTTGACTGTCGTGAATGAGAACGCCGTAGGCGCGCGCTGAACTGTACTCGCGTCTCTTTCTCATCGAGTGCGCGGGAAGCCGAGGTCGATTTGTGAATCACTGGGCTGGGGCCAACGGGTGGTTATTACCTTGGCTCGGGTGTAGAACAAGAAACCTTCGGGTCCGTAGATGTGGGTGTGACCAAAAAGCGAGTTCTTCCAACCGCCGAATGAATAAGAGGAAATGGGCACGGGAATGGGAACATTGATGCCGATCATTCCCACGCTGACCTGACGGGCGAAGAGGCGAGCTGCGTTACCGTCACGGGTGAAGATAGCCACCCCATTGCCGTATATGTTGGCATTGACCACGCCAACCGCTTCATCAAATGAAGCGGTTCGAACGATTGAGAGCACGGGGCCAAAAATCTCATCGTCGTAGGCCTTAGTACCGGGTTTAACGTTGTCGAGGAGGCAAGGGCCAACAAAGAATCCAGGTTCACTGGTTAGATTTGTGCCATCGCGGACCACGGTAATTCCTTCGGAGGGCGCGTTGTGAACATAACTGGCCACCCGGTCGCGGTGTTCCCTGGTAATTACCGGACCAAAGTCACTGGTGGGGTCGCTTCCGGCGCCCACCTTCAATTTGTCGAGTCTTTCCACAATCCGAGCAATGAGGTCGTCGGCAATGTCGCCAACGGCCACGACCACACTGATGGCCATGCACCGTTCACCGGCCGCGCCATAACCGGCGTTAATTGCGGCGTCGGCGGCGATATTTAGGTCAGCGTCGGGGAGGACCACCATGTGGTTCTTCGCACCACCGAGCGCCTGAACGCGCTTGCCGTGCTTGGTGCCCGCTTCGTGAACCAGCTTGGCAACGGGAGTGGAGCCCACAAAGCTCACTGCGTCAATGCCAGGTGCTTCGAGGAGTTGGTTTACGACATCGACGCCACCGTGCAAAACGTTGAACACTCCGTCGGGTAGACCGGCCTCCTTCAGGAGTTTGGCGAGGAAAACCGATGCACTGGGATCACGCTCGGAAGGCTTAAGAATGACACAGTTGCCCGACGCGAGTGCGTTCGCGCTCATCCACAAGGGCACCATGATCGGAAAGTTGAACGGCGTGATGGCCGCCACTACGCCCACCGGTTCACGTACCGAATGCACGTCTACACCGTCGGCCACCTGGTCGGAGAATCCACCCTTTAGGTGCTCGGTTAGACCACAGGCGTACTCCACATTTTCTAAACCACGGGCGATTTCACCTTTGGCGTCGACGAGGGTTTTGCCGTGCTCGTTGGTAATGATTTGGGCGAGTTCGTCGGTGCGCTCAACGAGAAGTGCGCGCAGGGCAAACAAGATGTTGGTGCGCTTGGAGAGCGAGTACTGCCCCCAGGTCACAGCGGCCTCTTGGGCGACGTCGATCACGCTCTGGACATAGGCGGCGGTGGGGACGGGGACCGCGGCCGTCTGCTCGCCGGTGGCGGGATTAAAGACGGGGGTCACCCCCACTTGCTCTACCTCTTGGCCGTTAACAAAATGGGGGATTACGCGCATAGTTTCTCTTTCCGGTTATTGAATCTACCATTTTGATTCGACAGCGACATTAACGTTGGTCCGTGAGCGAATTCCTTACCCCCGAACTTCGAATTGCGGGTGGGGTCGACCCGGTCGGGCCCAATCTGTATTCAGCTGAGCTTTCGGCCATGTTCAACGTGGTGGACCACCCCAACGGTGGTTACCTGCACGCAGTATTAGCGAGTGGAGCGTTAGCGGCGGGAATCGATGCCGGAGCTGATCAATTAGATGTCACGGCAATAACAACTAATTTCATGGTCGCTCCAAAACCCGGCCCGGTTGAGATTCACACCAGCGTTCGCAAGATCGGCCGGAGCGCCTCATTTATCCACGCCGCCATGCGACAAGATGGCGAAATTAATTGCGAAGCGCTCGCGACCCTCGGGGTTCTCGAAGATTCCCCCAAGATTCGCTACGAAAGTTCTGAGGCCTTTGCAGTAGCACCACGCGAAGATTGCGTTCGTGCGCCCATGCCGGACGCGCCCAATCTCTTGCGCGTGGTGGACGTTGAGCTCGACCCCACCTATTCAAAGTGGTGGCACGGTGTTTCCACCGATTGGGCCGAAGTGCGCGGCTGGATCCGACTCGCCGATGGCGATATGAATTGGAATGCGTGGAGCCTGCACTTTGCGAGTGACGTGATGCCCCCGTCGGTCTTTCCTATTGGTTCTTCAGGCTGGGTGCCGACTTTGCAACTCACGAGTTACGTTCGACGCAAGCCCCAGTCTGAATGGTTGAAGGTCCGTCAATGGTCTCAGGTAATTGCGGACAATGTGGTTGATGAACGGTGCGTCCTCTTTGACGAAGAAGGTCTCGTCGCCACCGCATCCCAACTCGCAATTGCGCGGTTCTGAGTAACGGTGAAATTTCCCTTCGTCACTGATGATGGGGAGTTAGTACTCAACGCCAAAGTTCGAATTCCCTACGGCGAGATTGATATTCGCGCCACCACCTCGCAGGGACCCGGGGGCCAGCATGTGAATCGAACATTGTCGAAAATCGTTGCGAGTTTTTCTGTTGAAAGCTCCAACGTTTTGCGCGATAGTGACAAAGAGTGGTTGCTCATGATGGTGGGTCCGACTGTTCGCACGAGCGCAAGCCGGTTCCGCTCGCAGCGTCAAAACAAGGAGGCCGCACTTGAGCAACTAGCCGTTCGCCTCGCCACCGCCCTAGTGCGACCTAGGGTGCGTCGAGCAACGAAGCCATCAAAGTCCTCGAAAACGAAGCGCCTGGATTCCAAACGATCACGGGGCGAGGTAAAGAAACTTCGCCGGAATATTGAGGACTAGTAGCGCTCGCTGAGGTGGCGAGTAATTGCCGAGAGCGCTGCAGTTACCGTGTCGTCTAGACCGGGGTCGGAATCTTCGTGAGGGCCGCGCAACGGTGTGAGCGCCGCGAAACCAGCGTGAACGAGCGCGCCGTCATCATCGCTCGCCTCATCGGAGGTGTCACCGAGGGTGGGCGACGCCGCCCCCATATTTAATTCCAAGACACCCGAGTCGCCCAGTACCGGCCCGCTTCGGTCAATGGCGTCGTGCACGAGGGCCGCATGGGAGACTCTTCCTCGCCGCACTCCTTGAAGCTGGGCGCCGGGGAGGTTGGGCACGTTCAGGTTTAGCAACGTGCCTCGAGGGGCGTTGGCCAGCTCTTGCATGACCTCAACGGCTACTGCGCCGGCGGTGTCGTAGTGCACATCGTCACCCCACTGCACGGAGACGGCGAGGCCAGAGAGTCCAAATTGGGCACCGGTCAATACCGCACCAACGGTGCCCGAGTGCAAGATGGATCGACCCACATTGGCACCGGCGTTTATTCCCGAGAGAACAAAATCAGGCACGAAGTCAAAGGTACCGACCGCGGCGAGAATTGTGCATAGAGCCGGGGCGGCGTCGAGGCCGTAGGTGGGAAGTGACTGCGCCCCTTCGATCGAGAATCGCTCGTATTTCACGCCGTCCATATCAAAGACATCACCAACCGCCGCGCTCATACCTGAATAGTTGCGGTCGGGGGCCACCACCATTGCCTGGCGGTGGTCGGGGTCCTCTTGGACCCAGCGCGACACGTGGCGGGCGAGTACCGCAATACCGGGTGCCAGCACCCCGTCGTCATTAGTAATGAGTATCTTCATGTCAGCCCTTAGAGGTAATCACTTAGAAGTACCCTAATTGTCCTAAGTTACTAGTACGTGAGATTGAGGAAACAACGCCATGCTGCCTACCGGTGAACAGATTGCTATTGCCCACGGCAACCAACGTGCGGTTATCACCGAAGTGGGGGCGAGTTTGCGCAATTTCGTCGCCGGGGGCATAAACGTCATTGAGGGCTACGCCGCTGAAGATTTGGCGGACGGAGCGCGTGGTCAGATTATGTTTCCCTGGCCCAACCGTCTTTCCAGTGATGAATGGACCTTTTCAAATCGGGTGGGAACCCCACAAGTCGACGACGCACTAAACCGAACTCTGAATCACGGGCTAGTTCGCTACCGCCCCTTCTCCATTGAGGCGCTAAACCAGAACCGCTGCTCACTAAGTTTGGTTTTGCATCCTTCGCCAACCTATCCCTTCGCCTCTCAGATCAAGGTCGACTACCACTTGGGAACGCTGGGTCTCACCTGCACGACGACAGTGACCAACATCGATTCGGTACCCTTGCCCTTTGGCGCGGGCTCGCACCCGTACCTCGCGGTGACCACGCCAAACATCGAGGGCGCCGTGGTGCACATTCCCGCCAAGTCCGCGGTGGACACTAATGACCGATTGCTGCCTACTGGAACAATTTCGCCGGTCGTTGGCACCAGCCTTGACTTTCTCACCCCCAAGAGTGTTTCGGGAATCACGCTCGATACCACCTTCACCGATTTTTTACGCGACGACTTTGGCATGGCGACCTTTACCGTGACTGATGCTGAAGGGCGGAGCGTGGAAATCGCTATGGACCGGAATTTCCCCTACGCCTGTGTTTACACCGGCGACACTCGCGAGCCAGGGCGACGACGTACCTCGATTGCCATCGAGCCAATGACCTGTGCGGCGGACGCCTTCCATACCGGCAAGGACATCATCGTTCTCGAGCCGGGCCAACATTGGACGGGCAGCTGGCGGATGCGTCGCCTCTAGAGGGTGCTGCGCGGCATCGGGGGCACCGCTACGCGGATTCCGGCGCTAAGGACTCTGGTCGCCGGTCGCACGAAAAAGCGATCAATCAGTGGAGTGGACTTCACGCCCAGCATTTCACGAGCCCACGGGGGCAAAATTGAATACGAGCTTCGGAGTAAAAACCAGAAGATGAATCGCCGAAGGCGGCCCTGGACAATCTCGTTTTGTAAAAAGTCGCGGGCGTGGCGACCGTCAGCTCGGAGCTCGAGCTGAGGGCGAAAGTTTTCCAGTGCCTGGTGAAGCTCCGTGGCTGAAAAGGGAATAGGCGAGCAACCCAGGTCCTGAGCCAGATGAGCCGGATATTGGACGCGAGCCCCGAGGAGTCTGTCGCC
>CAIKZX010000032.1 GCA_903832015.1 uncultured Actinomycetes bacterium
GGAAATCAGAAAGGTTTGACCACCGTACGTGAAGCATTAGCGATGGCTCGTGACCTCGACTTGGACCTCGTCGAAATTGCCCCAACGGCTGCACCGCCCGTGTGCCGCATAATGGATTACGGCAAGTTCAAATTTGATGAGGCCCAAAAAGCGAAGGAATCGCGCCGCAAGACTCAAAATGTGGGCGTCAAGGAAATGAAGTACCGTCCCAAAATTGGTGACGGAGACTTCAACACCAAGACTCGCCAAGTTGAGAAATTCTTGGGTGAAGGTCACAAGGTCAAAGTCACCATCATGTTCCGTGGCCGCGAAGCTGCACACCCCGAACTCGGAAAGAAAATTCTCGATCGCATCGTGGAAAAACTTGAAGAGGTCGCCAAGGTTGAGTCAGCTCCGAAGCTTGACGGAAGAAACATGATTATGGTGCTGGGGCCAGATAAGAAGCCAAAAGCCAAGGTTGTCGAGGTCGGAGTCTCGGCTTCAGGGTCAGCAGCACCAGCAGCAGTAGTACCAACAGCGGCGACAGAAGTTGCACCAGTCGTAGCGGCTACACCAATCGAAGAATCGCCAAAGGAGAATTAGATGTCAAAGACAAAGATGAAGACACACAGTGGTGCGAAGAAGCGCATCAAAATTACCGGATCCGGGCGCCTTCGGCGCCGCAAGGCTTTCCGTGGTCACATTCTGGAGAAGAAGTCCAGTGTGCGCACCCGTCGCCTTGGTCGCGAAACTGACATCGCTCCCGGTATCGAAAAAAACATCAAGCGGATGCTCGGACTCTAGGAAGATTAGGAAGGACTTGAAATGGCAAGAGTAAAAAGAGGCGTAAACGCCAAGAAGCACCACAAGGCAGTACTTGAGCAGGCCAAGGGTTACTACGGTGACCGCAGCCGCACCTTCCGTGCAGCGAACCAAGCGGTTCAGCACGCTGGTGTCTACGCATTCCGCGACCGTCGCGCCCGCAAAGGTGACATGCGCCGTTTGTGGATTCAGCGCATCAACGCTGGTGTTCGCGAGCACGGTTTAAGCTACAGCCGCTTCATTGACGGCTTAAACAAGGCCGGCATCGAAGTGGACCGTCGTATGTTGGCGGACCTTGCGGTGACCGACGCTCAGGCCTTTGGCGCAATTGTCGCTCAGGCTACGGCAGCGCTCGCTAAGTAGGTTTTCTTGATTGAAGCGTTGGGGTCTTCGCACCAGAGTGTGCGTCGACTCCGACGGCTCCTTCAAAAGCGCTCCGAGAGGTGGAGCGAGGGCGTCTGTGTAATCGAGGGACCCGACCTCGTTAATGCGGCCCTCGATACTGGCGCGGACTTTGAAGGTATCTTCGTCGACGAGGGTGCGCTCGATGACGAATCCGTAGTTGCGCTCGTAACGCGAGCGGCCAATGACGGGATCCGCATCTTTTTATTGGCCACCGGTACCTTAGAAAAAATCTCGGATGCGATGACCCCTCAGCCAATCTTGGCCGCGGTGCGTATGGCACCACGCGCGGTGAATGAGTTACCCGAAATTCGTTTTGCTCTGGTCCTGCACGACATTAGAGACCCTGGAAACGCGGGTACCCTGATCCGTTCCGCCGATGCTTCGGGGGCAAGTGCGGTCATTATTACCGGACAAAGTGTTGATCCCTACAATCCCAAAACTCTCCGCGCCACTGCGGGCTCCATCTTTCGGGTTCCAGTGGTGTTGTGCTCGCTGGAGGCAGCGGTCGACGAATTGCAGTCTCGAGGTGTCCGAATCTGGGCCACGGTCGTACGTGACGGGCTAGACGCTCGCAAAGTTGACTTCACGGGTCCAAGTGCCGTGGTGGTGGGAAATGAGGCGCAGGGGTTGAATTCAGCCGAAGTGGCTCTTTGCGATGGCTCGATTTCAATCCCAATGGCGGGGGGAGCGGAGTCGTTAAATGCCGCGATAGCCGGCTCACTGTTGGCCTTTCACGCCTATTATCAACAGCTCGACACCAAAATCTAAGGCCGAGAAACTAACCTTATAGGAACATGTCAGATTCTTCGCCACTCGCCAATCTTGATGCTCAGCGCGACGAGCTCATTCGCCAAATTTCTGAAATCACCGACTTCGCGGTCTTACGCGAGCAAGAGCCACTCCTAGTTGGGAAACGCTCCGTACTCACTAACCTCCAGCGAACCCTGGGACAAATACCGGAGGCTGATCGCAAGGAGGCCGGTGCACTACTGCAAGGCGCACGGCGTATGGTGGAAGACCACTTCGCCCAACGCTTCAGTGAGCTAGAGGCAGTCGAGCGAGCGGCCAAGCTTGAGGCAGACCGCTTGGACTTGGGTGATGTCGTCGTGGGCTCAGTAAGAGTCCCGGTGACCGTTGGGCACCCTAATCTCGTGGCCACGACTCAGCGCGAGCTCGAAGACGTCTTTGTCGGCATGGGTTTTTCTGTCGCCGATGGACCTGAGGTGGAAACAGACTGGTTCAACTTCGAGGCTTTGAACATTCCTCCGGCACACCCGGCTCGTGGAATGTGGGACACCTTCTACGTCGATTTAGGCGAACCCGAGACGGTAGTGCTGCGAACGCACACCTCGCCCACTCAGATTCATCTAATGGAGGCAGCGGTGGCGTCGGGAGACCCGCGTGTGCACTCCGTGATGCCTGGACGGTGCTTTAGACGTGACACCCCTGACGCACGTCACCTCGCGGCCTTTCACCAGATTGAAGGCTTGGTCGTCGATCGTGGCATCACCTTCGCTGACTTAGCGGGAGTAATCGAAACCTTTACTCGTGCCTACTTCGGCCCAGCGATCTCCTCTCGGTTGCGGCCAGCGTTCTTTCCCTTCACCGAGCCTTCAGCGGAGTTCGAAATTACGTGCACGATTTGTCAAGGTGAGGGGTGTCGAACCTGTTCGCAGACTGGTTGGATCGAACTCGGTGGCTGCGGCATGCTCGACCCGGCGGTACTGGAAGCGGTGGGCATTGACGGATCGGAGTGGAGCGGGTTCGCCTTTGGCTTTGGCATCGATCGGTGTGCTCAGATGCGTCACCAGATTGCGGACATGCGTGCGTTGATCGAAAATGACATTCGTTTTCTAAGGCA
>CAIKZX010000033.1 GCA_903832015.1 uncultured Actinomycetes bacterium
AGCCAGACAGACGGGGGCCCCCTCGACCTATTTCGTTATTGACGTTGAGAAACTCGAGCAGCATCGGGGCCAAGGTCTCGGTCGGTTGACCATGCAAGCTGGTGAAGAGTTTGTTCGCCAACAAGGTGGCTCGGCGCTCGAGTTGAATGTGCTCTGGATTAATGAGGTTGCGAGAAATCTATATTTGTCACTCGGTTACAACTTCACCTCTGCGCACATGCGCAAAGCCCTAGAGGCTCTTTTCACTTTTAACCTCTTCAAGGATTTCACGTAGCTGTCGACCCTGCTCTCGCGGGTTGCCGGAAATTTCACCAATCTCTTCACCTTCAACGGTGACGTCATCACCCGGTGCGTACAAAGAGACCTTCATCCCCTTGCCGCGCTTGGCGGCAATAACAACCCAGGGCATTCCGATGTCGGAGGTTTCGAAGGTGGCCATAATCTGTCCCGTTTGCCCTTCGCCCACACTCCAACCGGGGGAGCGCGATGCATCGACTATGCGTTGGAGTTCTGAATTCATACTTTTAACTTAGGTGAGTACTGTGAGGTTACTTAGAGTTCTTCGATTACAACGGCGGTGCCGTAGGCGAGAATTTCCTGGTAGGTCCCGTACAGCTCATTGGAGTCGTAGCGCATCGCGATAATTGCGTTTGCCCCCTTCGCCTGAGCAGCCTCAACGAGACGCTGGAGAGCTTCTTCGCGGGATTCTTGGAGCTGACGGGTCATGCCCGCGAGCTCGCCTCCGATAAGCGCCTTTAGTCCAGCGCCAATTTGAGCGCCGACGTTTCGGGTGCGAACGGTGAGGCCATTGACCTCACCGATGACCTTCTTGATTCGATAGCCAGCAATGTCATTTGAAGTTACGATCAGCATGAAAATCTCCCATTCAGTGATTCCTGAAACCATCCTAACGACCTCATCTCTTGATGAACGGGTGCCAGGTTCTTAAACGACGTACCAAGGTGCGGCCGAAAAGTGGCACGCCATCGGTAGTGGTGGCTGTCGCAACCTTTGTGTTCGGTCACTGGCTCCAGCTTCGAGGTATGTTGTGACGACGTCGAGTGGTGCGCAGTTTTCGCAAACTCTCCTGCTCCGGTGGCGCAGTATTCCTACTGGTGCGTAACTCGTATCCCACGAGATGACTACCTCAAACCACGTTTTGTAGTTGAATTACCGTTAGTTGTTTTATTGGGGGAGCAAACATGACCGCATTCGCCACACTCATCTTGCGTAATGGACGCGTTGCAACGCCGAGCGACCCCAGTGGTTTTGCTCAAGCGATTGCTATGGACGGCAAGACCATCTTGGCCCTGGGGTCAAACGAGCAAATTCAGGAATACCGTAACTCGGGAACTCGAGTGATTGATCTCAAGGGGCGCCTCGCATCGCCAGCCTTCGGCGACGCACACGTGCACGCAATTTCGGGCGGTCTCGAAAGTTTGCGCTGCAATCTCCTCGGACTGCGTGACCGTCATGAGTATCTAGCAAAAATTGCCGAGTGGTCAAAGCAGTTGGGTCCAAATGATTGGGTGCTAGGCGGGGGCTGGGCCCTGGAGGGTTTTCCAGGTGGCGTGCCAACCGCGCAAGAGTTAGATTCGGTCACTGGTGGGAGACCGGCGTTCTTGCCAAATCGTGATCATCACTCTGCGTGGGTGAACACTCGAGCAATGGAGTTGGCCGGTATCGACAACAGCACTCCAGACCCTTTCGACGGTCGAATTGAACGAGACTCAACCGGGAAAGCCCTCGGGGCTCTCCATGACGGCGCGATGGGCTTGGTCGCCAAAATCATGCCACCGACCTCACGTGAGGAGCTAGCCGATGGCCTCCGTGCGGCACTGAAACGTCTGCACTCTGAGGGCATTACCCACTGGCAAGATGCGTGCATTGGATACGCCGGCGAACTAGGTATAAACGATACCTACGAGGCCTACATTCAGGCCGAAGCGGAGGGTTGGTTGACAGCCCGGGTGCGTGGCGCACTCTGGTGGGATCGCAGTGCCGGTCTGGGGCAGTTAAGCCATCTCCAGAGTCGTCGGGAACAAGCGGGGGGCGGACTCTTTCGGGCCACCAGCATCAAGATGATGATGGATGGGGTCTG
>CAIKZX010000034.1 GCA_903832015.1 uncultured Actinomycetes bacterium
CCTTGGCTCGCTACCGCTCTCGAACAGGGCTCGATTAAAGCTTTCGGTCGTGGCCCCGGGTTTACCGGTGAGGGTGGATCAATCCCCTTCTTGGGCTCTCTCGCGAAGAGGTACCCCGGTGTGCAGTTCGTGGCCACTGGAGTTCTCGGGCCACAGTCAAACGCCCACGCCATAGACGAGATGCTTGACCTGCCAACGGCCGTCGCGGTCACCAACGCGGTGATGACTATCGTTGGGGCCCACGTTCAATCGAAAGGTAATTAGTGATGAAGAAAACAGTTGACCTATGGGTTTGCCCGCTGTGTCCATGGGCGTGGATCACCTCTCGGTGGTTACTGGAAGTCGAGAAAGTTCGTGACGTTGAAACTCGTTTCCACGTGATGAGCCTGTCAGTCCTAAATGAAGGTCGTGACCTACCGGCCGAATACGTGGAACTTATAAGCCGAGGTTGGGAGCCCGCTCGCGTTCTCATTGCCGTCGAACAGCGGTACGGCCACGAAGCGCTTAAAAGGTTGTACAACAGTCTCGGCGAGCGCTTTCACATCGCCGGCGAGAAGGATTGGAGTTTGGTGATTCCCCAGGCGCTACTGGAATGCGGGCTCGACGCCGACCTCGCTAGCGCCGCTTTTGACACCGGGCTAGATGAACCACTTCGCACGAGCCATCACCAAGGTATGGATCCGGTTGGCTTTGACGTTGGCACTCCCGTCGTCCATGTTGGCGATGTCGCTTTCTTCGGTCCAGTCGTAACACCAGCCCCAAAAGGTGAGCAGGCTGGTCAACTATTCGATGGTGTTGTCGCCGTTGCTTCAACGCCCGGGTTCTTCGAGTTAAAGCGCTCCCGAGATGTTTCTCCCTCATTCGAGTGATTGTGATACGATGTTTTTAGTGAGCAACTACTTGCTTTCTTCTTTACAGTGACACCACTTGTTCGATTTTGCGATTCATATATCGCAATTAACAGTTTCTGCGAATAAATATTCTCTCTTGACTTGAGATTCAATTTGATTTCTGCTGTTTCTTCAAGCTCTGTTCACTAGAGTGGCTTCATCCGATCATGACCTCTTGACAACGTCGTCAAGTTTCATTGGGTGCAAAAGAAAGATTGGAACAAGAGTTGAAATTTAAGAGTGACAACTTTGGCCTAAGAATTCGCGAGGCCCGCAAGCAGCTAGACCTCAGTCAAGAGGAGTTAGGTGCTCGTTGCGGACTGCACCGCACCTACATCGGCCACCTCGAGCGCAGCGAGGTCAATCCCTCGCTGACCAACATCCTTCGCGTAGCCGAGGCCCTAAAGATGGACGGCGGCACGTTAATCACCGGGCTGAAGGCGCCAAGTCGCAAGCCCGTGAAAAAGGCCGCCCGCAAGCGCACAGTTCGCTAACCGTCAAATTCCTAGGGCCCGTTGGCCACCAGAATTTCGGCGGTAGCCACTCTCTCCCAAGTTGAGAGACGCCTTATTTGCGAGGCTTTGCGCCCGCTGATGTTCGGCCCGATTTTGTTGAGCGCCGAGTAGTGGTTTGCTTCTTGGAGAACTTCTCGTAAACATCAGGTCGTTCTCGTTTCAGAGCCGCCCCATCAAAAACAGTTTTCTCCTTAGGGAGCCTGACCCAGCGGCACACCCCCTCAATACCGGCGTTATTGGCGCACGCCAATCGAATCTGATTTTCAACCTTCGCCTTATTCCACTCTGCAATGGCAACTTGACCCTTGATGTACGAGTACTTGGCTTTGGCGACATCTAGAACCTTTGGATTCCTTTTCAACTGCTCAATGGTGTTGGAAAATCCAGCGATGAAGTCCGCCAATTTCGGGTCAAGTAGGGAAAGAGAAAACTGGTGATCGTCCTTGCTGAGCACGGTGAAACGTCCTTCAATCTTCAACTCCGAAACTAAGAACTTTTTATAGACCCCTGGCATGGCGGCTCGGAATCCCGCTTCATCAAATCGTGAGGTCTGCACCACCTTCAAACTCCGCAGGTCGTCGACATCTTCACCAGAGGCTGCCTGTTCGTCTAGCTGTCTCTCATATTTTTCCACGATTGTCTTCAATTGTTGAATTATGAAATCTGACCTGAAATAGTCCTTGTGTAGCGCCAGAACTGGCTTAGTTGGGACGATGACTGCCTTTTTAGATCGCTTCGTTTTGAAAGCCAGCGCAGCCGCGAAAATGCTCTCCTGCTTCTTTACATCGGCTACCAAATTCTTAGCTGTCTCTATGCAATCCCTCAACTGAGTTTCGGTGAAGATAAACCACTCACCTCCAGTAATGCGTGACTCAGCGAAAAGTTGATGGAGGGAATTTTCGACGAAATGAACTGCCGGGGTTTGAAAAAGCTTCGTCTCTTTGAGCGCTCGCGGATTTCCAGTTTGATGCTCTTTGATCCGTTGTGCGGTGGTTCGGCCATTACGAACGAGGCCAATTTTCACGTATTTGGTCGCTCGACCAGTTTGGGGATCGTACTCTTGGATGAAATAGATTTCGCCTGGGCTGAAGTTCATGGATGCTCGCTTCTCTCTAAGACTCAGTCAAGATTAGACCCTTTCGGTTAATTCTCTGTTGTCTTTCTAAAGCCCGCTGGGCCATTGCAGGCCCTACATCTACTCTGGTTAATTCTGAAAATATGGTGATAGCTCGTCAAATGGTGCCCAAACCAGTCGGCGCGCCAAAAAGATACCTTGAAGGTTAGGCAGTGCTGATTCGGGTCCCGAAATCTGGATTTTGATGTTCTCGAACTCCTTCGTGGTCTGAGCCAATTCACTGATGATTGCTTCGTCAATTTCCTCAAGGTCGATGAGTTCGGCGACCTTTAGAGCCGTGGGAGTGGCTTCGCTTAGTAGATAGGCGCTAATCATGGCCAACAACGCTTCCCCCGCCCTTTCGGGTCCGGCAGGTATCCACCGCACCGGGGGTGTGTCCAAGTGCTTCAGGTCAATCATTTCCCACACCATGGCGTCACCTTCGTGTAACAAAAACAGGTGGGTTTGGTACATCCCGTCGTCGTAACGACCTGGCTCTCCAACTAGAGCGGACACCGAAACAGTACTCATTTGTCTCCTTTTCGACGAGTAAATGATGCCAATTGGGTGTTACAAGTCACCTCAGATTCGCCCGTGGTGTAGAAAATATGCATGGTTACAAAACGAATTCTCGCAACTTCTGGCGGGTTTATCCCCGGGCCCATTCAGCAGAGCGTCCGCATTGGCGACATGCTGACCGATGCTCTCGCCCTGACCGGCAAAACGAGGCCACGAGTGTGCCTAGTCCTGACCGCTAGTGGCGACGACATCAGTTACTACGCCATGCTGTACGAGGCCTTCAACGCGGCGGGCTGTGATGTCACTGAGCTCAAGCTATTTCCACAACCAAGCGCGGACCCGGAAGAGCGGCTGACTGCGAGCGATCTGGTGTGGGTCGGCGGCGGTTCGGTTGCGAACCTGCTCGAGCTCTGGCGCTTGCACAAAGTAGATGTGGGGATGCGTGCCGCGTGGGAACAGGGTGTGATTCTTGGAGGGGTTTCGGCGGGAAGTATTTGCTGGCACACTGGCGGAACTACCGACTCCTACGGGCCCACTCTTCAGCCCGTGACAAATGCGCTGGGCTTTCTCCCCTACGCCAATGGCGTTCATTAC
>CAIKZX010000035.1 GCA_903832015.1 uncultured Actinomycetes bacterium
CCCCACCTTCGAGCAGGTGCGTGGCGAAGGTGTGGCGAAGGGCGTGGGGGTGCAGATGTCCCGAACCCACGCGGTTGTCAAGAATTCGACGGACGTCGCGTGGTCCAAGCGCTCGGCCCCGCCGATTGAGAAAGATCATTTCCTCATCAGTTCCCGGCGCGTGCACCAGGGGGCGTCCCTCGCTAGCCCATCGGTGCAGGGCGGCCATCGCCGTGGGGTGCAGTGGCACCATCCGTTCCTTGTTGCCCTTGCCCAGCACCCGCAGGGAATGGGTCTCGAAATCCACCCTTTCGAAGGTCAAGGCGCAGAGCTCCGAGACCCGCAACCCCGCTCCGTAGAGCACCTCGCAGACCGCCCGGTCAAGCAGGTCAAAGGGCGCCGATCCCCAGTCGGCGTCGAGCAGGTTTTCGAGTTGTTCGCGAACCGCTAGTCGGGGCAGTTTGGACTCAGGTTTGGGAGCGCCGACTCGGTCGGCGGGAGAGGCACTAATCACCCCGCGGTCGACGAGAAAATCAAAGTACGCGCGCAGGGAGGCTCGGCGTCGCGAGATTGAGCTGCGTTGGTCCCCCCGTTCAGTCATAAAGGCGAGGTAGCTTCGCAGCAACTTAAGGTCAACCGCACTGGGGTTCTGCGCCTCGTGCTCAACGGCGAAGTCGATAAAAGCCGCGGCGTCACTCAGGTAGGCCCGTCGGGTGGCGGGCGAACGATTACTCGACTCCAGGGATTGGGCGTAGTGGTCCAGCTTCCACGGGGCGGGGCGTGAAGTGAGTTCGGACACACCCAAAGCCTAGTAATCCGCCCTTCCTTACGAGTGCCTTACTAACCTCAAATAGATGGACGCAACCGCACTTGGCGTAGGGGTAACTTCCCGAGATGAGGCCCAGCGACTGCGCCCCCTCGTCCCCGAGGGTGTAACGCTCGTTGTACTGACCGAGACCTCGCGAGAGCTCGATTTGGTTGTCCAGTTCCACGATGACGAGGAGGGTATTCCCAGTGATTACACCCGAGTACCCCTCATCAAACTGCGACGCGATGACCACAGCCTCCTGGCGCTCGTAGCCATGATTGGCGCCCTGCAAGAGCACTGGCACCGGGGCCTCGCCGGTCGAAGTGGCTTTGACCCGACCGAGTCCACCTTCCGGCGAGATGACGACGTCGTCGCAACGTTGACCAACGTTGAATCGAAATTACTTTCAATTCTCTTCGACAAGCGAGGTCGACTCATCAATCGTGAGGTGATCCAAGAGGAGTTGTGGCACGAGGTATCCGAGGCCACCTCGATGCGCTTGGACGTCCACGTCAGGCGGCTACGCGAGAAGATTGAGCTCGATCCCTCTCAGCCCACTCACCTGATAACCCTGCGATCACGGGGCTATCGCTTGGTTTAGCGCTGGACCGAGCGCCGAGTGGCGGGAGCGGTCCTCCACAGGTGCTCGAGGTCGTAGTAATCACGAGCCAATTCATCAAAAACGTGAACGATCACGTCACCGTAATCGAGGGCCACCCATTCACCGGCCGTCAAACCCTCCACGCGCAGGGGCTTGCCACAGCCGGCTAATTCCACCAGTCGTTCAACCTCATCGGCGATGGCCCGGACTTGACGATCGGTGCGACCCACACAGACCACGTAGGCGTCGAGGCTTTCATTGAGCGCGCTGACGTCAAGTACCACGGTATCGAGGCTCTGCTTTTCTTCTGCGCCCGTTACGGCCGCCTCGAGGAGGTTCTCTAAGAACGAATTCGACCTCCCCGCGGGGATAATCGAGAGCGGCATTTCGCTCAGCGGCCCGCTCCGAGTACTAACAAGGCGGCGAAGAAGGGCACCCCAATACTCACGCTGGCAAGTACGACACTGCGGGTGCGAGAGTGAGGTTGCGCAAGTGGCAGCGATTCGACCACCGTGAGCGCAGGTCGCTGGTCTGCCGAGTGGCTGTACGCATGAAGTGCCATTACCGAAATATTACCGGTCAGTTGGCGAATAGAGCGGAATAACCGCCGGGGGCAAGAATTTCGCTAAATCGAGGGGATTTTGTGCCCCCGCTCGAATAAAACTGCTCGAGAGGTCCACGGGGTCCATTGGTATTTCATACCAACGCCAGCCAGTGGGAACCTCAATCTCTTGACCGGGCCTCGGGACTATGCCAATGGAAACCAGCTCTCGAAGGGCCTCGGCGTGGTGCCACGAGGGCAAGGTGGGGGCGAGGTCTGCGCCCATGATGAGGTCAATTGAGGACGCCTCCTCGGAAAGGGCCTTCACCGTGTCGATGGTGTAGCTGGGGCCCGTTCGCTCAATTTCGATCCCCGAGACCTCGACCTGCGTAAAGGAAGAGAATGCCGCCTCGGCCATTGCTAGGCGCAACGTAGCGGGACTCACCGGGTGGTTCGCACTTTTCACGTAGGGGTCCCCCGCGACGGTCACCACAATTCGGTCGAATCGGTTGGTCGCAATAGCGGCCTCGAGGGCGGCCACGTGGCCCAAATGGGGCGGATCAAAGGTTCCCCCGAAGAGGCCAAGTCGGCTGCGCTGCACGAGTCCAGCCTAGGTCGATTGGCTCGGGGATTTAGAAACCCTTACGATAGAAGCATGACTCCCACGGCACCGAACTGGTCGAAGGGTTCGTGGCGCACCAAGGAGTTACGTCAGAACCCCACCTGGCCCGACGCTGGTCACCTTTCTCGCGTCGAGGGCGAACTCGCCACCAAGCCACCGCTCGTCTTTGCCGGCGAGGTCCGAAATCTGCGCACCCACCTCGCCGCGGCGAGCCGGGGGCAGGCCTTTATCTTGCAGGCGGGCGACTGCGCCGAGTCTTTTGATGAATCTTCGGCCGACGCTATTCGCGACAAACTGAAGGTCATCTTGCAGATGAGCGTCGTCTTGACTTTCGCCGCGGGTGTGCCGGTAATCAAAATTGGTCGGATCGCTGGCCAGTTCGCCAAACCACGCAGCGAAGAGTTCGAAGAGATCGATGGCGTTCGCCTCCCCTCATTTCGGGGTCACAACATCAACTCCGAAGAGTTCAGTGCCGAAGCGCGCCAACCTAACCCCGAACGACTGCTCGCCGCTTACCACCAGAGCGTCTCGACCCTCAATCTCCTTCGCGCTTTTACTACCGGAGGATTTGCCGCCCTCAACAATGTGCACAAGTGGAATCAGCAGTTCGTCGCCAACTCCCTCGAGGGCAAGCGCTACGAGGTCATCGCCGATGACATTGAGCGGGCTCTTTCATTTATGCGCGCCTGCGGAATCAATCTGGTCGACGACCCCACGCTCAAGGCGGTCGATTTTTACACCAGCCATGAGGCGCTCATCCTGCCCTACGAAGAAGCGCTCACGCGCCAGGACTCGCTGACTGGTGAGTGGTACGAC
>CAIKZX010000036.1 GCA_903832015.1 uncultured Actinomycetes bacterium
GACCCGACTGCATAATCTTCTCGAGTACGGGAACCATGTCGCGCACGCTCGAAATCTTCGAGGACACGAGCAAGATATAGGCGTTCTCAAGAACGGCCTCTTGGCGCTCGGCGTCGGTGGCGAAGTACGGGGCGATGTAGCCCTTGTCAAAACGCATACCTTCGACGAGGTCCATGTCCATGCCAAAGCTCTGGCTTTCCTCGACGGTGATAACACCGTCTTTTCCAACCTTGTCGATCGCGTCAGCAATCATGGCGCCGATCTCTTCGTCCGCCGCCGAGATCGAAGCCACTTGGGCGATCTGCTCTTTGGAGTCGGTGGGCTTGGCGAGGTCGTGCAACGCCTGCAGCGCAGTCTCGACGGCCGCTTCAATACCCTTCTTCAGCGACATCGGGTTGGCGCCAGCGGCCACGTTCTTTAGTCCCTCGCGGACCCTAGCCCAGGCCAGCACGGTTGCGGTCGTGGTGCCGTCACCGGCGACGTCGTCGGTCTTCTTGGCGACCTCTTTAACGAGCTCGGCCCCGATCTTTTCGTAGGGGTCCTCGAGGTCGATGTCCTTCGCGATCGAGACACCGTCGTTAGTGATGGTGGGGGCTCCCCACTTCTTGTCGAGCACGACGTTGCGACCCTTCGGTCCCAGGGTGACGCGTACGGCATCGGCCAACTTGTTCATGCCACGCTCGAGAGCCCGACGGGCCTCTTCGTCAAAAGCGATTAATTTCGCCACGGTTGTTCCTCCTAGTGCGAGGCCTACATCTGTAGGCGCCCCGCAATTCTAGCAGTCACTCCCACAGAGTGCTAACGGCTCAGCCGCCGGCTACCGCCGGAATCAAGGAAACGGTCTGTCCGGCGCTCAAGACCGTGTCCAGACCATCGAGATAGCGGACATCTTCGTCGGCGACAAAGACGTTGACGAACCGACGCAAGCCCCCCTGATCGTCGAGGACTCGGCTGGCGATTCCCGGGTGCAAGATCTCAACGGCAGTGATTGCTTCACGAACGGTTAGGGCCTCTACGGAAATTTCGGCCGCTCCCCCGACGAGGGTGCGTAGTTGGGCGGGGAGCCGCACGATGACACTCATTGCGCCGCCGACACTACCTGCACCGCGAGGGCGTCTTGGGCGGATTCGAGAGTGGGACGGATGGTGGCACTCACCGTGGCGCTGTCGACGATCGCGTCGAGAGTTTTCAGTCCGTGCCCCGAGATCACCGCAACGATTGACTTATTCGGGTCAATCGTGCCACGTTGAATCATCTGACGAAGTGACGCAATGGTCACGCCGCCGGCCGTCTCGGCGAAGATACCTTCGGTGCGAGCGAGCAACTCTATGCATTCCAAAATTTCCGGGTCCGAGACCGAACCACAATCGCCACCTTGTTCTCGTAATTTCTCGAGAACGTAGATTCCGTCGGCGGGATTACCGATGGCGAGCGAACGCGCAATGGTGTTCGGACGCTGCGGGATGAACACCTCTTCGCCCGTGGCGTGCGCGGTGGCGATGGGTGAACACCCAGTGGCCTGCGAGCCAAACATGACTGGCGTCTCACCGTCGACAAGTCCCAGGGCAATGAGTTCATTAAAGCCCTTGGACACCTTCGTGAATTGTGAGCCCGAGGCCATCGGCACCACCACTTGGTCGGGCAAAGTCCAACCGAGTTGTTCGGCGATCTCGAAGGCCAGAGTCTTAGAGCCCTCCGCGTAGAAGGGCCGCAGGTTGACGTTGGCGAAGGCCCAGTCGGGGTGTTCGGAGACCAGTTCCACGCAGAGGCGATTGACGTCGTCGTAGTTGCCCTCGACGCCCAGAACGGTGCCCCCAAAGATTGCGGTCATCGCGATCTTGGACTTCTCCAGGTCGCTCGGAATAATGGTGACACTGGGCCAACCAATAGAAGCCGCGTGGGCCGCCACTGAGGTGGCCAGGTTGCCCGTCGAAGCGCAGGCGGCGGTAGTGAAACCCAATTCGCGCGCGGCCGACAGGGCCACCGAAACCACGCGGTCCTTAAAGGAGCCGGTTGGATTGCGCGTGTCGTCTTTCAACCACAGTTCCTTCACTCCCAAGATTTCGCCCAGGCGATTCGCGCGACGTAGTGGGGTCCAACCCGCTCCGAGGTCAATGGGCGCGTCCCCCACTTCCGGTAGTAGGTCGCGGTACCGCCACATCGAGTTCGGTCCCGCCGCGATGCTGGCGTGCGTGACCTTTCCCTTAGCGGCCGCTAGGTCGTAGGCGACCTCCAGGGGCCCGAAGCATTCGTCGCAGGTGTAGCGTGCGGCGACCTCGTAGGAGGTGTGACATTCCCGACAAATAAGTCCAGTTGCAAAGCTCATAATTTTCCTTTTCATCGTTCGGCCTTTGGCACCTGGTTCACCGGGAAGGTCCCTGGTGGTGAACTGGTTGTCGCAACGTCATCGGGGCCGTCCCTCAGTTGCTCTTGATGTGACTCTCATACTAGTCACCGGTGGAGAGGACTTGTCAAGTCCGACCTAGTCTCTTCCTATGAACTCCTCAACCCCCTGGACCCTGGGCCGCGATGAGTTCGCTCTCGAGGCGGTGCTCTCGGCCAAGAATGGCCGCGTGGCGGTTGTCATCCCCGCCAAGAATGAAGCGGCCACCGTCGGAGCGGTGCTCGAGGCGGTTAAGGGGGTCCCCGGATTCGTGGACGAACTGATCGTGGTGGACGATAGCTCCAGCGACGACACCGCCACCGTGGCCGAACGCCACGGGGCCACCGTTATCTCGACCGAGGTCAGTCGGGGCAAGGGTCACGCCCTCGCCACCGGGGTTCGCCACTCTGGGGCCGAGTACCTGGTCTTTCTCGACGCGGACGTTACCAACACCGACCCCACGTTCGTCCCTCGTCTCTTGCAACCCCTCTTCGCGCGAACCAACATCGCCCTGGTGAAGGGCTACTACGAACGACCCCTCCTGCACATGCCCACCGGGGGTGGTCGGGTCAACGAACTAGCCGCTCGACCCATTCTTTCTCTGCTCTACCCCGGACTGGGCGAGGTTCGCCAGCCCCTCGCCGGTGAAACGGCCCTGCGTCGTTCGGTCCTCGACGGAATTGAACTAGAACCCACCTACGCGGTTGAGATCGGCCTG
The DNA here is from genome assembly GCA_903832015.1 of uncultured Actinomycetes bacterium. Classification (GTDB taxonomy): domain Bacteria; phylum Actinomycetota; class Acidimicrobiia; order Acidimicrobiales; family RAAP-2; genus RAAP-2. The sequence goes on from CAIKZX010000036.1 coordinate 3,102, forward strand.
TTGATTGACGTGGCGAACACCATCGGTATTGACTCCATCGCCCAGGTTGACTTAGGGGTGCGCGTGCATCGCAACCGGCCCCTCGAGGAACTGCGTCCCATGGCCGTGCAGGTCCTGCGGTGCGCCCTCGAGCGCCAGAAAAACTAGAAGCTACTTGACCGCGGCGTCGGGGCCGAGAATGACAACCACATCATCACCACTCGCCCCCGGTACGGGCTGGAGTGAGTTGAGTGGCTGTACCGCCGAGGTTGAGACGTTGATAGCGGTAGCAATCTCCGAGGCCGCCCAGATATACCCCGGGTTGTAGTAAATGACCGTGGCGGTGACGCGAGGCGCATTGGCGGGGACCAGCATGTTCCAGCCGTAGGTGATCAAGTTGTGCGTCACCGAGGTCGCCAGGCCTTGGACGGAGGTGCCGTTGGCGACCTGAACGGTCACCTTGTTCTTGGGTGGCTGAGTCGAGGGAGTGGCTCCACCCCCCGCCACCGTGGTGGTGGGCAGGGTGTTCAGTGGAGTGCTCGAGGTGACCTTGTTCTGGTGCACCATGAAATAGGTTCCCGCAATAAACACCGCGATAAGCGCCAGCACGATGGGCGTACTGGGCTGGTGATGATTTGCCGGCTGGGCTTTGCGAGGATTCAACCGATTGGCCATCCCAACAGCCTAGGGGCTTTCGCCCTCGGCGACCCTGGTCGTGGCGCATGAGTACCGTGCCCCAGTGCACTTTCCGGAGGTCAATTGGCCCACCACGCTCC
>CAIKZX010000037.1 GCA_903832015.1 uncultured Actinomycetes bacterium
CGAATCCCCATTTGTCGAGCTTCATTGAGATAGGCCGATGCTTTGTCCTTGTCATCGGCGAAGGAAGTTAACAATGCCGCCATGTACTCCACGGGGTAGTTCGCCTTTAACCATGCGTTTTGGTACGCAATGAGGGCGTAGCCGTAGGCGTGCGATTTGTTGAAGGCGTAGTCCGCAAAAGGTTCGATCTTGTCGAAGAGTCGTTCACCAAATTCTCGACCGTAGCCCAAACGGTCCGTTCCATCAACGAACTTGATGCGCTGGGCGTGAATCAACTCGCGAATTTTCTTCGAGCAGGCCTTTCGTAAATCATCTGCTTCGCTCATAGTGAAACCCGCCACCTTCAGGGCCACCCGCATCACATCTTCTTGATAGATCATCAAGCCGTTGGTGTCACCCAAGATGGCTTCGAGGTCTGGGTGCTCATAGGTGACCTCCTTGCGAAGATTCTTTCGGTCGGCGTACTCATTGTGCACGTTTTCTGATAGCGGGCCTGGCCGGTAGAGCGCTACTAGGGCGCCGATATCCTCGAATTGAGTCGGAGCGAGCCGGCGCATCAATTGGCGCATCTTGTCACCCTCGAGCTGGAAGATCCCCATTGAGTTTCCCGCCTGCAGGAGAGAAAATACCTTGGGGTCGTCGAGCGGCACATTATCAATGTCCACCTTGATCCCGTGGCGACGTTCGATGTGCTCGAGCGCGCGCTCGATGATCGCCAAGTTCCGAAGACCGAGGAAGTCCATCTTCAAGAGTCCGAGTTTTTCAATCCAGTTCATTTCGTACTGGGTGACAACGGGCGCATCATCTCCGGTACCGTTCGAGCTCTTGCGTGATATGGGCACGTACTCCATTACGGGCGCTTTGGTGATTACCACCGCGGCCGCGTGGATGCCCGCCTGGCGACGCTTGTCAACAAACCCCATCGCCGTGTCGACCACGTGCTTCACTTCAGCGTCGTCGGCGTACATTTTGCGTAGCCCCGCCGCCTCAGGGAAGCGCTTTTCGTACCCTTCGGTGACCTCGAAACATGCCTGCAAGGGCAAGTCTTGGCCGAGCACCAGCGGGGGCATGGCTTTGGCAATACTGTCACCGTGCGAGGGCGGGTACCCAAGTACTCGAGCGGCGTCACGCACCGCGGCGCGAGCCTTAATCGTGCTGAAGGTGACGATCTGCGCTACGTGGTCAACTCCGTACCGCTCGCCGGCGTAGCGAATCATTTCGCCCCGGTAACGTTCGTCAAAGTCCATGTCAATGTCGGGCATTGACTTACGTCCGGGATTCAAGAATCGCTCAAAGAGGAGTCCGTAGTGAATGGGGTCTAGATCAACGATGCGCAAGCAGTAGGCAATAAAGCATCCGGCCGCTGAACCACGCCCCGGGCCAACTCGAATTCCCCGGTCGCGTGCGTACTTAATGAGGTCCCAGACGACGAGGAAGTAGTCGGCAAAACCCATTTCGGTAATGACGCGGAGTTCGTACTCCAAGCGTTCGCGCTGTTCTTCCGTTAGCGTTTCACCGAAGCGCTCGTGAGCTCCGCGGTAACAGAGTTCACGAAGATACTTACCGGCACCTTCTTTGTGCGGTAACGGGGCCAACTCCGCGGGCAGAACAAATTCCGGCAGTGCGTCTTGGTCAAATTCAATGGTGACGTTGGCACGTTCCGCGATCAGGAGTGTGTTATCGCACGCGTCGGGAATATCACGGAAGAGGTACCTCATCTCCGCGGCGGACTTGAGGTAGTGCTGATCGCTGGCGAACCGGAAGCGTTCGACATCGGATACCCGTGCTCCAGTACCAATGCAGAGCAGCGCGTCGTGCATTTCGTAGTCGGAGTGTTTGACGTAGTGCAGGTCATTAGTTGCCAGCAAGGGGGCGTTAATTTCCTTGGCGATTTTCAACAAATCGGGATTGGTTTGCCGCTGCTCGGGCATGGAGTGGTCTTGCATTTCGATGAAGAAATTGTCCCGACCGAAGATGCTCTGCAGGCGAGCGGCATCCGTTCGAGCGGCCTCGTATTCACCACGCATCAGTGACTGCAAGACCGTTCCCCCAAGACACCCGGAGGTGGCGATGAGCCCCGTTGAGAAACGCTCCAGCAGATCCCAGTCGAGTCGAGGAACGGTGTAGTACCCCTCAAGAAAAGCTCGAGAAGAAAGTTCGCGAAGATTCCGATACCCCTGATCCGATTCACAGAGCAAGGTCAAGTGGCTGTAAGCCTTGCGACCTCCCTCAACTTCGCCACCGGTGTCATCGACCTTGCCTCGGCGAGCGGGGCGCGAATACCGGTCCTCGACCATATAGGCCTCGAGCCCGAGAACCGGATTGATGTCCGCCTTCTTCGCCGCGGTATAGAAATCGATTGCGCCGTACAGGTTGCCGTGGTCAGTGATGGCAATCGCTCTTTGGCCATCAGCCTTCGCGGCGGCGACCATCTCTTCAATCCGTGCAGCTCCATCGAGCATGGAGTACTCGGTGTGGTTGTGGAGGTGGACGAATTCTTCTGCCATTACCGTTCGCTTCGCCCGCACCAATTCATCGTGTTGAGGCTAGTAGCAGGGGGTGACCCTCGGGGTCCTTACAGGTAGTTTCCTGGTTGGCTGGGGGCGGGAGCCGGACTCAGAGAGCGCTCACGAATGTGTTCTAACTGGGCCTGTGCCGCAGCCTGTTGCGCGAAGAGGGAGGCCTGAATGCCGTGGAAGAGGCCCTCGAGCCAGCCCACCAATTGCGCCTGCGCAATGCGTAGCTCGGACTCCGTGGGCGGGTTGCCATCAAAACGGAGGGCCATCCGTGAGAGCTCCTTCACCAAATCGGGTGAGAGCGCCCCCGAAAGTTCATCAATTGAGATGGAATAAATCTCGGCCAGACGCTTGCGACCCGCCTCGTCAAGGGGCGCCGAGCGTGCCTCGTCGAGGAGCGATTTCACCATCGAGCCAATGCGCATCACTTTGGCCGGCTGGGAAATGAAGCCTGCGTCGTCATTCGGTTGACTCTCGGTCTCGGATCCCTCAGCACGGGGACCAAGAACCTCATCTGGGTTCAGCGGAGAATTGAATGCTTCCATCCCTACACTTTGCCACGAAACAGCAGCGCCCTGGACCGTGACAAATTAAAAATCTGTCTCTAGAATGAAGCGGTGCGTGTATCTACCCGTGGCGACTACGCCAGTCGAGCTCTCTTGAACTTGGCCCTGCGTGCAAGTAATGCCCCCACCCCCGTTAAGGAGCTGGCCGAGAGAACGGGACTGCCCCAGCCCTACCTCGAACAGATTTTGCTGGCCCTCAAGACTGAAGGAATAGTCACCTCCAAGCGCGGGGTCGGCGGCGGGTATCAGTTGGCTAAGGACCCCCGAGACATAACTCTGGCCGAAATCGTGACTGCAGTAGATGGGCCGATTGTCGCCGGTATCTTTGGGGAACCTCATAAAGATGGGGCCTGCAGCCACGAGGGCCAGTGCGTCTTGTTGGGGGTTTGGGCCGAAGTGGGTGACCACATGCGCGAGCACCTCGCGGGCTTTACCCTGGCCGACATTGTGTCGCTGGCCCAAACTAATGCCCAAGTCTCGCAACAGCGTTGAAAAACTTAGTATTTTCTAATCTTCCCGAACTAACCGAGTGGTAAAATTCTCATAACGAAATAGGAGAAATGTCCAATGAGGGCCATTTCGACAATGGAGGATGCATGACCACTACTACCGACAGTGCAGCACGCCGCACGGCTATCAACACCAACGACATGTTGGGGCTCTTGATGCGTGACTTAGACCGCTACCCCATGCCGAACTATGACGAGCAGGTCGAGCTCGCGAAGCGCGTGAGTGCCGGCGACGAAGAGGCGAAAAAGCAGATGCTCGCCGCCAACCTCCGCCTCGTTCTCCACTGGGCTCGTCGCTACCAGGACCGCGGAGTCGAGATGACTGACCTCGTGCAAGAGGGCGTCTTTGGCCTGCTCCGTGCCGTCGAGAAGTTCGACTGGGAGCGTGGTTTCAAATTCTCGACCTACGCAACGTGGTGGATCCGTCAAGCTCTTCAGCGAGCGGTGCAGCAACACGGCCGTACCATTCGTATCCCTCTTGAAGTCGGCGAGCAGCTACAGCGACTTGAGGCCACAACTGCCGAACTCACCTCAATCTTTGGTCGCAAGCCAACCGATGATGAGCTGACTGAGGCCACCGGAATGAGCAAAGAGGTTCGTGACGGACTCCGTGGCCTCGCCGGCGTAACCGCCTCACTCGACCAACCGGCCGCCGCTGATTCAGCGACGACCCTGGGAGACCTCGTGGCACCAAGTCAAACCGACTGGGTTGCTGGTGTAGAGCAGACGATGATGGACGATCAAGTAAACAAGGCCCTCATGAAACTCTCGAAGATGCAGCGAGAAGTGCTCACTCGGCGCTTTGGGCTTGATGGGGCGACCCCCTTGTCACTCCAAGCGACTGCAAGTGTCCTGGACATTGGTGTGCGTCGTGTGCGTCGGGCTGAAGAAGAGGCCTTGGCTACCCTTAAGGGTGACGCCGCGATTCTCGCGGCACGCGCCACCGCCTAAAGCTCAACACCCTCTGGCACCAACGAGGCAATATCGTCGGGCAGTGCTACCTGAGTGCTGACCCACTCCCCTGTTTCCGGGTGGGAAAAAGCCAGTGACTGGGAGTGCAAAAAGAAGCGATCCTCGGCTAAGCGGCGCTCGCGACGATGTCCGTATCGAGCGTCATTAACAATGGGGTGGCCAATTGTGCTGAGGTGAACACGGATTTGGTGCGTACGTCCGGTGTCGAGTTGCAGGCGCAGCAGTGTCATTGCGTGTGGCTTATCAATCCGCTCCAGTACTTCATAGTGGGTGCGTGCGGGTCGACCGTCACTTCGCACCGACATCATTGTTGGTGTCCGGGAAGATCGTCCAATTGGGGCGTCAACTACTCCGCGCTCTTCGGCTACATGGCCTTCGACCATGCCAATGTAAATTCGCTCCATCGAACGGTCGGCGAGCTGTTCGGACAGACTCGCGAAGCCCTTGGGGGTTCGAGCAAAGGACAAAACGCCCGAAGTCCCTTTGTCCAGGCGGTGCACAACCCCGGGCCTGATTGGATCGCACAAACCGAGGCGAGCCAATTCCGTTATCTCGGGGTATCGGGCGAGTACGCCAGCGGCCAGAGTCCCCTCGCGCTGCCCAGCTCCCGGGTGCACCACTTGATTGGGGGCCTTGTTAACAATGATGAAATCAACGTCTTCAACCACCACGTCCACAGGAACCGAGTTGTCCGGCGCAAGCTCGCCCGAATCTGGGGCTGGCAACAAAGCGGTTAGGTGCTGACCAGCAATGAGCGACACGGAGGCTTTGAGAACGACTTTGCCGTCTAGGGATACCGCACCCGAGTCGAGAATCGCTGCCGCCTCGGACCTCGATAAACCCGTCAGAATCGAGAGTGCCCGGTCGACGCGCACGTCTTCGAGTGCTCCGGGAATAACAACGTCCAACACTTCGCCCGCAACACCCTCAATTTCAAATTCGTCGGTCATCTGACCATCAATTTCTTGTTTTGAATAACCGCGATAAGAAGCGCCACCACCCCAACGGTAACGGCAATATCGGCCAGGTTAAACACGGGAAAGGTGCCCACCGCAATGTAGTCAGTTACCGCGTGGGGAGATGCCGAAAATCGGTCGACCTGATTTGCTAGCCCCCCGCCAACCAAAAGTCCAAACCCTAGGGTTGGCAGACCTGTTGCGGCGCCCATGCCCGCTACCAACACCACCGCAGCCACTATCAGGGCGACTACCGCGACAATAAGGCCGTGGGTCGAGCTAAGTGAAAAAGATAACCCGGTGTTGTATTGGATCTTTATCGCAATCGCGTTAGAAATGTGCCACCCTGTCGAGGGTAGGTCGTGCCGCAACCAAGTCTTAACAGCCGCATCAACAGCAATGATGATCGTAGCGATATAGGCGACGCTGAGATTCCAGCGAATCCCTAGACGTTTGCGCGACACTTGAGGCACAAGAAGACTGGTACCTGGAAACGTAGACGGTCTCGCCCAATTGACTCGTAACATTCGTCACATCGTCCGTAGCTGCCATCGGCAACTCGAGCAAGGGCGACATCGATTTCGTCAGTCTTGAGTCTCAGTTGAGCCGCGTATTCCTTAGCCTGGTCGCGCTCGATATCCGAGGCGACACTGGAACCATCTTCATCGTCATATTCCAACCGCTCACGGTCAACCAGCATCTCTTCCGCCTTCGCGTCAGAATCGGCCACTTGAGCGGCGGTAACAAGGCGTTCAGCGATTAAAAGTTCACGTAACTCTTCTAGGAAGGCGAGGTCACCGGCGTATGGTTTTGAGTTCTTTTTTCGATCAAGGGCTTCGAGGCGTTTTAACTCTTCCGCCTCACGGCGCGCAACTCGATCAGCCTCAACTTTGTTCAACCGATCAATCTCACGCTGTTTGCGAAGCTTTTCGGCTTCCTTTGCCTTGACCTTGGCCTCTTGGTCACGTAACTTCTTTGCTTCGGCCATGGCTTTTTCTTTAGCCTTTCGGCGAACCACAGCTTCGCGTGCGGCAATACGCGCCTTAATCTCTCGCTCACGCTTTGCCTTCACTGCGGCTTGCGCTTTGGCCTTTGCCTCTTGGGCCTTCTTCTTTGCGGCCACCTTGATGGCGATTTCGCGATCCTTCTTTGCCTTAGCGATGGCCTGCGCCTTTAGACGGGCCGCCACGCGTTTCGCGGCCGCTTGGGCAGCGGCTTTTCGGGCTTTTTTGGCTTTGAGCAGTTGCAACTCTTTTGCCTTTTTGGCTTGGAGCTCTTTGGCCTCTCGCAACTTCTTTGCCTTAATCAATTGCGCTTCACGGGCCTTTTTGGCCTGTAGCATTTTCGCTGCTTTCAGCTCTTTGGCCTTTTTGATTTTCAGCAGTTTTGCGGCCTGAAGTTCCTTGGCCCTCTTGGCGGCGACCTGCTGCGCCAATTTCTTTTTCTTGTCTGCAGCAAGCTTTAATTGCTTGGCTTTCTTAGCGGCCAACGCCTTACTTTGAGCAGATGTCGATTTTGTAGTTTTTTTCGCCGGGGTTTTCTTGGCCACAGGCTTCTTGCCGGGAGCCTTTTTGGCCGCAGACTTCTTGGCAGGGGCCTTCTTCGCCACGGGCTTCTTTCCGGGGGCCTTTTTAGCCACGACTTTCTTCTTAACCACTTTAGAGGTGGCTTTTTTGGTTGTTGGTGACATGGTTACTCCTAGGACTTACTTAGCCCGCAAACTTACCAGCCCGCCGTATGATTCTTAGCGATTGTCCCCATCAAGGGTCGGTTGCCGATCAAGAGGCTTGGGCGGCCACGGAGTTCCCGCTGACGCGTTATAAGACTTGCGCTCCTCAACTACTTCTGGTGCCGGCGCCGGCGCCGCAGGGGGCACTACGGCCGAGGTAACGGGATTTAGGGCTACGGGGGGTGTGGGAGCTGGCTCTTGCTCCAAATTTTCCGAATTTGCATCCGACACGAAACTTTCCAGATCGGGCGAGGGTGCCCCTTGCGCGGGCTTGCTGGCCGCTGCGGGCTCTTCGGTTTTGGGGGCGTTGACCTTAAACGAACCCTCAATCCACCGGGAAAACTCAACAACCACAGTGGTGAGACGAGCGCGCTCACTTTCTAAGCGATCAGAGAGTGTGTCGATGTCCTCGCCTAAACGCTGCTTGAGGCCATTCAGACGCGCTACTTCATCTTCCGCTCGGCTTTTCGCATCGGCAACTAGTTCGCGTGAACGTTCCTGCGCGGCGCTCATGAGTTCGCGGGCCTTGGCCTCGGCGTCGACTTTCGCCTTTTCGACGAACTGTTGTGCCATGGCGATCATGGAGGTGACGGCTTCAGACTCACTGCTCGACGCAACCCGTCCCACTTGGATTGCCCCCTCGCTGACCGTTGGCACTGGCCCAGTGGCGGGCCCCGAGGCTCCTCGTTCTTGGGCAACTCGCAGTTGCTGGCGCAATTGAGAGACCATGTCTTTCAACTGGTTGACCTCGCCCGACAACTTTTCCAAGAACTCATCAACCTCATCGACGTTGTATCCCTTGAGTCCTACTTTGAAGGTGATCGAATCAAGGTGATCGATTGCGCTGCGCTTGTTGTTTTGGGCATCCATGTTTGAACCTTCTTTAGCCGGGAAGTTAGATGAAGTTGTTAATTATTTGCAGGGCGAAAACAGCGATCAGGAATGATAAATCCACTCCCACTCCACCGAAACGAACGGGTGGAATTGTACGGCGAATTGGGCCGAGAACGGGCGCTGTGATTGAATTCAGAAAATTCTTCGCACTATTGAGGCCAGCTGAATCAGGTGATGAAGGAAACCAACTCAGCAAGGCTTGAATGATGAAGCACCAGATAAAAAGCGTAATGAGTAGATGGATTAGAGCCATTACAGTTGCCCATCTGCGAGGTTTGCGAACTTGAGTTTTTCTACTATTTCGTTTTCAACGATTAATCCCTGGGGCACAATCAACCAGCGAACCTCGTTGAGTTTGATTGCCGTGGCGCGCAACGCGTACGCGGCCCCCGATGCGAAGGCTCGTATTTGACGTTGCGTTGCCTTATCG
>CAIKZX010000038.1 GCA_903832015.1 uncultured Actinomycetes bacterium
GCTCTTGACCTCTTCGAGGATCTCGCGAAGTTGGCGCCCTTGTTCACGTGGGTTTCCCGCGACTTCACCAATCTCTTCACCCTCGACCGTTACGTCATCTCCTGGTGCGTACAGCGATACCTTCATGCCCTTGCCACGCTTGGCGGCGATAACCACCCAAGGCATACCAATTTGACTCGTATCGAAGGTGGCCATTATCTGTCCCGCTTGACCTTCGCCAATGCTCCATCCCGGTGATCGGGAGGCGTCAATTATTCGTTGTAGTTCAGCACTCATGCAGCCAACCTAGTTGAAGTCGCCGAGACGCTTAGAGGGCTTCGATGACAACGGCGGTGCCGTAGGCGAGGATCTCTTGGTAGGTGCCATAGAGCTCATTGGAGTCGTATCGCATGGCGATAACTGCATTGGCCCCCATCGCTTCGGCCGCATCGTTAAGACGCTGCAGGGCTTCGTCGCGAGTCTCTTGGAGTTGGCGACTCATGCCAGCGAGCTCACCACCCACTAAAGCTTTGAATCTAGCCCCCAATTGGGCACCGACATTGCGTGTGCGTACGGTTAAGCCGTTCACTTCACCCAGTACCTTCGTGACACGAAATCCAGGAACATCATTAGTAGTAACAATCAGCACAAATGCCTCCTTTAGAGAACGTTCTCTTATCTGCCACCATACTGGTACCGGTTTGAGACCCAACGTTCATGCGAACGGCCCCCGAGCCACTACCGATGCGTAACCCCTAGTGGGAGCAAAAGAATGGTTTTTCGGTGATTTTGTAGTTGAATTACCTATGGCTCAATCAATAGGGGGATGAACATGACCAAAGCTGCCACGCTCATACTGCGAAACGGCCGTGTGGCGTCCCCAAACGCCAAGAATGGTTTTGCGGAGGCGATCGCCATAAACGGTAAGAACATCATCGCAGTGGGCTCTAATTTTGAAATTGATGATTTGGCCTCTTCGGCTACGCGTGTCATTGATCTCAACGGCAGATTGGCCACGCCGGCCTTTGGTGATGCGCATATTCACGCCGTCTCTGGGGGCTTGGAGAGCCTACGGTGTAACTTGCTCGGTTTGAGAGACCGCCACGAGTACTTAGCCAAGATTGCCGAATGGTCAAATCAACTTGCTCCAGATGACTGGGTGTTGGGTGGGGGATGGGCCATGGAGGGTTTTCCCGGCGGAGTACCCACTGCTGAAGAACTTGATTCGGTAACTGGCGGACGACCCGCCTTCTTACCGAACCGCGACCATCATTCCGCCTGGGTGAATAGTCGCGCCATTGAGATGGCCGGAATTGACGATTCAACTCCTGACCCATTCGATGGACGAATTGAACGCGATGCTTCGGGCAAGGCCATTGGCGCACTCCACGACGGGGCCATGGGGCTTGTAGCGAGAATTATGCCTCCCACAACCAAAGAAGAGTTGGCGGACGGATTGAGAGCGGCTCTCCGGCGCCTCCACTCTGAGGGTATTACTCATTGGCAAGACGCCTGTATTGGTTACGCCGGTGAGTTAGGCATTAACGACACCTACGAGGCCTACATCCAAGCCGAGGCCGAAGGGTGGCTAACGGCCCGAGTACGTGGCGCACTGTGGTGGGATCGCAGTGCGGGAGCAGGCCAGTTGGCCAACCTAGAGAGTCGTCGCGAACGAGCGGGCGAGGGTCTTTTTCGAGCGACCAGCATCAAAATGATGATGGATGGCGTCTGCGAAACTTTCACCGCCGCGATGAGTCGTGCTTACGTGGGCGCGCCGGGTGCCAACGGAACCCACAAGGGGTCACTCTTCATTGACGCTGAGGAACTCAAACAGATTGTGAAGACTCTGGATGATCACCAGTTTCAAGTCCACTTTCACACGCTCGGAGATTTCGCAATCTCTACGGCTCTTGACGCCATTGAGAGCTTGCCCGAATCACGTCGCCAAGTAGGTCGACACCACATGGCCCACCTTCAATTTGTCAATCCCAAAGATGTAAAGCGATTTGGTCAACTTGGTGTGGTTGCGAACTTCCAACCACTGTGGGCCATGCACGACCCCCAGATGGACGACCTAACCCTGCCATTCGTTGATGACGATATGGCCAATTGGCAGTACTCAATCAACACACTCCAGAGTAACGGTGCGCGACTGGCCTTTGGGAGTGACTGGCCCGTCTCTAGCCCGAACCCAATTTACGAAATGCACTCAGCGGTAAATCGAACCGCCGCTCCAAAGTATGGACGCCCCGGTGCGCGTGAGTGCACCGTTCCCTTTCGACCTGATGAGGCCCTAACCATTGGCGAGGCACTAGGCGCATTCACTCAAGGCGTTGCGTACGTCAACCGCGACGAGGACATTTTGGGAACCCTTGAGGTAGGGAAGCAGGCTGATGTGGTGGTGCTTAATCAGGACTTGTTTACGATTCCGTCATCAAGTATTGGCGACACCAGTGTTGATCTCACCGTATCGAGCGGTGCCGTGGTCTTTGGCGACGAGTAGTCGTCAAGGTAAGTGCAGTAACTAATTGCCATAAGGGGGCAAGATGTCAGATAAGAAAGTTGTAACCAAGTCTGGTCTTACGGCCGATGAATTCGGGAAGTTACCCAGTAATTCACTAGGCCTGTTCCAGACCAGTGCCAGTACTTTGGCGAATATCGCACCGGCTTTGTCGGTGTTTCTAACGGTGCCTTTCCTGGTCGCCAGTATGGGTACTGCGGCACCTTGGATTTTCGTTTTGGCCGCCGTGGCCATTCTCTGCGTGGGAATGAGCGTTTCGGAGTTCACGAAGCGAATTCCGAGTGCCGGAAGCTTCATCAGCTTCATCACTCGATCTGGAGAGACTCGTAGTCGATCGACGGGCACCTTTTTAGGTTCCGTCACCTTCTACTTGCTGCTCTTGGCCTACCCCGTGTCGATTTCATCTCTCGCGACCTTCTTTGGTGGCTGGATGCAAGGCCACTACGGATGGTCACCCGCATCGTGGATTTGGGTTTCGATTGTCGCCTTAGCCTTCGCCATTCCCTTCCTTCTGCGCGGAACGGGCGTATCGGTCCGGATCGCCTTCGCCCTCTTCGTCTTAGAGGCGGCGGTATTGGTGGTACTTGGCGTCATTGTCTTCATCCGTTCGGGTTCGCAGATGTCCGCACCATTTCACTCGGTAAACGGCCTGGGCTTTAAAGGTATGAGCGGCTTGGCCTTCAGTTTTGCGGTGTTTGGTTTCGTAGGTTGGGAGAATTCGGGCCCATTGGGTGAAGAGGCCAAGGACCCCAAGCGCACGATTCCTCGCACAATTTTGATTTCGGTACTGGTCTGCATGGTGGTGTTCTTCGTGGCAACCTACGCACTGGTGGTGGGCTTTGAGCACATCTATGGTGCGGCTCACGGAATCAATATCCTGTCAACCTACGCGGACCCATCACCGTTTGCAACGTTGACGCAACACTTTGCGCCTTGGCTCAACACTTTATTGTTTATAGTCGGACTCTCCAGTGCGCTGGGTGGCATCATCGCAGCATCATTGCCAGCGACACGTTACTTTTACCACGGGGCCCGAGCGGGTCTATTGCCCAGTGCGGTGGCAAAGGTTTCACCCAAGACTGGTGTGCCGTATGTCGCAATGCTCGTCTACGTGGGCGCTACCGCCCTGGTAACGATTGTTTTGGACCTGATTCTCCACAACTCCACCACAATTTCTGGTGACGAGGCTGGAATCTCTACGGTGCCAATTCTGATTGTGTACACCCTGAGCAGTTTGTTGCTGCCGGTTTATATTTTCAAGAAGGACCGCACTAGTTTCAATCCAATCCGCCACATTGTCATTCCCTACATTGGAGCACTCGTCATGGGATACGGCGTTTGGGAGTCAATCAAGCCAGGCCAGTCCTTCCCCGGAAGCACCTACTACATCTACGTTGGAATCTATGTTGCGATAGCTGTTATTGGTGCCTTGATCGCTATGCCACGTAGCGAGACAGTCGGAGCGAAATTGGCCCAGGGGCTCGAAACTCAGTAGTTTTCGCCTTAAACAGAAAAGCCGGCAGCCTTGGGCTGCCGGCTTTTCTGTTTAACCGCTGCGTTTACTTGATAAGGATGTTTTTAGAGATTCGTTGAGTCGAGTGATAGCCCAGCTTGCTGGCACTCACTACAACTCGCAGGTGCTGGCCAACATCAGCCAAAGTTGTGGTGTACGTGTTGTGAGTAGCACTACTAATTGCGGTGCCGGCGCGGTACCACTGGTAGGTCAAGGTCACACCTGAGGTCCAGCCACTAGTCACTGCAGTGAGGGTGTTGCCATGAGTTGTGTTGCCGCTCACAGCTGGCTGGCTGGTAACAATCCGCAGCCGCGTACGAACCAATGAAACGGGTGAAACGCGCGAGATAGGAACACTAACGCTGTTGACTGTGCACAGAGCGGTGACTCGCAGTCGGAGGTGCTTGTGGAGTAGGGATGAAGGAATGGTGTACGGACCGGTCGACCCATCTTCGTTAGGAGTCGCGAGTGATGTCACGGCAACCCCATCTGCGCCCCAGTTGTACTGGAAGGAGGTACAGGAGCCGTCCCAGGTCCCTATTGCGCCAGTAACTGCGCTCCCGATATTGGCGAAACCGGTGACGGATGGACCACCCGTTGTAACAGCGGCAATCTTTATAACTTGATGGGCTACACCCTGGCTGGTTAGTGATGTGGGGGCGTCAACGTAAGTTACCAAACACTGACCATAATCCGTAAAGGTGATTGTGTACGAACCATCGGTCGCCATTGTGCAGACGGGAGAGGAGGAATCGTTGATGGTGGCGGTAATGCCATTGCCCAAGGTGTGCCCGGAGGTGCTAGTGGCTGAAGGGGTGAAAGTAGCCGAGGGATAAATGGACGAAGCGGTTGGGCTAGTGAAGGTGATTTTCACTTTGATTGCAGCATTGGCTGAAGTGGGGACCGCGAAGGCGCCAAAGAGCACGGCGCAAATAATTACGGCGGAGCGAAGTGGTTTCATAAATATTTTCCTCCTGTCCCGTCAACGTTAGAGCCCAAAGGTTAACGGCGGGATGAGCGGAAGGTTTCCTATTTGAAACAATCAGATCACAAAACAGCCTATTGTTTGGGTAGTTCTGCTTTTTAAACAAGGAGGCTCCATGGAACCCAACTTCCGACTTGACCGAGAGACCAGTATTTGGTCCTTTGATGAAAATAACGAACCAGCACTCAGAGTTGATCCCGGGGCCATTATTGAGATTGAGACCTGGGACTGCTTCACCGGGCAGGTCACAAGCGAGACCGACACCTTGGACAAGCTCGACCTCAATCGAATTAACTCGGCCACCGGCCCTATTGCGGTGAATGGAGCCGAGCCCGGGGACATGCTGAGTGTGCACCTACTTGATATTCGACCCAACGCCCAGGGGGCTTCCATGACGATTCCCGGATGGGGACAATTACATGAGAAGGTGAAGAGTCCGGTCACGAGGATCTATCAGGTGCACGACGGGGTGATTTCGATGAATGAGCGAGTGAAGTTCCCTGTTCGTCCGATGTTCGGGGTCATTGGCGTATCTCCTGAATCGGGCAATATTTCGACCTTCGAGTCCGGGCGCCATGGTGGGAATCTTGACGATCACATGAATGGGATTGGCGCAGTGGTGCATCTACCTGTTTTTCAATCGGGTGGGCAGTTGGCGATTGGTGACATGCACGCATCAATGGGTGACGGAGAAATCTGCGGCACAGGAGTAGAAATCGGTGGAACAGGCGTTATCTCGGTTGACCTTATAAAGGGACGGCGGAGCCAGTGGCCCATTACCGAGACGAGTGACTCCATCTACACCCACGGTACTTCGCCAGACAATATTGATGACGCCCTAAACGCGGCGTGTGACGAGGCCATGCGTCTTTTGGTCGACCAGTGGGACTTTAGCCCGGAAGACGCCTTCATGTTCCTGTCAGTTGCTTGCGACTTAGGTATCGCCGCGTACTACCACCCAAGTCCTGGTTGTGCGACCGCTCGAATGCGAATTCCAAAAATTTCCGCGGTACCGACCGCGTTTAAGAGCTAGGACTTTCGCGCGGCTTTTTCAACGGCGGCGGCGACCGCTTTCACCAC
>CAIKZX010000039.1 GCA_903832015.1 uncultured Actinomycetes bacterium
TATCTAAAGAAGATCAAATGAATAAAATTGTTGATTCTTTAAATGGTGCTGGTCTTTTTGATGCAAGTGATAGATTTGCTACTCAGATGAATAAGACTCCACCAGCGGGGTCGAGTCCATGTAGGCGTTAGCGATTGGGGTCACAATGTTGGTGGCGCCGGGTCCACTAGTCACAATGGCTACTCCGGGCTTTCCCGTGGCGAGGGCGTACCCCTCGGCCATGTGGCCCGCGCCCTGTTCGTGACGAACCAGTACGTGACGGACAGAGGAGTCTCGGATTGGATCGTAGGCGGGAAGAATCGCTCCACCGGGAAGACCAAAAATAGTCTCGACACCTTCTTGCTCGAGACTCTTAATAAGAGCCTGTGCACCAGTGAGCTTCATTGCCTGTCCTTTCACTTCAATAAACAAAAAACCTCCCTTTTGGGAGGCTCCGGTACGACGAGAAGGTCGAGTTACCGGCGCCGCGCGCCTAGCACTACCACCACTCGTAGGTTCATTTTCACTTACTCATCTTGCCACATTGGTCACCCGGGGCACAACTCTTTAGCGGGTGGTGACCGCACCCTTTTCGGCGCCCTGTACGAGTCGAGCAAACTTCTCGAGAACTCCGGTCGTGTAGCGAGGAATAAATGGCTTTTGGTCTTGGCGGCGGCGATCGAGCTCAGCTGACTCCACGAGTAGGTCAATCGTTAACGCTTCGCAGTCAATGGCGATGGTGTCACCATCTTGAATTAATCCAATGGGTCCCCCATCCAGGGCTTCGGGCGCCACGTGACCAACGCAGAAGCCGTGGGTCCCACCGCTAAAGCGCCCATCGGTAATCAAAGCGCAGTCCGCTCCTCGACCGACCCCTTTCATTGCGCCGGTTACGGCCAGCATTTCACGCATTCCCGGGCCGGCTTTAGGACCTTCGTAGCGGATGACGACGACTGTATTGGGCTGAATTTCATTCGCCATAATGGCGGTCATTGCCGCGTCTTCACCATCAAAGACTCGCGCCGATCCAGTGAATTGAAGTTTGTCAATTCCGGCCACCTTGACGACCGCGCCCTTAGGTGCGAGGGACCCCGAGAGCACCACAATGCCACCTTGGGCGTGAATCGGGTTAGAAAGAGGGTGTACCACCTCCCCGTCAGGAGCGGGGGCGTTAAAGGCCGCGAGGTTTTCCGCCATAGTCTCTCCACTCACCGTCAGGCAATCACCGTGCAAGAGTCCCGCCTCTAAGAGATGATTGAGCACTACCGGCACTCCCCCAATCTGGTCAAGGTCGCTCATGTGATACTTACCGTGCGGCTTGGTGTCGGCAATGTGCGGGACGCGCTTAGCAATCTTGTTAAAGTCTTCTAGCTCCAGTTCAACGCGTGCTTCGTGCGCAATGGCCAGTAGGTGCAGAACGGCGTTCGTCGATCCACCGAGCGCCATGACAATGGCGATGGCGTTCTCCAGTGATTTTTTGGTGATGATCTGGCGGGCGGTAATTCCCAGGTCTAAGAGATTCAACACGGCCTGTCCCGAGGCATAGGCGAACTCGTCACGACGTCCGTCAATCGAAGGAGCCGAGGCCGAGCCCAGCAATGACATTCCGAGGGCTTCGCCGACACTGGCCATGGTGTTGGCGGTGAACATACCGGCACAACTTCCTTCACCAGGGCACGCGGCACATTCGATGGCCTTGAGTTCTTCATCGCTCATCTTGCCCACGGCGTTCGCGCCTACCGCCTCAAAGACTGAGGTGATGTCGAGGGCTTCGCCATTGAGGTAACCCGGCATAATCGTGCCGCCGTATAGAAAAACACTTGGAACATCTAGGCGCGCGGCGGCCATCAACATACCCGGCAGAGACTTGTCGCATCCGGCCAGGGTGACCATGGCGTCAAAGCGCTCGGCGTGCATCACTGTTTCCACTGAGTCGGCAATAACCTCTCGTGAGACGAGTGAAGCACGCATGCCCTCGTGACCCATCGAGATTCCGTCAGAAACGGCAATGGTCACGAATTCAAAGGGCACGCCACCGGAGTCTCGCACCGCGACCTTCGCTCGCTTGGCGAGCCGCTCCAGAGGCAGGTTGCAGGGCGTCACTTCATTCCAGCTCGAGGCCACACCGATTTGGGGCTTCACCATGTCGCCGTCTTGCAAACCCATGGCGCGCAGCATCGCTCGGGCTGGTGCCCGACCCTTTCCCAAAGTGACGTCGGTGGACCGTGGCGTGGGGTGCTGGCTCATAGGTTCATTCTACGAGCTTGGGTTCTTGGAAAGTTGCGGTTTCCACGCCCGACCTCTGGCCGAGCGTGGAAACCGCAATTAACTGTGCGACTTACGCCGGCGAACGAACAACATCGCCACAAACCCACCGGCCAGCATGTCTACGGCCAGCATGGCATCCTGACGGGTATTCGAGCCGGTGACCGCGAGGGGTTGCGTCGTAGTAGTGGTCATTGGCACCGTTGTTGTGGTGGTCGACGCCATCGTGGTGGTGGTGGTCGGAGTCGTTGTGGTGGTTGTCGTGGTGTTTGGATCCACCGCCGCTTGGCCATTCGTCGTGCAGGCCAAGTCATAGGTGGCGGTCCACGCCATCGAAATGGTCACGTTTCCTGCCGGAGCTCCTGGCAAAGAAATTTTGGCCTGGGGCAGGGCAAGTTGAGATTCAAGTCCGAGCGAAGTGAGATCGACACTGCCAGTTGTGGCA
>CAIKZX010000040.1 GCA_903832015.1 uncultured Actinomycetes bacterium
ATCGTCGACTTGGAGATCCCAACGGGCATCCCGTTCCACTACCGCTTCGACGATGAGTTGAACGTCATCTCGAAGGGCTATCTCGGTGATGCTGACGCAGCGGCCAAAGCAGCCGCTGCGGTCAAGTCGCAAGCTGGTTGACCACGCAAGGGTGCCCATTGATCCTCGCCCCCATGGGCTGACCGAAGACCTGCCTGAGATAACACCTGAAGGCTGGGCCCTCGTCGATAACGTCGACGTCGCGTCAGCACTTGGTCGGCTCGGGCTCACCGGTCTCGATCTGGAAGAAGCGACCACGGCAGTGACAAAGGTCCTCTCATCAAAGAGCTCGAGAGGCCTCATTGCCGGCCTCGCCACCGAAGCAGTTGGTACGTGGGAGTCAATAACTCCAGTTCGCTACTTCCCTGATGGCGATGCCGACCGCCAATCCTTCATCTTGGCCACCTTGGCCGTGCTCCAACCCTTGGCCGAAGCATCACTCGAGAAGTTCGGTGTGAGCAAGCAGGTCACGACGAAGACCCTTCACTCAACTGGTACGCAAGTGCGGCTCTTTCGGGCACACACTGGACGCCTCGGAGTCCTAAGCGGCTGGTGGCAGCTCTATGGACTCTGCGGCGGCTACGTAGAAGTGGTGGAACTCCACGCCCATCGCATTGAGCTTGGCACGCACCAACTCGGCCCAGATCCTTGGCTTGCCGAGTCACATCAACATGCGCGAGGTGACGGGTTCTTCGAAGGCGACGAGGCAATTGGTCTCCATATTCCCCATGGAGCAGACCTCTCTGTCGAAGCCCTCCTCGCCACCTTCGAGGTGTTGCGTGATGAGGTCCAGCGCCGATGGCCAACGACGAAGCGCCGAGTGCTGTCCATCCAAACCTGGATGCTCGACCGCCAACTTCGAGAGCACCTAGGTCCAGATAGTCGCATCGTGACCTTCCAGTCGCTGTTCGAACCCTTGGATCTCCACGCACCAAATGATGAGCTCACGAGACGCCTCGTCTTTGGTGGTGAGGAAACGCCGGCGAACCCAACGCGACTCCAGCGAGTCCTTGAGCAACTGTGGAGCGATGGGAAACCAAGTCGTTGGGAGGTCGGGATTCGCCTCCTCGATGCCCCTCGTCCTTTGGGGAAGTAATCGACCCCTCTCGCCTCGAGCCTTAGATAGTGGCAAGACTCAAGGAAGAGTGCTCGGCGATGGCAAGAAAGTCCTGATCGCAGTGCAGTAGTGAGGCGTCATTGCGGATGGCGATCGCGGCAATCAGGCAGTCCAGCATCTTGCGCGGAGTTTTACCGCCACGCCGACACTGGCGAAAGATTGCTGCTGCCATTTCAAAATCAGCGGAGGTCGTTTGCAGCGTTGTGCACCGAGCCAAGAGGCGCCGCAGCTCGGTCAATTGTGCGTCGTTGCGGGCTCCTGCGAGAAGTTCCATCACCACCGGCTCACAAACGTACGTCTCGCGCTCAAGCAAGCGATCGACCTGTTCACAGATCTGACTGCCGGTATTTCGGAGAAATTCAACCCATGCCGAGGTGTCGATCAGAATCACGAAACTCGACTGTCTCGCATCTCGTCCAAATCACCAATCCACCCAGACCCACGCATGCTCCGAGCCTCATCAAGGGTCATCGCCTCTGTTGCGAGCAGATTGAGCGCGAAGTTGACCGCTTCGCGCTTCGTCTTGAGATTGAACCGCTTCATGACTGCAGCACAGGCAACATCATCAATCTCAATGTTTGTTCGAGTCATACACATATAATACACCTCAGATACACAGCGTTGTTCTTTCACGAGGAGACGAAGAACAACGGTCGCTCGATCAGTGCATAGGAAACGAAAAGCAGCGGGCGCCTCGGACGCCCGCTGCTTTCGTGTTCTTCCAAGTGAGCGGCGATTAAATCGCTTCTGCTCCTCGCTCGCCAGTGCGCACTCGCACGACTTGCTCGACGGGCAGGACCCAGACCTTGCCGTC
>CAIKZX010000041.1 GCA_903832015.1 uncultured Actinomycetes bacterium
ATCTCATCACCGTTGTCGCCCACGGTGGCGTTTGCCGTGTCGAGTACGACCGGTGCTTGGTCTGCGGAGAGTGTGGTCGGAGTGACGTCACCCATACCGAGAGGCCCACCATTATTCAATGTCCCGCTGGCCATGGCTACAACGGGGGCGTAGGTGACCTCAGAAATAGTTGGCGTGACGCCAGAATCTCCATTCACCAGGTTCAGTACGCAACTCTCTTGCGCACCCACATCTGCCGTCATCACGGTGCAGCTGTCACCGGTGTCGGTCGTTACGGTGTACTGAGCTAGCTGGCCGGTCTGGTCGTACTGATCAAATGAGACCACCCAACCCGTCGCGTCAGTACTTAGTGACTCGCTTAAGTTGATGGTGCTCTGGTCCATCGTTACCGGTGTGCCGTAGAGAGGGCCGCTGGTTGGGGCCGCGCCAGCGGAGGTGGAGAGAAGTAGGACTGGTAGCAGTCCACTCAATAGATACAGGCCAGGTCGATTTATCTTCACTACTTCATCATTACACCCTTTTTCGTTGAATTACCCATAATTTATGTTTGCCAGCGGCCACACCTACCGCCCACTTCGCCGCCCGCATTAATGCGAACAATTCTCGTTAAGATAAGCCCGTGACAACCTCAGCCCCCAGTGTCCGCGTCCGTGTTCTCGACAGCTTCAGCCCCGCCGAAAAACGTTCCCTAACGAGCATGTTTGGCTTCATTCTCCTGCTGCACGTAGTTGGCTGGGGTCTCTTAATTCTCGCCACTTCGCACCACTATCACGTGGCCGCGAAGGGGGCCTTGGGTATTGGGACCGGGGTCCTTGCCTACACCCTCGGTATGCGTCACGCCTTTGACGCTGACCACATCGCCGCGATCGATAACACCACTCGCAAATTTATGTCCGAGGGCAAGCGACCAATGTCGACGGGGTTCTTCTTTTCGTTAGGTCACTCTTCGGTGGTCTTCGCGCTCACTGTTTTATTGGGCCTCGGCGCTCACGCTTTGGGCGTTCAGGTTCGCAATAGCAATTCACCGCTGCACCACTACGGCGGGTTGGTAGGGACGCTGGTGTCGGGCAGTTTCCTCTACCTCATCGCTATCTTGAACTTGGTCATTTTGATTGGCATTATCAAGCTCTTCGTTCAAATGCGTCAGGGAAAATTTGATGACTCAGAATTAGAAAAGCACCTCAACTCCCGTGGACTGATGATGCGCTTTTTTGGTCCCATCGCGCGCTCCATTGATCGACCGGGAAAGATGTACCCGCTGGGCATTCTCTTTGGCTTGGGCTTTGACACCGCGACTGAGGTCGCATTCCTCGTCTTGGCGGGAACCTCCGTGGCTAGTGGCCTCCCCTTTTGGGCGATTCTGTCTCTGCCCATCCTGTTTGCTGCGGGTATGAGTTTGCTCGATACCATCGATGGATCATTTATGAACTTCGCCTACGGCTGGGCCTTTTCCAAACCAGTTCGCAAGGTGTACTACAACATCACCATTACGGGACTAAGTGTTTTTGTGGCCCTCTACATCGGCACCCTCGAACTGATGCAGGTGCTAACCACCCAGCTAAATCTGCACGGTGGAGTGTGGAATTACGCCGCCCGATTCAACATCAACAGTGCGGGGTTCACCATCGTTGGGCTCTTCGTCACCATCTGGGCCGCCGCACTGCTGTATTGGCAGTACGGCAAGGTGGAAGAGCGCTGGGAACGCGCCGCCCTCAAGGCCCAGTTGGCACGTGGCGAATCTCCCGATTTACACTCGGCTGGGATCACTCTGGGTCAGGTTCATAAGCCCTTCACAATTGACTAAGACAATTAACGGCTTCTCAGGACGCATTTACCTTTTTCTTAACTGATTATCGTATTATTTCATTTCGGCTCTACGCCGACCCCAACTAGAGGAGAACCCCTATGCGCCGTATTACCGCTTTGATTGGATCAACCGCGTTGCTCGCGGGCTCGTTAACTTTCGCCGCTACTGGCACCATTGCTTCCGCCGCCAGCGCTAACAAGTGCGGTCAGCTAACGCTGTCAACGATTAAGTCCTACGGATTCTCCCAGGCCACCGCACCCAAAATTACGCAGTACAACTACCAAAAGGCTTCCGCTAACGCTATGAACGCCCTAGGCGAAACAATTGACTTTGGCGCGAAGGCTCTCGTGGTGAGTTGCGTTACCCCTTCCGACATTGCCAAGCTCTCGGTACAAGCTGGTGGCAAGAAGACTTGGACCGCTCAGCGCTACATGCAGTGGATGGTTAAAGATTCCGATGGCGCCATGACCGCCACCCCCACTGTGAACACCACCAGCTACCTCGACTTTGGTAACGGTAAAGAGGACGGTTTGGGTTCAACCATGAGCGCCAAGAGTGTGCGTCTGGACGCCTTTGTCTTCCACAAGTACATCATCATGGTGCAGACCGCCCCGGTTTCAGTGAAGCCATCGGCCGCCCTGACGAAGTTCATTAAGGGCTGCGAAGCAATCTTCTAAGCACCGAGAAACTGCCTAGTGCTCTTCCGAGAGTGAATTTCCACCATCAATGACGATGGATTGGCCAGTGATATAACTTGCACCCGATGAGGCGAGCCACGCAACTGCCGAAGCAATTTCGTCAGCCTGTGCGGATCGCCTCATTGGCGTTAGGAGCCCTTGCCGGGCCTCTTCTTCGGTTTGCGAGTCGGTGGCTATCCAACCCGGCGCAATGGCGTTTACGGTAACGCCACCTTCGGCCTCATCGAGCGCCAACGCACGAGTCATACCCACCATGGCCGCCTTGGAGGTGGCGTAGGCCACTTGGTGGCGCATCGCCATGTGGGGGCCAGTAATACTCGCCATCATGATGATTCGGCCGTGGGGAGACCTTCGAATCTCGGGGATTACCAACTTCGTCAAAGAAAAAGCAGAGGCCACATTGCGCAGGAGCGACTGCTGAAAACCGGACAGGTCCATCTCGTCAATTCCCCCCGATTCACTCGCGACCGTGGCGTGAGAATGTTGTGAGGTCATGCCGGCGTTATTGACCAAAACGTCTAGACCACCGAGTTCACCAATCGCCTGGTTCGACACGACTTTGGTCGCCGCTTCGTCAGTCAGGTCGACAATAGAACCGAACGCGACGTATCCTTCGCCTCGAAGTTCGGCCACTCTCTCGTGCACGCGGTCGGTGGTGGCGGTGATGTAGACCGCCGCTCCAAGCGAAGCGAGAAGGTTGGCGCTGGCAAATCCGATTCCGTTGCGTGCACCTGCGCCCGTGATTAAGACTTTCTTGCCTTGGAAATCAAACATGACGGCAAGTCACTGTGAAGCGGCCTCTACGAAGTCCTCGAGGATTCGTCGAAGCTCAATAGTGGTCTTATCGGCCCGAGTGTGAATCTCGGTGGTGATGTTCAGTGGCATGGAGAGATTCTTAAATTTCTGCTGAAGCGCCAGGTCCTCTTCAACTACCGCCATCTCAAAGTCGACCGCCTCCTGCATCAACGGTTCAGAAAATTCAAGATCATTACGCCACAGTGTCGAATAGATGCGGACCATTTCGGCATCTTGCGGGGTTAGGAAGAAACCAATCACATTAGTTCCGCCGGCGTCCAAGAACTCAATAGATAGTTCTAGGTGAAAAGGGGCGATGTAGCGGTATGTCAAGCGCCGACGTTGAATGAGCGGACGAATTCCCGCCTCCACCCCCGGGTCTTCGCGATTGGCGAAGTCGTGTTCGTAGGCCGCCTCGAAGGTGTAGCCATCTCGAGTCACGGTGTAGGGAGGAACTAGCC
>CAIKZX010000042.1 GCA_903832015.1 uncultured Actinomycetes bacterium
GGCAACTCACTCTTTAGGGTGGGTCCACCACGTTCAGCGCTACCTCGGTACTTGGTTGGATGAAACAGCTAGATCCCTGCCCGTCAATACAGGAATGACATTTCTCTTTGGCATGGGTGGATCGTCATCTCCCGCCCGTTTCTATGCTGAGGCAAAAGGGAACTCTTCGCTCAAGGTCCTCGATACCTCTTCACCAGATTCGATTCGTGGATGCACATTTGATGAGTGCGTTGTAGTTGCGTCTTCTAAGTCCGGCACCACAATTGAGACACAAGCACTCTTAGCGCATGCTCTTGCGAACGGTCTAAAGGCCGAGAACCTGGTCATCATCACCGATCCCGGCACCTCTTTGGGGGAATTGGGCAAGTCGATTGGTGCACGAGTCGTGGAGGGTGATCCATGCACGGGCGGACGTTTTTCCGCCCTGTCACCCTTTGGCCTCATTCCCGCTATCTATGGCGGTTGGTCGGTTGATGAATTGCGAAGTGAACTCACCAAGAACGAATTGACCGTTGAACTCGTGCAAGCTGCTTGGGCGCAGGCAACTGATTTAGTTGGTGAATCTACGCAAGCACTATTCGCTCTCCCAAGCGACCCGCTGTCATCTGGTAGTGCGCTCTGGCTCGAGCAGCTGATCGCCGAAACCACGGGAAAGGCGGGGCGTGGACTCATTCCCTATTGGAATGGTGGCGCTAGCCCCCTTCAGCCTCGTTCGATTCTGTTCTGGCATCTGGTGGCTATTTTCGCCGCCGATCTTTTGGGTGTCGATCCATTCAACCAGCCGGATGTAGAGATTGCCAAGAAAAATGTTTTGACCACACTGGCAACGAATGAGTTCGAAATCCAAGATTTCGGCGATTCCGAGCAAGTCAACAAGTCCTTCGAGTCTGCCTCAATCCGTGAGCTCAATATCTACTGCCCGATTGAGGCGTATTCTCAGGTCAGTAGTCTGCGAACCGTGGTGACGTCAAAGTTTGGGGCAACTTCAGCAAATATAGGACCGCGTTATCTCCACTCGACAGGACAGTTGTTCAAGGGCGGTCCTGCAAATATGGCGACACTGCAAGTAGTGGTTCGGCCCAAAGGCGAGCCTCAGCGCATTTCTGGACGACGTTATTCATTCCACGATTTGTTCATGGCTCAAGCCCTTTGTGATTTTGAGGCGATGCGTGAAGAAGGCAGGGTTATCTGGTTATTAGTTGTCGACGAACTGTCTGAAGTTGATCGCCTTTTTTGTGGAGAAAACTAATGTTTGACTATTCTCCAGCTATGAATGATCCATTGGGGATGATGCGCAAGACCTACCTAGACAGCGGCGTGGTGTCACCGGACGAATTCGCTCTGGCGGTAAGTGCATTCGGCGAGCTTCTTGCGGGCGCCGCCATGTTCGAACGTCACCGAGGGTTGAGCAAGGTGGCTGTTTTCGGTTCCGCACGCACCAAGCCAGAACACCCTTTGTACAAACTTGCGGAGGATTTCTCGCGAACCATGGCCGATCTTGGATGGCTGGTTGTTTCTGGGGGTGGTCCAGGGATTATGGAGGCGGCCACTAAGGGAGCTGGATTTGCGTCCACCCTGGGAGTAAATATTGAACTTCCCTTCGAGCAATTTCCAAATCCATACATTGACAGCGAAAAGAAGCTTGTGGAGATGAGTAATTTCTTCACCCGTAAGGTTTCAATGACTCGGCCCTCCAACGCATTCGTGGTGTTGCCAGGAGGATTCGGAACGCTGGATGAAGCATTTGAAGTGCTCACGTTGCTTCATACCGGAAAAATGGAGCCGGCTCCGGTGGTCTTTTTGGATCAACCTGGAGGATCCTTTTGGACTCGATTGGAAAATTTTATCCAAGAAGAAATCATTGACGGGCAGTACATCAACAAGCCAGACTTCGCTCTTGTGAAACTGTGCGACACGGCCGAAGGTGCGGTTCGCGAAATAGTTCGGTTTTATAAGAATTACCGCGAAGTGGTATTTACACCCGGTACTGCCTCGATCCTTGTTCATCAACTCCCATCAAGTGAGCAGTTGGCGATCCTTCGAAATAGATTCCCGATGTTTGTAGCGCGAGGAGGCTTCCGTACGAATGGGACGGACAAGCTCTTGTTCGATTTTGACGGTCGAAACTATGTGAACTTAAGACTCGTCATTGATTTTCTCAACGACCTAGTCCCCTAGCGAATTGAATTCGACACCTTTGAGGACGGCTATCGCTTTGACTACGGACCGCTTGGATTTGGCGAGCCGCTTTTCCACCTCTTTTGCGGATTCGGAATCCATTGTCGACATTTGCTCTTTCAGTGTTTCGAATATGAGATCGTCTAGCCCCATTTCGGCATCTTCTAGATGTTTAATTATGTCCGCGAACTCATGCATCATTTCCCCAACTGTCGAATCTACGATATCGATGATACGAAGGCTTTAGGCTGGGTCAATGGATCAAGTTTCTAAAATCGCGATTGTCGGAGGCGGGATCGTTGGCCTGGTCACCGCTTTGGAGCTGCTTCAGTTACCTGATGTTGAAATCACGATTTTTGACCCTTCGCCGGGCAAAGGGGCGACATACGCAGCGGCCGGAATGATCGCCCCCACCGCAGAAATGCGACCCAATGAGACTGACAGCTACGCCCTCCAGTTACGCGCAATCCCTGCGTGGCAAGAAGTGCTCGGAATTCTTCAATTACCGCCCATCACCCTCCAGCAGGTTGGAACCCTGTACGTCGGTTGGGACGCCTCGGACAAACGGCAGCTGGGTCAACTTGGGAATGTTGTCCGTAAACAAGGCGGCGAGTCATCGCACGTCGATAAGGCCAGCCATGTGGACCTATTCCGTGGGCTACACCCAAATGTCTCTGATGGACTATTTATGCCAGGCGACGCCTGGCTTGAGCCTGATTTCGTAGTCCCCCACCTACTTGAAGAATTACGCGGCCGCGGTGTTCGGCTACTTGAAATGGAAGTTTTGGAGTGCACGCCAAATGGCGTCGTGCGCACGGGGCAAGGTGCCGAGGAGTTCGCGGCCGTTGTTCTCGCTACCGGTGCAGCGGTGCTCAGTGACCGATTCCCCGCAACGCACAACACGGTTCGTCCAATTCGTGGAATTACCGTCTTCCTTGAATCAACCGAAATCTGGTCTGGCCCAATGATTCGAGCGTTCATTCGTGGTCGAGACTTTTACGTTGTAAATCGCGGAAACGGTACTTTCGTTATCGGCGCATCGAGTGAGGAAAAGTCAACCCTCGGGGTGGAGGCCGGCGAACTTGAGCGACTCCTTCGTGACGCAATCGAACTCCTCCCCTTCTTGGAAACTGCATCGATTACGACTTTTCGTCGGGGACTGCGACCCGCTTCGATGACCAATGACCCGTTTTTAGAGCGGATCGATGGCTCAAAGGTCGCATACTCATCTGGACACTTTCGACATGGGGTTACGTTGGCACCCGTGACCGCGAAAGAAACTTCGCATCTTGTGCAAGGAATACTCAGTGAAAATTAGTGGCGTCGAATACGAGATCGAACGAATTTGTGTGGATAGCCTTCTCGAGCGACAAGGAATCGTCTCCCGTGGCGTGGTCGTGGCAGTAAATGGCGAGATAGTTCGCCGTAGTGAATGGGGAACCACTTGGATTGAGCCTACCGATGAAGTTGAGAGTCTCACCGCCGCCGCCGGCGGCTAAGATTGAACCTTCGCGGGCTGTGGCTTAGTTTGGTCTAGAGCGCTCGGCTGGGGGCCGAGAGATCGGGAGTTCAAATCTCCCCAGCCCGACTCAGTCCCTGTGGTTAATTGGCC
>CAIKZX010000043.1 GCA_903832015.1 uncultured Actinomycetes bacterium
AGAAATCGTGTCCAAGGTGGCCTTCGGTACATCAGAGATGTCCGTAGCGGACTTCCACTTCGGGTCGTAGCTGGGCACCGCGAGCAACTTGGCGTCTTCGCCCTTTTCGTCGGTCATGATGCACATCCCCAAGACCTTGACCTCAATCTGACAGCCCGGGAAGGTGGGGTACTCGGTCAAAACGAGCACGTCGAGGGGGTCACCGTCACCGCCCAAAGTGTCGGGGAAGAATCCGTATTCAGCGGGGTAACCCATGGCCACGATCAGGTGACGGTCCAACATGATTTGGTGAGTTTCGTGGTCGTATTCGTACTTGTTTTGTGATCCTCGGGGGATCTCAACGATTATGTTTACGGTTTCCAACTTCGGCTCCTTGATGGGTACTGTCCACCAAGATTACTCACTTCGCCCTAGTCCCCCTCACTTCTAAACTGATGGAGGCATCCAACGAAAGGTCCCCGTGAAGAATATTGGCGTAATCGGATGTGGGTTAATGGGCGCGGGCATCGCGGAGGTATGTGCTCGTCATGGACTGCTGGTCACCGTAATTGAGCGCGACGCCAACGCCCTCGTCGCTGGTGAAGAACGAATCAGAAAGTCACTCGAACGGGCTTTGGGCTCGAACAAAATCACTCAAGGCGTATTTGACGACACGTTGGGTAACCTAACCTTCTCGCTGGACTACGCAGCCCTGACCCAGTCCGACCTCGTGATTGAGGCGATAGCCGAAGTCGAAGAGTTGAAGTTCGAGGTATTTCGCGAACTCGACAGGGTGTTGGAAAAAGACA
Source organism: uncultured Actinomycetes bacterium (assembly GCA_903832015.1). GTDB lineage: Bacteria > Actinomycetota > Acidimicrobiia > Acidimicrobiales > RAAP-2 > RAAP-2. Next base: position 789 of record CAIKZX010000043.1, read on the forward strand.
ACGCTATTTTGGCCTCGAACACCTCTTCAATTCAGATCTCACGCCTAGCCAGTGTGACCCAGCGTCCCGACCGCGTGGTGGGTCTTCACTTTTTCAACCCCGTTCCGGTCTTGCGCTTAGTAGAGATCATTGCGGGTGAGGCCACCAGCACTGACACCGTCGAGCGCGTCCGCGCCTTCGCGAGCGAGCAACTCGAGAAGAAGCCCATTCTTGCGCCAGACCGCGCGGGCTTTGTTGTGAACTTCCTGCTGATTCCCTACCTTCTCAGTGCGATTCGCCTGGTCGAAGCGAACCTCGCCACGGCCGAAGATATTGATACGGGAATGGTTGAGGGTTGCGCGCATCCCATGGGGCCACTGGCCCTAGCGGACTTGATTGGCCTCGATACCACCCTCTTTATTGCCGACACTTTGTTTGAAGATCTGCACGAACCACAACTCGTGGCACCACAATTACTCTGTGACATGGTGACCCAAGGCAAGTTGGGCCGCAAGAGCGGCGAGGGATTTTTTAGCTACGCGAAAAAATAAGGCCGGCTTCACCCGGCATCGCTTTATCGGGTGAGTGGTTTGTAGCGAATTCGGTGAGGCTGATCTGCGTCGGTACCCAAGCGCTTGTGGCGATCCGCCTCGTAATCCGAGAAGTTGCCTTCAAACCAGCGAACTTCGGCGTCGCCTTCAAAGGCGAGGACGTGAGTGGCAATCCGGTCTAGGAACCAGCGATCGTGACTAATAACAACGACGCAACCGGGGAAACCTTCGAGTCCATCTTCGAGCGCACGCAAGGTGTCAACATCCAGGTCGTTGGTTGGTTCGTCAAGGAGCAACACGTTTCCGCCGGTGCGCAGAACCTTGGCCAACTGCACCCGGTTTCGTTCTCCACCACTGATCTCACCGACCAGCTTTTGTTGGTCCGAACCCTTAAAGCCAAAGGAGGCGACATAGGCCCGGGCGTGAATCTCTCGGTTCCCGACCACCATGTGTTCTTGTCCCCCGCTGATCTCGTCAAAGACGGTAGCTCCGGCGTCGAGGCTGTCGCGGGACTGGTCGACGTACGCGAACTGCACCGTGGAACCCACTTCTAGCGTTCCCGAGGTGGGCTCTTCTTGGCCGACCATCATTTTGAAGAGTGTTGTTTTACCAGCACCGTTGGCGCCAATGACTCCGACAATGCCACCGGGGGGCAAAATGAAATCAAGATTTTCAACGAGGAGTCGATCCTCGAATGCCTTGGTGAGTGCCTTCGAGTTAACGACCACGTCGCCCAACCGAGGTCCTGGTGGAATGGCGATTTCCATCTTGTCGGCCCGCTGCTCGGCAGCTTCTGATTCAGCGACCAACTCATTAAAGGAGTTCACGCGGGCCTTGCCCTTGCTCTGGCGCGCCTTCGGCGACATGCGAATCCACTCGAGCTCGCGTTGCAGGGCGGCTTGACGAACCTTGTCCGCTTTTTCTTCCTGGGCCAAGCGATTTTGTTTTTGTTCCAACCAGCTGGAGTAGTTCCCCTCCCAGGGAATACCGTGGCCGCGGTCAAGTTCGAGAATCCATTGTGCGGCGTTGTCGAGGAAGTAACGGTCGTGGGTGATAGCGACCACCGTTCCCGAATAGTCCTGGAGGGTGCGTTCAAGCCACGCCACGGACTCCGCGTCTAGGTGGTTGGTGGGCTCGTCTAGGAGGAGGAGATCTGGCTTGGCGAGCAACAAACGGCAGAGCGCAACTCGCCGCCTCTCCCCACCACTCAATTTCGTGACGTCCGCGTCACCCGGTGGGAGCCGCAGGGCGTCCATCGCAATTTCTAAGGTGCGCTCTAAATCCCACGCACCGAGCGCGTCAATTTTTGTCTGGAGATCGGCCTGTTCGCTGAGTAGCGAATCAAAGTCGGCTTCCGGGTCACCCATCATCGCGCAGACCTCATTGAAACGAGCCACGAGGTCGCGCTGTTCTCCAACGCCGTCGGCCACGTTACCCACCACATCTTTGGTGGGGTCGAGCTCGGGCTCTTGCGATAAATATCCCACCGTAAAGCCCGGGGTCAGACGGGCCTCACCGGTGAAGCCGTCGTCGAGCCCGGCCATGATGCGCAGAAGTGAGGACTTACCCGACCCGTTGGAGCCAATCACGCCAATTTTGGCCCCTGGGTAGAAGGAGAGGTTGATGCCCTTGAGAACCTCTCGGTCGGGTGGGTAAAAACGGCGCAAATCGCGCATGGAGTAGATGAATTGAGCGGCCATAATCCCTCCAGCGTAGGCAATATATAGGACTCGTGGGGTCAAATTACTTGGCCTCGCCCGTTACGCACTGAGGCCGGTAGCCGATTAGTGTCGAGATGTAAATCGTCATCCAAATGGGGGCAGGTTTACCTGCGGTTCATGGTGGGTCGCAGCGCAAAAGGGAGAAACATTTATGAAGGGCATTACCCGCCTTTCAACTGGCCTCGCAACCGCTTCGCTGTTGCTTGGTTCGTTGACAATTAGTTTGAGCGCAACCGCCGCTTCAGCCGCAACCACATTTAAGGCCTGCGTCGTAATTGACACCGGTGGTATTAACGACCACTCGTTCAACCAGTCGGCCTACGAAGGAATGAGGGCAGCTCAGATGGCTGCTGGTGGTTCCTCGATGATGAAGACCAGCTACTTGACCTCACAGTCGTCAGCTGACTACGCCTCAAACATCAACACTTTCATCAGTCAGAAGTGCGGCATCATCGTGACTGTTGGATTCAACATGGGAGACGCCAC
>CAIKZX010000044.1 GCA_903832015.1 uncultured Actinomycetes bacterium
GGCGTCATTCACAAGAACCAGGCCGCGAACAAAAAGTCTGGCCTCATGCGTCGCATCAACTCCCTAAAGTCAACTAAGGCTTAACGCCTCGCATTCGCGTGCAGACGCGATAGTCGAGCCACCAAAACCTCGAGCACCGTTAATTCGGTGAGGTCCTGGTCGCTCACGACATTTTTGCCATAATCAACGCCACCCTTGAGGTCAACATCGGCTTGGGCCAAAAGGTGCAGGGCCACCGCGAAACTCTCTTGTGGGAGCGACTTTGACTCTTGAATCAAATACTTGGCGGATTGCTCAGATATCTTAAAGAGTTTGACGACCTCCGGCAGGCTTAAGTTCTTTCCGGCCAAACTTGCCCGATCAGTGTAGAAGTTTCGGAGACTAGAAAGAATCTTAAGGGCTGCAGATGATCCCGAATCGAGCATCCGACGCACTGCCACGATAGAACCGGCTGTGTCGCCCTTAACGATGACCTTGGTGAGATCCCACGAGTACACCCCGCCCTGGTCACCGAGGTAGGGCTCGATTACCTCAAAACTTATGGCGTCCGTACCAAAGATGGATGAGAGTGTTCGCGCGAGGTTGTCAACGCGGCTTAAGTCCTCACCGTAGTGTTCGGCGAGCTGGTCAATGGCCCGTCGGTCCAACTTGAGGTTGTAGAGCGCCAACCGCTCTTCAATATAGTGAGAGCGGTCTTTTGCCGCCTTGCCCACGTCGAAACTGATCACCTCGTGCGCCAGCCCCGCCACGCTCCCCTTCTTGGCCCCCACTACCCCCGCAATAAGGACCACGCCCTCAACCGGGTTTTCATTCCAGATTTTTATTTGCGCCACGGCGTCCGCGAGCAGGTGCTGCGCCTCTCGCAAAACCACCACACGCTTGGGGGTAAGAAAGGGCGGGGAATTAAGCGCCACGAGAGCCGACGAGGTCAGAGCGTCTCGCTCATCGACTGGTGAGCTCTTCAGCGTGAAGTCTTCGAGGGCGAAGGAGGGATCTAACCCACCCAGTTCCTTGGCCACTTGAATTTGCAGTTCGTCGTTGACCATCGTCGCCGAGGACCCCTGGACACAGATCAGATGGGTCATCGGGCCTCCATGATGCGAGCCAGCGTATCGCGGACCCGTACGGTGCCCTCAACGTCATGCACCCGCAAAATCCGGCAGCCGAGCGAGATGCCTATCGACGAGGCGGCGAGTGAGGATTCACGACGTTCGGTGACCTCTTGATTGAAAATTTTCCCGAGAAAGGTCTTATTCGAGGAGGAAAGTAGCAGGGGGAAGCCCAAATTGGCTAATTCATTCGAATGGCGCAAAAGATCAAGTGACTGTCCGGCCGTCTTACCCAGGTCGAGTCCCGCATCGATAATGATGCGGTTAGTCGCAACACCAGCCGACAGGGCCTGATTCGTTCGGTCAACCAAGAAGTCCGTTACCGACTCCGTCACGTTGTCGTAGTGGGGATTGGGATCCGCCACCCGAGGTCGCAGACGGATGTGCGTCGCGACGACCGTGGCCTCGTGAGCGGCCGCCACCGCGAGGTAGTTGGAGTCGGCAAATCCACTGATGTCATTTCCAATCACCGCACCCTCGCTGAAACAGGCCCCCGCAACGCTCGCTCGCCAGGTATCAATACTGAGAGGGAGATCAAAACGTGCGCGCAGGGCCGCAATGGCCGGTACCACTCGATCGAGTTCCTCCGCCTCAGAAATCTCAACGCCCGGCCCCGCCTTCACACCGCCAACGTCAAGCAGGTCGGCGCCATCATTCACTAATTGTTCAGCCCGGCGCAGAAAATCATCGAAGTTGTAGGTCGCCGCCGGAGCGAAGAAAGAATCAGTTGTGCGATTCAATATCCCCATGACCAGAGCGCGGGTAGCGAAATCGTAGGTCCGCTCCCCGAGGGCTAAGGGAGCGCGGGGCGCCAGCCAAGTAACTTCCACGCCCATCCTCCTAGGTCTCGAATGGAAAGCCTAGGGCTAAAAGCCCCTACAATCGTTTCTCTATGATTTTTCCTCAAGTCAAAAACTGACTAGAAAGGAATGAGAGAAAGGCGGGATATGGACGACGACATTTTTGAGCGGATCATCTTCCTGGCTGACCCCGAACTCAATGAGCCGGTACTTATTTGCAGCCTCGAAGGGTGGATAGACGCCGGTGGCGCCGCCAATACGGCGGTAAATACCATGCTGGATTCGATTGAAACCGAAGTGCTCGCCACCTTCGATACTGAATACTTCATCGATCAACGAGCACGCCGTCCCATGGCGCGCATTATCGACGGAGTGACCACCGAACTCATCTGGCCCGAGATTCAACTCCGCTACGGCAAAGACCGCGACGGCGCAGACCTGATTTTCCTAGTGGGCCCCGAGCCGGACTTTCATTGGAGTGACTTTGTGGACATTGTGACCGACGCCGCCGGTCGTTTCGATATCCGCCTCGTAGTGGGTCTTGGGGCCTTCCCCGCACCAGCCCCCCACACTCGCCCTACCCGCATCATCGGGACCGCCCCCGCGCAGAGCGCGCACCTGCTGAGCAGCGTCGGCACCGTTGATGGAGAGATCGAGGTGCCCGCCGGCATCTCCTCGGCGCTCGAACTCGGCTTTGCGGAGGTCAACATTGACATGGTCACGCTCTGGGCACGCGTGCCACACTACGTGGCATCACTGCCCTACCCCGAAGCCGCGGCCGCCCTCATCGATGGTCTAGCCGGCACCGCGGGACTCAGCTTGGATTCATCGGAACTGCGCCGCTCGGCCGATGAGGCCAGACGCCAAGTTGAAGAGATGATGGGTAGCAACTCCGATCACAACCAGATGGTTGAGCAGCTCGAAAAGGCGGTCGACAGTGAGGGTTCTTCATCGCTCGGTAGTGTCATCCCGAGTGGGGATGAATTAGCCGCCGAACTCGAAAAATTCCTTCGCGGCGAAGCTAGTTAAGAACGTCGCCTTCTTGGATGGCGATGCCTAGTCCGAGGGCGTAGCCCTCCAGATAGAGCCCGCATTCATCTTGTCGGGGATGACGGTTAGCTAGTTCGTAAAATTCGGGACCATGATCGGCCTCTTGTAGGTGGGCTAACTCGTGCACTAACACGCAGTCAATCACCCACTCTGGGCATTGCGTTAATCGACTCGAAACTCGAATTTCTTTGGTATCGGGCGAGCATGAGGCCCAACGCGACTTTTGATTGCTGACCCACCTCACCGACGAGGCCATGATGCCATCGTTGTAGAGCTCAGCTAATACGCGGGCGCGCTCTTCGAGGGCAACATCTCCGGCGGCAATTTGGGGGCGTTGCGTGATGAGTCGGTTGACGAGGTCGTCGACGAATTGGGTTCGAGCCTTGCCCTTCAGACTCACCGGGATTTGCACCACGATCCTCGATCCGGCCCAGTGGGCCGTTCCCGTTTTCTTCCTTTTGGCTGAAGCTCGAATCTCCACCTCGGGCCGGTCGAACTGTGGCGCCTGGATGATGACTTCGCTCTTGGTCTTCGCGCTACTCGCCATTTACTTAACGACGTTCACCAATCGAGGGGGTCGGGCCACAACTCGTTGCGCTGGTTGTCCCTCCAGTGCTTCAATCACCTCAGGGGTACTCAGAGCTAGTCGGCCCGCCTCCTCTTCGGAGATTCCGGGAGCTACTTCAAGTCGAGTCTTAACCTTGCCATTTACCTGAATCACCATCGTTATCGTCTCTTCGACCAACATCGCGGGGTCCGCCACCGGCCAGGACTGTTGGTGCACGGAACGATCGGTGGGGCGGCGCTCTTCCCACAGTTCAGCGCTGATGTGTGGGGCCATTGGAGCCAACAGCAACAACATCGTGTCCAGAGCGTCATCCAGTGTGGTCTTACTTATTCCTTCGTCGCTGCGAGATTGCCTGGAAAGAGTGTTTAACAACTCCATTAACGCCGCAACCGCGGTGTTGTAGCTCCAGCGATCGAGGTCGGAAGTTACCCGCGCGATTGTGCGGTGCACCGCTTGGGTTACCGCCAAGTCCTCGGGGGTCGTGGCCTCGTGAATAGTGACATCGAAACCTTGTGCGAGGCGCACCAAGCGGTCAATGAAACGGGCGCAACCGTCAATTACCTCTTCGGTTTGATCGGTCCAGTCCACATCATCGGCCGGTGGTCCAACAAATAAGTGAAAGACGCGAAGTCCGTCGGCTCCCACCGTTGGGTAGTACTTTTCGGGCGCAATCAGATTGCCCTTCGATTTGCTCATTTTCGAGCCATCCAGGCGAATCATGCCCTGAGTGAAGAGCCGCTTGAAGGGTTCGCGCTCTACACCTGGGGCGATCTTGAGGTCCACCAGAGCCTTTACATAAAAGCGGGCGTAGAGCAGGTGCAAGATGGCGTGCTCAATGCCGCCAATATATTGATCCACCGGCATCCACTTGGCCGCTTCAACTGGATCAAAAGGTTTGTCCTTGCTGAAGGGGTCGGTGTAGCGAAGGAAATACCACGACGAGTCGGTGAAGGTGTCCATAGTGTCCGCCTCGCGGCGGGCGGGTGCGCCACACGTTGGACAGGCCACCGCGCGGAAACCCTCGTGAGTGGCCAAGGGTGACTGGCCACTCTTATCCATCACCACGTCATCAGGTGCGACCACGGGGAGTTGATCTTCGGGAACGGGGACTAGTCCGCAATTATCGCAGTGGATAATCGGGATGGGGCATCCCCAAAAGCGTTGGCGCGAAACAAGCCAGTCACGCAGGCGGTAGTTGACCTTGCGAACTCCGTTGGCCTTTTCTTCCAAAAAGGAAGCGGCCTGCACTTTCGCCTCGGCGATAGAAAGCCCGTCTAGGAACCCTGAATTGATGTGCGGGCCATCTCCGCTGTACGGACCTTCTACATCAGCAGGGGCCGCCACGGTGCGCCGTACAGTCAGTCCGTGAGCCTGGGCGAAGGCGTAGTCACGCTCGTCTTCCCCCGGCACGGCAATGATTGCTCCCGTTCCGTAGGTGCCCAGTACGTAGTCGGCCACGTAGACCGGGACCTGTTCTGCGTTGAAGGGATTTATGACGTAACTCCCAGTGAAGGCGCCCCGCTTGTCGAGTCCGGCACCGGCATCACTCGAAGCGGTCCGCTCCATTTCGGTCGCTGAGCTGGCTTCAGCGACGAGTTTGTCTACACTGGCCTTCTGTTCTGGCGTGGTGAGGATTCCAAGTAGTGGGTGCTCCGGCGCGACCACCGCGTAGGTAATGCCAAAGCCGGTGTCTGGGCGGGTGGTGAAGACTCTGAGGGTCTTCGATGGATCAGATGCGAAGGTCAGATTAAATTCGACCCCCTCACTGCGGCCAATCCAGTTGCGCTGCATGGTTTTCACCCGGTCAGGCCATTCGAGACCATCAACGTCACGCAGCAACTCATCGGCGTAATCGGTGATGCGGAAGAACCATTGCTCCAGATTCTTACGTTCAACTACATCACCACTACGTTCACAGGTGCCGTCGCCGAGAACCTGTTCGTTCGCCAGTACGGTTGCGCAACCAGGACACCAATTAACGGGAGCCATCGCGCGATAGGCCAGACCCGCCTCAAAGAATTTGATGAAAATCCACTGGGCCCACTTCATGTATTCAGGGTCATGGGAGTACACAAACCGGCGCCAGTCGTACACCGCACCAAGCTTGAGTACCGAGGACTTCAGTTCCTGCATCCGATCTTCGGTAAAGATTCGTGGGTGGCTGCCGGCCTTAATGGCCGCGTTTTCTGCGGGCAAACCAAAGGAGTCAAATCCAAATGGGCTCAGGACGGCTTTCCCGCGCATCGTTTGGTAGCGAACTACGAGGTCACCGAAGGTGTAGTTACGAACGTGTCCTTGATGCGCCGAACCCGACGGATAGGGGTACATGCACAGTGCATAAAATCGCTCACGCGTATCGTCATTATCAACGTTGTAAGTGCCCTCGTCGAGCCAGCGGGCTTGCCACTTTGCTTCAACTTCTGTTACTGAAAAGGGACGGGCCATGCCAATAGTCTAGATTGCCGGAAATTTGTGTTCCGCGAGTTTTGAACGGGACCGCAAGGGTCGGCCGAGAGAGTCCCACGAGGGAACTCATCTTGACTCGGACGGCGGCCCCACCGTCGGCAACCATCTCTGTAAATAGGTGGTGTATTCTGGGGATTCGAATCACCGAAATGGTCATTCTTTCAAAAATCTAGCGATTGTGAGTGTCTATGAGCAAAGCGGCACATACCGAAGTTGCACCCCTTTCGCACCGGTTCTCCCCTAGCAATCTTCTCCAGTTTCTGCCCGCGCTAGGCCTGTATGTTCTCTCGCGCGCAGTGGTACTCACCATCTTGGGAATTGTGGCCCACGTGAAGAAGCAATCAATTCTCACTTTCCTAACGGGTTGGGATTCTCACTGGTATTTGATGATCGCACACTACGGCTACGTTTCTTCCATTCCGGCGGGCCCGGGCAGTGCCGCACAATGCGACTTGGGCTTTTTCCCCCTTCTCCCCCTCCTCATCCGGGGCACACACTTTTTGACTGGCCTCAACTTCACCGCATCCGGTCTCTTGCTCTGTGGGATCGTTGGCGCCGCTGCCTCAGTCGCGCTTTGGAAGTTGATTGATGACTACTTCGGCAAGGCTGGGGCAACCAAGGGTTTGGCCTACGTCTTGTTCTCACCCGCTGCGGTGGTGTTGTCAATGGTCTATTCCGAGGGCGCACTAATTCTTTTCGCCAGCTGCGCTCTGTTGGCACTGAAACGACAGCGTTGGTTGGTGGCGGGATTATGTGCGGCCGCCACAACCGCTCTCGACCCCGTTGGCATGGCGGCGGTTGGGTTGTGTTTCTGGGCGGCTTGGTCGACGATCCGCAAAGAGGGGAACTACCGCGCGCTGGTAGCGGCCTTCGTCGCCCCCCTAGGCGTTGTCTCCTTCTTCACCTACCTGTGGATTCACACCGGCTCGTTCTTGGAATGGTTTCACGCGCAGCGCGCCGGATGGCAAGGCGGGAAATTTGGCACCGGCATTTACCACTCCATCTTCCAGACCGTAATGCACGGTTTTGCAAACTTGAACCCGCCCGTTAAAGCCATCACGCTAGTTGCGACCATCGCGATGCTGGCGTGGGCTTGGAAGCGTCGTGCACCTGAATTATGGGCCGCGTACTTCCTATCCACGCTGGCATTGGGTGCCATCTCTCCACTGGTCGGAATCTCCCCTCGGTTGCTGCTGCGCAGCTTTCCCCTTCTCGCCTTCACCGGGGCGACCCTGCCACGTCGGCGCTTCCAGCTCGTTGGTTCCGTGCTCGTGGTGAGTTCCGTGATATTGGCGGTCTTGTCGACTTCGGGAACTTGGATCCCGTAAGGGATATTGTGTGAAAATTAGGCTCTGCTAGGATTAGTTCCGCCTTTGGGGGTATAGCTCAGCTGGCAGAGCACTTGCATGGCATGCAAGGGGTCAGGGGTTCAAATCCCCTTACCTCCACAAATTTCGTATCGTAACTCGCGGGAGAAAACCTCCCGTTCGTAGAGTTTCAGCCGAGATCGGCGATCACAATTTTGCGCATCTGCATCATTGCCTCGAATGCTCGCTGAGCGGCTGCGGGGTCTGGATTAGAAAGAGCGGCCCCAAGCGCGTGAACGGGCTTGAGCGCCACCTCTTCACGCGCCAACGGAACATCGCCCTGATTATCACTAGAGCCCGACATTCTCAGTATTGTCACACGGCTATTTGGGCCGTGAACATCGATCAGGTGCTCGCTTGAGTTGGTAACTGAACCCGATAACACTGCCGCGTAAAAAGTGGCCAACCGAAGAGGCTCGGTCGCAAAAATAATGAGCGCATTCATCAGGTAAGTGAATCTATTTCCCGATTGCCTTCATTAATTTCGAGCCATCGAGAGCTGAGGTCTGGAACTGAGTCTTCCACGCGTTGTAATACTGGGCGACAAGTGTCTTCGATTTGGCGGTCTCAAGTGACTTATAGGTGGCCGCAATGGCCACCAGGTCAGCCTGATACGCGGCGTACAGCTTTTGCACCCGACTCGGGAAATTACCGCCAAGGGTCGAGATAGCTTTGGTTTGCGCGGCATAGGCAGCAATGGCCGCCTTATTTACACACTGATAGTTGGTGCAGCTGTTGGTGGCCGTCAAAAGCGCCTTGGCGCCCTTGTACTGAACAACGAAAGCGTCATTGGTGGCTTTCTTTAATTCTTTGTTACTCAGTGTTCCACCGAAGGCAAACATCAAGGTAGCGGCGATAGCGCCAATAAGCAGAATCGACACCGAAGTCCATAAAATCAAGGGTCGCCGCGAGTTATGCGCAGTAGGTTCGAACTCTAAGGGTGTATTTTCCTCAGGTCCGACGAGTTCTTGATTTTCACTCACAAATTTTCCTTCGAATCCTTTTAGTTTGCCAGATTATGCAGTACCAAAAGTCATAACAGTCTAGAGGTGGAAGTAAAAGACAGGGCCAGTTTCCCGGCCCCGTCTTTTCAGAGTTTCCTAGAGATTTTGTTCAAACTCTTGCAGTACCGCGTGGCGATCTTCCTTCGCGGGCATTTGGAAGTACGGATTTTTCTTCACGAACCAGTAGTACGCAATCGGAATGAGCCCTAGAGCCATCGCGCCTAGTCCCACCAGACGAGTAGTGGTGTTGAGACCCTTGTAGGCCTCTATAAAGATGTAGACCATGAAGAGCGCTCCGAGCACGGGCCACAGGCCCATAAAGATGAAGTTTTTAACTGACTTAAAGAGTTGGCGGCGATAGAGAATTGCGACGGCGAATCCAGCCAGTGAGTAGTAGATGCAAATTTGAAGTCCAATGGCGTTGTATCCGTCGGACAAAATGTTTGCTATCGAACCAATCTTCGAGCTACCGACAAAGAGGGCTAGTGATAAGAATGTCACCAAGACCGTCGCGACGATTGGGGTCTTGCGCTCACTGTGAACACGGCCCAAGGCTTTAGGCAATGTGTTGTCGCGACCCATGGTGAAGAGAGTCCGGGTCACCTGAATCAAGGTTGTCTCCAAAGTGGCAACGGTTGAGAGCAAGACGGCCACGACTATCAATTTTCCACCGGTGCCGTGCCAAACGGTTTGACCAAGCACGGCCAGGATGTCCGCCGCATTGTTACTGTTCTGCAACTGAGCGGGAGTCAAAACTAGGTTGGTAGCCACGGTAAAGACTTCGAAGAGGCTAAACACGACGATGGTGCCGAGAATGCCACCCATGCCTGAAGTCTTGTGGGCGTCCTTGGTTTCCTCGTTCAGGTTCGCCGTAACATCCCAGCCCCAGAAGTAAAAGGCCGCCAGCAGCGCTCCCGCAACAAAACCTTTTTGACCGTGAAAAACCGTTGGCGAGAACCAGTGCCAAGAAAAGTTGGTTACGTGGTGAGCGTGAAAGATCGCGACGAGGGCGAAAAGGAGAAGCAGCGCCACCTCGACACAAGACATGATGATTTGTACCGTTACCGTCACGGTCACACCCGCAGCAACTGCCGTGACCATAAGAAGGAAAAAGATTGCGCCAAACAGAGTTACCCAAGTCTTATTAGCCGCGAGTCCATTCGAGAACAAAGCCAAAACAGTTGATCCCGCGGGAAAGGTTGCGATCACCATAAAGATGAGCGCTGAAACTACGAGCGCCCAACCCGAGAGGTAGCCCAAGACTGGGTGGATCGCCCGACGGACCCACGAGTAGGCCGCGCCCGCGTGGCTGTCGGCTTTCGAAAGATAGTTGAACGCGAAGACAATACCGAACATGAAGAATCCGCAGTACAAGAGGGCTGCGGGGCCACCGTAGAGAACTGCCCCGAAAAGCGTAGTGGTCGTGGCGGCAATTGAATAACCAGGTGCGGACCCGGCAATTCCCATAATGACCGAGTCGAAGAGTCCAAGGACTCCTGAGCGCAACGAGTGCTCTGTGGATTGCTTTGGGGCGTCAGACACGACAACCTCTTTCTGTGTTGGTATCACCTTCTGTGAAAATTGACTAGGAGAAGAAAATAGCACGAACTGGTTAATTCATTGTCAATGCTCACCCCCTGGCGCCTATTACGCTGAAGATACCCCTCTTAAGGAACCAATCTTGACCGCAGGCCCCACCGCACGGAGCTTTTCGAAGCGCCAAACCCGCCAATTATGGCGTTTCTTTCGGTTCTGGACCTATTTTTTCAATGAACGTCCCCTACGCGCTGGACTCTCCCTCCTAATGTCCGATCAGGAATTTGGACGGCTCGGCAACTTGCTCGGCGCACCTCCACTGGACCAGGGGAACGGGCAACAGTTCTCACCCTGGGGGCAGGTAATCCGCCCCGAAGAGTCCCCCACCGGGGAACTGCCAGAGGTTCAGTACCTCTTTCTGCCCTCGCGCCTCGGACCGGCTGACAGTGAACGATTAGCTCGCGCCCTCGAGGATGAATCCATTACGTGGACCTTCGTGGCGACCGACGGAGCCGATTGGTCCGACGTGCAACGGGCTGCGGCGACGGCGATTGCTTGTTCTTCAGATCAGGATCTTCTCTACACCGATGAACTCTACGCTGAGGAACAATTCCCAACTTTGCGACCACCTCGCATTGGCCCCCATACTTTATTGAGCGGAAACGTCATCGGTCGCCACTACTTGCTCCGCAACAGCTCCGCCCGGTTAGCGGGCGGCCTAAGGGGTGACCACGGTTCGGCTAGCGAGTTCGATCTCTTCTTGCGGATGCTCGATGAGGGGGCGCGCTTTGGTCACTACCCATTTCTTATTCACGCCCCGCGCCCAGAGGTGACGGACCTCGATTTACAACAGGCCACCGCGGCGGCACTCGATCGGCGTTCTGTCGCATCACTGCGAACCGAGGGCGCAACACAGGGAGTGGTGGGATGGCACGTGTACTCGATTGAGCCGGTGACCGTGGAAATCCTGATTCCCACCAGAGACCGACTTGACCTTCTCCTTCGCTGTATCGAACAAATCGAGCGCCTCACCACCTACGTCCACTACTCAATAACAATCCTAAATAATGATTCCGTTCACTCGGCCACCCTCGAGTACTTGGCCAGTACCCGCCACAAGGTTGTTAATTGTCCCGGCGAGTTCAACTACGCGCGAATCATAAATCGTGGGGCGGCTCAGTCCACGGCGGAATTCCTACTAATGCTCAACAATGACACCCTCATTAAGACCAGCAACTGGCTGGAACTTTTGCTCGGGGTAGCGCTCCTCGATGACGTCGGAGTGGTTGGAGCCAAAATCATCGATCAGCACAATCAGATAGAGCACAGCGGCATCGCCCTCGCTCCTTACCCGCAGCACATTCGACACGGTATCAACACTCCCGGCAACTGGAGAGATTTCACCGGCATTCGAAATGTTTCCGCCGTCACCGGGGCCCTTCACATGGTGTCGCGAGTGAAATGGCTCGAACTGGGTGGCATGGATGAGGACCTGGCGGTCCTCCTGAATGATGTTGACCTGTGCCTCCGAGCGGAGCTGAAGGGCTGGCATACGGTTCTGCAGCCCGCCGTCGTGGTCCAACACTTCGTCTCCTCTTCGCGCGGACGGCTCAATCCACGGGGTGATCGCGAAGAGTTCATTCAACATTGGGATATCTTCCGCGACTACCAGGACCCCTATTTTCCATCCGCTAGTTCGCTCTACGGCAATCGTCTCGTCCTAGGGACCAGTACGGAAAGACTCTTTCGCTGGCCCACGGTGCTTGGAGCACTTTTGGGGCGAGGTTAACTCTTCGGACCGGTTCGACGGAGGTTGGCGAGTCCGACCAGCCGTTGGTGTTCAGCGGCGTCAATAGCGCGGGCTTCAGTTTCGAGTAACACCGGAATGTCATCTTCTACGGCAAAGGCCACGTGTCGCCGGTCGTTGTACAGGAGATTTTCCTCTTCGCTGTAGAGCAAGCCCTTGAGATCGACGGGGTCGACAAGAATCCCTACGAGAAAATCGCTGAGGACCATTAGTCGCCCGCGGCGATCATGGCGAGCACCTCTTGAACCCGGATAGCGCAGGTGGCCTGATTGGGCGCCTCGACATTCAGGCGCAGTAGCGGTTCGGTGTTAGAGGGACGCAGGTTGAACCACCAGTCATCGTATTGGGCGGTCAGTCCATCCATCTGGTCTACTAACACCCCTTCATCAATCAATTGCGCGGCGATGCGAGCGACCGAGGCGCTTGGACTCTTCACTTTGGTGTTGATCTCGCCCGAGGCGGCGTAACGATCGAAGGGTGCGACCACTTCGCTTAAGGGCTTATTCGCCCTAGAGAGAAGCTCCAGGACGACGAGCGCGGTGATAATGCCCGAGTCGGCTCGGTAGTTATCGCGGTAGTAATAGTGCCCAGAGTGCTCACCGCCAAAGATTGCGCCGGTCTCGGCCATCACCTGTTTGATGAAGCTATGCCCCACGCGGGTCTTTACACCTATCCCCTTACCTTCGGCGATGACTTCGGGCACGGCCTTGGAGCAGATGAGGTTATACAAAATGGTCGCTCCGGCATTCCGTTCGAGCATGGTTGCGGCCACCATCGCCGTCGTCGATGATCCTGAGATGGGTTGGGCTTTCTCGTCAATTAAAAAGACCCGGTCGGCGTCTCCGTCGAAGGCCAGACCAATGTCAGCCCCCGTCTCTAAGACCCTTCGTTGCAGGTCTACGAGGTTTTCGGGGTTGAGCGGGTCCGCGGGGTGATTAGGAAAACTTCCGTCGAGCTCCGGATACATGATCTCAACTTCAAAGGGCAGGTTGGCAAAAACCTTCGGGACCACGAAGCCGCCCATGCCGTTGGCGGTGTCCGCCACGATTTTCAGCGGGCGAAGGGTTGATACATCAATAAAAGAAAGGACGTGTTGGACCCACTCGGGGAGGAGGTCTCGTACCTCGAGCGAGGCCATATCCCCCGTGGCGGGGGCGTGCAGGAATTGATTGGTCAGGGCCTCAATCTCTACCAACCCAGTTTCGGCCCCAATTGGTTTGGCTCCCGCCAGACACATTTTGATGCCGTTGTACTGGGCGGGGTTGTGAGAGGCGGTGAACATTGCGCCGGGCATATCCAAGTGCCCTGCCGCGAAGTAGAGAAAGTCAGTCGAGGCGAGCCCGAGATCGACTACCTGGCAACCCACTGAGCGAGCACCTTCAGCGAAGGCCTGTGTGAGCGAGTCACCGCTCGGGCGCATGTCCTTGGCCATGGCAATGGCGGGGGTTGAAACATAGGTGGCAAAGGCCGAGCCAATTGCTCGAGCCAGTCTCTCGTCTATTTGATCGGGGTAGGTACCTCGAATGTCGTAGGCCTTAAAAACCGCGCCAGTATCCATAAGTAACGATGTTAGTAGGCGCGTTTGCGGCGCCAGCGAGTGAAGGCCCAGACCAATCCACTCAGCACGGTAAGTTCAGAAACCGTGTCGCCGAAGGCCTTCCAGAATGTTTTTCCGTAGGTCAGGGTTACTTGATGGGCGGTCGGCACCACCACCATAAGGTTTGGACTCACTCGGTAGGGACCGGTCGCTCCCCTGGCCTGCCAATTGGGGAAATAGGAAATTTTCACCAGGACGGGAATGCCTATCTTGTCGACATGGAAAGAGAGGCTCTGAGAGCTCTGCACAATTTTGCTCACCCTGACCTTGGGCAGTAGTGCCCCCGGTGACATCGAACTAATCGAAGAGGAGACTGGCCACGTAGCGGGTCCCGATTCGGCTCCGTAAACATTCCATAGCGAAGGGGTGAGCCACCACCGTTCATTGGCCTTCAGCCAACTTACGCGAGAGCTCACATGTTGGATCACATTGGGTAGATGCTTCAGGCCGGTGACAATTGGCGAATGCTTGATTAGGTAAAAGTGCCACTGAAACCCTGGGCTCGGCCACGCCCGTGAGGTGGCGATAGGGGTGAGATCGGAATTAGCGTCAGCGGCCGCCACAATCGAAGGAGTGTAGGCAAAGTAGTACTTGACCCCCAATAGCTGGAGGTGCTTGATTCCTAGGGCGACATCGACGCCGCCGTAGGTCAGGCCAACCTGCGGATTCGAGGGACCAGCGCTCAATTCGGCTTGGTTTAAAAAGTGGTACGGCGTGGTCGCGGATGATTCAAAGTACAGCCCCTCCATAGAACCCACGCAGTTATTGGTGTAATAGGGCAGCAGCATTAGGGCCTCGGGAGTGCCGAATCGATCCTGGTTCGCGTTGTACTCCCACATTGCATTGCCGCAACCATATTTTTTGCCCACCCGTTGCATGATGGTCATAATGTCGTGAAACTCGGGCCACCCCGCCTTGTTCTCGTAACCGGAATAGTTCCAGGCGGCCCAATTAGTCACCTGATTTCCCCCGACGTTAAGGCCGAGGAGTTTCTGCACGGGAGGCACAAATGATGGAAGAGTCGACCCTAGCCCCAAAAGCCCCACGATCAAGGTGGCGCGAAGGAGACGCAGCGCTCTTGTCTCTACTCTTTCAGCCTCTATGTTCTCGATGGCGAGGGTGTCGGTACCGGCGCGCAAGACCTCTTCGAGTTGGAGCTCAGATGCACTTCGATACTCAATCCAGCGACTGAGCCCAAAGGCGATCAACCATCCGTTCAATAAATAAATACCGAGGAACCAGAAGGGGACGAATCGTTCATTCCACAAAACACCTTGGGGCACAAAGAGAAAGGCGCTGAGTGAGCCAAGGGCTAGGACAGTAAGCCATAGGCCCAAGCGACTTCGCTGCCATGCGGCGACCACCATCGCAATGACCGCTCCAACGATGACCCACCGATCACCCGCTGGAGTGCCCGTGCTGGTGAACCAGCCCAGAAACTTAAAGGCCGAGTGAAGCGAGGAGACGTCATCGTTGGTGTACCCCATTGAATTTGTATAACTCTGCTGCGTGGCGAATGGAAAGAGCCACCAAGCTGAGAGGCCAATGGAAAGAATTCCGCTCAGAATTACCCCACGTAACGGATGTGGAGGCACCAGCCCGGGGAAGGAAGAATCCTCATCACTACGTTGGAAGTAACGAGAGACCAAGTCCAACAGCAAGAATGCCGCAATGGCAAAAATCGTGAAGAGCCAGGGCAAAACGTGTGAACTTAAAGTCAGACTCAAACTAATTGCTGAAAGCCAGTACCCACGACCGCGTCTCATGGCCCGCACAAAAAAACCAATTGTTATTAGCGACAGCGACAGCCCGAGCGAAAATGAGTACTCGCCCGCCATCGTTGAAAATAGATTGCCCCCGTCAATAGTGAAGGACGCGTCGAAGAGAAAGGGCAGGGTGGCCACGGCCAGCGCAACGGGAATTGGTCGAGGGGCTCGAAAGGATCGACCAAGCACGTAGGCCGCGACGGGTAACAGTAGTGAACCCAAAATAGTCGTCAACTTAAAGGCCACCGCGAAACCAATGAGGTAGGCGAGAAACGAAGCAATCAAGTCGGGGAGGACGAAGTAGTAGGTGAAGAGCGGCATTCCGTCGTACCAACCGGGGTACCAGGGAGTGAGATTAAAGGGATTTGACTGTGAGTGTAAGTACTGCGCCCACACCAGATGCGACCCGGTGTCTCCACCCGTGAGGAGCGAACCCGATAAGAGCAAACTGGGGTGCATCTGCCAGAGGATGACCAGCACGACCAGTCCCACGATTGAACTCTCGAGCAGAGTTACTTTAGCTATCTGCTGAAACCACTCTTTGACACCTTGGTAGTGAAACTTCATCAGATCTTTCCGTGTTGAACAATGGTTACGACCAAAAAAGCGACCGCATTAAAACTGGCGTGGGTAATTATCGCCGGCATAACTCTTCCGGTTTTTTGAACCACATAGCCCAAGAGCAAGCCTACAAAAAATAGGCCTGGTAGCTGGAGCAACTCAGAGTGCGCTAGTGCAAAGAGGCTTGCGGAAATCACTAGCGCGAGAGCGAAAGCCCCACGCCCATTGGTCACTCGCAAACTTGCGTACACCCCGCGATAAATCGCTCCTCTAAAAAGAACCTCTTCACAGAAGGGGGCTCCGACGACGGACATCAATCCGATGAGCCAAATGAACTTCCCCGCACCGCCAAAGAGGTGTTGGGCGGGCACATTCATTTTGGATCCCACATGAAAGGGCGCGTAACTAAGTGCAATCACTATTTGGGCGCCCACGCCAACACCAACAAAACGAAGGTCTCCAATCTTGAATCGAAATTGACCCGATAGAGCGGGTGCCCACCTCATTCGAACAATCAACAGCGCGGCCGCCACCAGCCCGATCCAGAGCCCCAACAAGGTGGCCGCGATGGACCACCAGGGCGGGGAGGCCAGAGTGGCGAGTTGGCTGAGACTCCCACGAAAGTGAAATAGCTTGGCGCCCAGGGCCTGCAAGAGGTTGGCGAGGGTTGCGCCAACCACGAAGCCGAGGCCGGCAAAAACCGTGATGGCCAGCACCTTTGACCATGGCGAGGTGGCGGTATCTATTTCATTCATCCCCGCCACGCTAACAACTCAAAAGTTATGCACAGGTCAAAATTCACTTTCGCCTCAAGCCTTTAGGCTAGAGAGGTGACTAAAGAAGAAAAGAAACCCAACCGGCTAAAGGCCTTTTTCATTCGCCCCGGCGAAAAGGACCAACTCCCCAACCGACGTCGCATTATTACCGTACTGGTGCTGGCCTTCATCGTGGGCCTGATGGTGATCTCCTCGTTTGTTAATCAAAAGGTGATTCGCACCATCTCCTATTCGAACTTGCTTAAAGACGCTCGGCACGCCAAGGTCGTGTCTGCGTCAATCAATAACTCGACGGGCGTCATTAGCGGGCAACTCGTTGATGGCACCAACTACGTGTCGAGTGGGCCAGTACCGGCCATTGCCGATGAGGTCGTGACGCTACGCAACAACAACGTAAACGTCACCTTTAATAATTCATCGGGCTTACTCAGCACTCTCCTGCCCTACCTGATCTGGATTGTCATATTTGGCGGCTTCATGCTTTTCGCCTCTCGCCAAGCTCGAGGTCAGATGAACGGCATGATGAGTGTTGGCCGCTCTAAGGCCAAGCAATTCGACGAAGACCGCCCGAAAACAAAGTTCTCTGATGTTGCTGGTTACGCCGGTGTGAAACAGGAAATCAGTGAGGTCGTTGAATTCCTAAAGATCCCCGAGCGCTACAAAGATATTGGCGCTTCAATCCCTAAGGGCGTGCTGCTTATTGGTCCCCCCGGAACCGGAAAGACGATGCTGGCGCGTGCGGTAGCGGGTGAAGCAGGCGTGCCCTTCTTCTCCGTCACCGGCTCTGACTTTATGGAGATGTTCGTTGGTGTGGGTGCCAGTCGAGTGCGAGACCTTTTCGCAACGGCTCGAAAGAATGCGCCCGCAATTGTGTTCGTAGACGAAATCGACTCCATTGGTCGCAAGCGAGGTACCGGCATTGGTGGCGGGCACGACGAGCGTGAGCAAACCTTGAATCAAATGCTCTCAGAGATGGATGGATTCGACCCCACCATTGGCGTTGTGGTTATGGCCGCTACCAACCGTGCCGACATTCTCGACGACGCCCTATTGCGTCCTGGCCGCTTTGACCGGCAAGTCATAGTGTCGCTACCCGATCTCAGTGAACGACTCCCGATCTTGGAGGTTCACAGTAAGAACAAGCCTCTCGATGAATCGGTCGACCTTTCCGTAGTAGCCCGTGGTACGCCGGGTATGAGCGGCGCTGACCTAGCGAACCTCGTAAACGAAGCCGCCCTGCATGCGGTCCGTCGTGACGTGAAGGTCATTGGCATGCAGGACTTTGAATCTGCTCGTGACCGTGTCTTTATGGGCATGGAGCGTGACTCGATGATCTTGAAGGACGGGGAAAAAGAACGTATCGCAATTCACGAATCAGGTCACGCCCTCTTGGCCTATGTGTTGGATCACTCCGACCCATTGCACAAGATCACCCTGATTCCCCGCGGTATGGCGCTCGGCGTCACCTGGACTCTGCCAAAAGAAGACCAGCACATCACCTCGCGCCAAGAACTTGAAGACTCACTCTGTATGCGAGTTGGGGGTCGCGTGGCCGAGCTTCTCGTATACGGTGACCTTTCGACTGGTGCTTCGAATGACCTCGCGGTCAACACGCAGCTCGCCCGCGAAATGGTTATGAAATACGGTATGTCCAAAGAGGTCGGGCCCGTCACTCTCGAGTGGGGCACTTCTGAGCGGACCGGAAAAATTATTGAGGATGAAGTTGAGCGGATCTTGCGTGAACAAGAGAGTCGCGCTATTGAGGTCCTTACTCTGCACCGCAAGGGTCTAGAAGCCCTTTCTGCGGCCTTGCTCGAGAAAGAGACTCTAGATGGCGAGACCGCGGCTTCGATTATTGACGAGGCTTTCGGTGAGCAAGTCCACCCGACCGGAACTAAGACCGTTTCGGCGATGAGTGTCGTTGGTCAAAAACGTCAGACACCTAAAGAACCAGTCTCCAATGAGCCATCCCCCGACTGGGCACCACCAACGCTACCGACTGAGTAGTGGCGCCACGGGGTATATTCCCGGCGGTGTGCTGCTTCGAACCATGGTCGCGACCAACACTGGACTTGCCGCACGAAATACAGTTGCGACATTCGGGGCGGTAAATCGGGTGCCGGTGGTGAATACCAACGTTCCGTGCGCCTTAATCGTGTAGGTACTCTGAAGAGCTCCGGAGTTCAGTTGAGTTTCGGTGACGTGAACTGACTTATTAGAGGTGTTCGACAGAATCACCTGTTCGTATCCCAGACCCATCGGGTCGGTCACCACGACGGTTGAACTGGCAATCGATGAGGGCAACCAATTAAGCCCCTTCGCATCACCCGTCACCAAAGTCGTGGCGAGAGGGCGTTTGGACGAAACGGTAACGCTCACAAGGCCCCCAACGGCAATGGCGGTGTTGGGAGAGATACTCGCTTGCACGGTGGAATAAGCCGCCACGGGAACGCTAAAGCGAATCTTGCCGTAGACGCCATCGTGAACCACTACCCGCGCAGTCACATCTCGTCTCAGCGTGTTAGCGAGACGAATGACCGATACCGCGGAGGCGGCCGTTGAAACTGCGGAATAGGTAACTGAGACCTGTGGAGTTGCGCTTTGGGTCAAGAGAGTTTCGTGACCACCCGACTCTTGTACACCCGCAAGGACCAGAGAACCGCGAAGCACAGTGACTTGGGTGGCTATATCGCGCCGATTGACTATTTGCGAGCCCAGATCAATTAACCGCAGCGAGTGGCCAGGAATCGATAGCCCCTGGAAGGGGGCGGGCGCCACGTACCCCGTCGGGGTGAAGGCCACGATATTGAGAACGGCGGGCGTACCGCTGGGATTGAAAATACTTATTGCGCCTAAAGAGCCCACGGTCGTATCGAATCCAGCCCCGTACCAACTGCGTGAGCCACTGGCGATGCAGGGCGCCACATTCAAGCCCTTCATTGTTGATTCTTGCGCAATGCCGCCCGCTCCACTGAATTGCACCAAGACGCCGAAATACGATCCCGCACTTATCGAACTGGGATTAAACGTCTTACTTCGAAACCCATTCAAAGTTAATTTGGTGGTGGCGATTGGTGCGTCCGGACTCGACACCGAGATGGTAACGGTGCGCTTTTCGCCCGAGGTATTTTGAAGAGTGATCAGACCTGCTTCATGATGTTTCGCTGAACTCAACCCCGTGCAATAGAGGACCGCCGAATTAGTCGCAAGGTTGCTATCGGTGCTCGCCCCCGGGTTCACCGGCTGTTCCAAGTAATTCACGGCGGCGCAGAGCAGCAGCACCGCACCCAACACAATGGCGAGATTTGGGCGGAGAGATTTCACCGAGATTCCTTTGCGCGACGTGGCTGAATTTTCCGCGACGTGCGGAAGGTAAAGACCCATTCCAGACGTTGAATCCAACCAAAGCCCAGCCACACCACTAGCCAGAGCAGCAGGGTGAATCCCGCCAACAGTCCGTTGAGCGGGAGCTGGTGGAGAACCAGGGTCCCAATGTTGACCGAGTTAGTTGAAGTGGGTGTTAAATAGGTTGCCCCCCAGCCCTTACGTATTTCTCGACTAACAGAAACGCCATTTACTTCGAGGGCGAAGGCGCCGGCCGGAGCTAGGGCAGCGTGCACCGTCGCATTAGTAGGTGTTTCACCCGAGAAGGTCACGTTGGAGAAGATGGGGGAAACGACCCCACCCGATTGCTGCGCAGAAACAATGCCGTGGAATTTCAAATTCGAAAAGGTTTCTTCCGACGCGGTCTGCAAACTTAATGACAGGTCGGTCTGGTGGCCGAGGGCAGCGACCAGTCGTTGAGGCGCTGAACGAACTGGCGAGGACTGAACTCCCGAAAAATTTGGTGCCCCGGCGTTCAACACAACAACGGTTGATATCCCCGCAGCAGCCAGAGCGGCTCCCAACTGAACTGAGTTTCCATCCATCGCATTTTTTACGGCGGTGAGAATAAGATCACTCGTGCCGGAGTCGGGAGGCGCAAAAAAAGTAGCGCCCCCCGGCAACCCATTCATCGAGGTCGCGGCCGCTACTCCAGGGGCCACCGACCAACCACCTAGCGGCAGTACCGTGGGGTCACCCAACCACAGGACACGAAATCCACCCGATTGGCTACTCGAAAGTTGCCCGAGCGATTCCGCCACTGAGGTGGAGGGGAGATCAAATCGACCCGAGGAGGTGTCGAGCATGAATGGAACCGCCATCAAACTAACGGCTCCGACGAGGGCCCCCGCCACCACCTGGGTAAACCCAAATTTCCTAGTGGTGATGTCATTCTCAAGAGAACTTATACCCAGCCCCATCAAGGTCACCACCAGCACCGCCTGCAAGGCGAGGAGCACGTCAAGATCGGGTGCAAGGGGGCCGAGCAAACCCCGAGAGACGAGCATCGAAAGCAACAGGGCCAGTGCGTAGATTGAAGCCAGCTTGTTAGCAACTGCGCGACGCTCATTTCTACTGATCACTAGTCCGAGCAGCGCAGCGAGCGGCAGGAGGTAAAACCACCACGACTGACCGAACCCTCCGTCTGCCCCCTTCACCAAGGCCCATAGGTCTGGTGAGGACCAGGGGCCACGGCGAAGCCCAAACACCTCAAGCGCGCGTCTTCCCGCGAGCAATGTATCGGCAACGAGTGGCAAAAGAAACCAAACGGTAGTCCCCATAATCGAGCCCAGGAGTCGCCAGGACTGAATCGATAGTTGACCACTATCAGGCTCAAATTGGCGAGCCAGCCACACGCCCGCCACGATTAACAGTGGGATGAATGCCGTCGCGGGCGCCATAGCCATCGACAGGGCAACCAGCATCACCACTACTGTTCGCTGCCCAGCCTCCGAGGTGCGCCAACCTCGGTGACCGAAGGGTACGTTCGGGCCGTAGGGCTGAATGCGAAATCCCGGCACATCGAGTAACTCGAAGAGGCGACGGACTATGAAGGGCGCCGTTGCCACGACGACTAGGACGTCAATACGGCCTTGGGCAATCATGTTTGCGCCGAGCGGCATCGTCAAGTACCCGATTGAAGCGAGAATGCGAGCGCGATTGGACACCTTGTGCTTCAACAGGCGGGCAATACCAATCGCTCCGACGGGAATCGCCATGATCAGGACTATTCGTGGCAAGGCCCCCATGCGCCCAAAAACAAAAGTTCCGAAGAAGGCAATAACGCCGTAACCGGGCATACCCGGGGTCCCCGTTCCTACCCCGTTTGGTGACCACGAGGCGAAGAAGTGACGCCACGTGGTCCACCACGAATCGAGAGGAGCTAAGCGACCCAGCAGGGGCAAGTGCGTTGAGACGAGATTACGAGTGCCGATGACCCAGAAACTCGCCACTGCTCCGATGAGGAGTATTTGCGATCGAAAGGAGGTGAATATTTTTGAGGGTCGGTGTCGAAGGGCCAAGTTGGGATTCTCGGCGATCTCATCGAACTCGTCGTTTTCGGCGAACGAGGAGCCGAACCCCACGCCTGAGTCCACTCGATTTTCTTGCCGTTGCTCTTCATCCGCTTCTGGCAAGATACCCCGAGCGGCATCGTAGCCCTCGCGAACCAGGGTGTTGGCAAAGGTCTTGATGCGATTCACTCCCCCCACCTGGAGTCGACGAAGGTTGGTATCGGAAAGCGTCGCCACCGATTTACGCTG
Organism: uncultured Actinomycetes bacterium; assembly: GCA_903832015.1. Classification (GTDB taxonomy): domain Bacteria; phylum Actinomycetota; class Acidimicrobiia; order Acidimicrobiales; family RAAP-2; genus RAAP-2. The sequence continues at coordinate 22,053 of CAIKZX010000044.1, forward strand.
CTTGCGTCGACTTACGATGTGGCGACGATGAAAGGCCAGCCAACGCCATGAGCCCAAAATCGCTCGAATCCGTTCAGGGTCTCGACCGAGACCAGAGACGATCAACTCAACGAGATCGAGCGCTAACAGTTGAGAGAGAATCCAGATTGTCTGCCAGAATCCCCAGCCAGTGGCGACCACCAGTAATTGATGACGACGTTGGAGGCTCTGGCGCGAAGATCGGCGGACCCCGATTGCTGAAAGAGTCCGTTCTCCGCGAGCAATGCTTTCCCGGTGGGCCACCTTGGCCGCGGGGGCCACGAGGATGCGCGCACCGGCACTCTGGGCACGCCAGCAAATGTCTAGGTCTTCGCCGAGGGCGGGAATTAGTGGGTCAAAGCCACGCAAGGTAGTAAAAAGGTCCGTGCGAATAAGCATCGCCCCACCCGGTGCCACAAAGACGTCACGCTCGAGGTCTTGCTGGCCATGGTCAATTTCGCCAATCTCGTTGCGTTCCTTAATTACACCGAAGCGATCACTGGTTTGTCCAACGTGAAGTAAAACCATCGGATCTTCATAGTCCACAAACTTTGGAGTGACAATTCCGGCGTTGGTCCGGTAGGCCGCTTCGACCATGATGGAGACCGCGTCGCTGTCTAGGCGAATATCGTCGTGGCAAAAAAGGAAGAAGGCTGACCCTTGCACCAACAAGGCCCCCTCATTACAGGCCGCGGCAAAGCCTCGGTTCTCCTCCAACAGGCGTACGTAGACGTCCGGGGCGATGGCGGCGATTCGCTCGGGGACCAGTTCGGACTGCCCATTGGCTACAACTAGGACTGAAAGAGCGGGATAGTCCTGATCGGTCAGGGAGGCCACGGTGGCTTCTAAGCCTGGCCCGTAGCCGGTGGTGACCACGATGGCCACTACGGCGGGGGCGCGAGTCTCCATTAGACACTCAAGGCTAGTTGGAGAATTTGACGGTTTCGGCCCCAAAAAGGCTTATCAACACTAAGAAATTTAAAAGTTTCAGCCCTGGGCGATGCGGTAGGCCTCGAGGTGTTGGGCGACCGATGCCTCCCAAGTGAACTGCTGAGCGCGCAGTCTCGCCGCAGTCATTCGTGCCTTTCGGCTTCGTGGCGGCTCGGCTAGGGCGTCGGCCAACGCTTGGGCCAGTTCGCCCGCGTCACCCGGGGCGGCGTAGTGCGCCACGCTCCCGGCTATCTCGGCCATAACGGTCTTGGCGCTAGTCACGACCGAAGCGCCCACCGCCATTGCTTCCAGTACGGGAAGCCCAAAACCCTCACCTCGCGAGGGGTACGCCACCACCTCGGCCCCACGCAGCAATGCGGGTAACAGCTCATCTGATACAAAACCCAACTTCCGGATCCGATTGCGAACCGGATGGCGCTCGAGTAGTGAAGTGAAACTCCCTTCGCCCCAACCTGCTTGCCCTGCTATCCACAACTCAATATCATCATTGTCTCGGGCCAGTTCCGCGAAAGCGTGCAAGAGTACATCGAGACCCTTGCGCGGCTCAAGTGTTCCCACAAATAGAACGTAGGGCGTAGTCGTGCTGAGCCCACTTTGCGCGAAAAGCACTTCGTCGTCGATGCCTGAAGTTGAAAAACGCTGCAAATCGACGCCGTGAGGTGCCACAACGATTGGTGCCAAAGTAGGCACTGTGTCAGCCAACAGTCGAGCAGTGAAATCGCTCACGCAAATTAAAACATCAGCATGTTTCGCGGCGAAACGGATCGCCTGTCGAAAATACCGAACCTTCGAGGATTCGTGCCATTCAGGATTGGTAAAGAAAGTTAGGTCGTGAATCGTGACCACCGTTGGACGACTCGAATGGTGAGGCATGGTGTAATGCGGAGAGTGCCATACATCAACACTCTTCATCGCCTCACTTCGGCCAAGGATTTCACGTTCGTAGAGCAGGCGCAGGGCTCGATTAGAGGGGGCCCGACCACTTAGTTGAGCCCCGGGGGCAATCTCTCTCCAGCGTTCAGTATCAGTAGAGCGTGTAAACAAATTGGTCGCAACATGACCGGGTAACCGATGCGCGAGTTCGACGATGTAACGACCCGCACCTGCGGGTTGGGCGGGAACGGCCGAAACATCGAGACCAACCCTCATCGCCAAGCCCTCAGGTGGTCTCGGGCCATCTGGGCCCAGGTAAGCGAAGCCACCGAGCTCTGGCGCCGCCGCCGATCGGTAGCGGCAGAACTCAATTGCACGGAATCGAGGAGCCCCTGAACGATTGACTCGATATCCAATGGATTCACCAGTACGACTTCGGGGTTGCTCACTACCGACGGGGTGGTGAAACTTGCGACTACCGGCGTTCCCTGCGCGAGAGCTTCTATCGGAGGCAGTCCCCAACCTTCAGCCAATGGAACGTACGCCATGATCCTCGCATCGCGCAGTAGTCCCTTTAACAAGTCCCGCGGAACCATGCCAACAGCGATTGCGTCACCTAGGTACTCTCGCCCCCAACCCGGCGGGCCCGCTATCACCAGTCGTCCGAGAGCCGGTTCGCGCCGAGTAGCTACGGCGTGTGCACGGATGAGTCGTTCTAAATTCTTGCGCGGTTCGCGGGTTCCGACGTAGAGGGTGAACGGTCCTTCGACACCGTGTTCGGCCAAGAAATTTCTCACCGTAGTGGTCGACACTGGCTCTACCCCATCATCATCGACACCCAAATGAATTGGGGTGATGCGTGATTCCTTCACTCCTTCATTCAAGAGGCGGTCAACTAATGGGGGTGATGGAACAAAAAGATGTAGCGAGTCATTCTTTAGAATCAGTCGAAACCGTGACTCGTGGAACTTGGCTCCCCTTCGACTGGTGGTGCCAGGATCATCACGCCACAGCACGTCATGGATTGTGACGCTGTGTATCGCACCCTTCACGCCACCGGTGAAGGGACCCGCGAAGGTTGGGGCGTGGACTACATCCACGTCTTTGGGGACTCCTAATGCCATCCGGCGCCAGAGCACGGTCAACGCGGTGAGAGTAGTTGGCGCCTCGACCAGGGGAATTGGCAAATCCGAACTGCCGACACCACCCTTTGGTACTAATCCCAGAACCTCTTCGTCCGAAGTCGCTACTTCACCCAGACCTTGAACCAGTCCGCGCACGTACGTGCCGATGCCACCCGGTTGGGCTCGGTACAACTGATCGAGCGAAATCAGTATGCGCTTAGTCACGCTGAATAGTCTCGCAGAATGTCACGGTAAATCGTGTGGTACTGCTGGGCAACGGTGTTGGGCTCAAAATCCCGTGCTCTCTCAATACCCGCTGCTCGCATCAACTTTCGTCGAGAGTCGTTGTGCCATATCTCTCGGAGGGTCTCCATGAAGTCCTGTTCTGGTTCGACGAGCGCAGCTGACCCACCAAGAACTTCAAAATTTATGTCACTGAAGCGAGCCATTGTTGGTACTCCGGCGGACAAGGCCGCCACACAAAAGGAGGGGAAGCGTGCGCCATCGGAGATATCAATGACCACCCGCGCACGCTGCAGGGCCTCGGTGGCCTTGCTTCGTGTAACGAGCCGAATCTTTCCCACTTTGTCTCGGATCTCTTTGTTGACATCTTTACTTCCGATAATCAAAATTTCGGCGTTCACGGTCTTAGCGAAGGCGGAAATATCGGGTAGCCGGGCCAACAATCGGTCCTGGCCACCGGCCACATTCACCACCAGACATTTTCCGCTGGTGACTAGAGGTTGAGTTGGCACGAGCGGCGGTGCTGTCACTATTTGGTTTCGACGTGAGCGCAAAATGGCACTGACCTCGTGAGCGCCAGTGCGGGTCGAAACTACGAGAGTGGCGCCATGGTTTAGGGCTCGTTGCAAATCTCTAATGCGGGGATGCATTTTCGCTCTAGAGCGCAGGGGTCTCAGATCATCAAGACTAATTACGAGCGGAATGTACCGGGTGGGAGGCAACGTGTCTCCCGCTACGTGCAGGAGATTTACACTCGGAAATAGTTTGTCAAAGGCCTTTCCCCGTCCCACGCGCCAGCACCTCTGGCGCCAGCGTCGGCGGCGGATTCGCAACTCGTCCGTCGAGCGTCGTTTCGAACTGGAGTGAAACTCGCGAAGTTCCAGAGATTGAATTCGCTGCAGCGCCTCAGCGAGGGCAAGGGTGGTGTTGCTCATCGATTCCAATGAACCGTCGAGATCAAGTGCAATAAGGGGTTTCATGACTGCAGCAATTCATCACGCACTGCACTGGTGAGTGGTCCCCAGAGTTGGGTCGCCCAAGGGCCAAACTCAACACTGCTCGTGGCCACCAGAGCAATTCCCTCTTCGATATTGACCAAAAGAAATGCTCCACTTTGTCCAAAGTGTCCAAAGCTACTGGAGGGCCAGTCCCCCATCCAATGATTCTTTTCTCCGCGAATTTCAACACCTAAGCCCCACCAACAAGGCTCGAAACGTCCAAAACCGGGGACGACTCCACTCAACTCCGGCAAATGTACGCTCCGCACAACGTCGCGTCCTTTCTCGGTCATTAGATTGGGCGAGAGCCATTCCGTCGCCACCCGAGCCAAATCCTCACCAGTACCAATCACGCCTGAACTGGGACGCCCCTCGAGGCTCGCCGATAGGCCGAGAGGACGAAATATTTCTCTCTCCCATTTGGTCTTCGGGTCATCGTCGGACATGAACTGCACCGCCAGGTCAATGCCAAGATTTGAGTACACGCGTCTAGTTCCTACGGGAGATATCGGTGCGCCCTCTTCAAAGCCCAGACCGCTGGAGTGTGAAAGCAGATCGGCCAAAGTTGCCCCCTGTGGCCCAGCCGGGGCCTCACCTAAATGAGGGTCGCTCTCGTAGGCGAGAGCGAATTCAATGCTCGCCACCGATTTCGACACTGAGGCCCACGAACGCAGCTCCGCGGTTGGACCATAGCGAAATGCCTCGTAAACGCCACCGGTTTCTCGGCGGAGCCCAATAAGTGCTGGTTCGCCGGGCCACGGGGTTACAAGTGAGTTTTGCACGCCCCTTCAGTGTAGTGAGCAGCCCCTAAGGTTTTGGTTGTGATAACTGTTCTCTGCGGCGGTGTTGGCGCCGCCCGACTTCTCAGCCTTCTAGAGCGTGAGGCTCGTGAGTTCAAATTTACGGCCGTGGTCAATGTCGCCGATGATCTGGTCCTTCACGGACTGACCATCTGCCCTGATTTGGACACCGTGACCTACACCTTGGCAAAGATTAACAACGAAGTCATGGGATGGGGCTTGGTTGATGAAACGTGGCGAGTTAACAAGGAGCTCGAAAAACTGGGCGGGCAAGCCTGGTTTCAGCTTGGTGATCGCGACATGGCCACACACCTTTATCGCAGTCAGCGACTCGCTGAAGGAGCGACCAAGACTGAAGTGGCTAGAGAATTAGCCGCCCACCACAAGGTTGGCCTTCCGATTCTTCCGGTGACTGACGAACACGTGGCGACCTATCTGGAAACCGATATTGGGGAACTAAGTTTCCAAGAATATTTTGTTAAGCATCGTCACAACGTGCCGGTTTACAAAATCACCTTTCGCGGGATAGAAGAAGCCACACCAACCAATGAGGTAATGGCTGCACTGTCGACCTCCGAGCGCATCATCATCGCCCCTTCAAATCCACTTCTTTCTATCGCTCCAGTTCTGGCGGTACCAGGGGTACGCGAGTTGCTACAAACTCGACGGGAATCAATTGCCGCCGTATCACCGCTGATTGGGGGTCGCGCTCTGAAGGGGCCCGCCGATCACCTAATGAGCGAACTTGGTTTTGAGCCCTCCTCCTATGGCGTGGCCGCGTACTACGGCGACTTGGTTGGTCACTGGTTTATTGACGAAGTCGACATCGACCAAGCGGAAAAGATTGAAGGGTTGGGCGTGAGCGTTACCGTTCTCCCAACAATCATGGCGGAGCCGACCTCGGCCTCGGCCCTCGCCCAGGGAATACTTTCGTGGCTCAGCTAGTTGTAACCCCCCTTGCTTCATCCCATCGATTTACCGCTGGCGATGAGTTGCTCTCACACCTGCTCGAAGCCTTAGCCCAAGTTCAGCTCTCACTAGAGGACTATGACCTTTTGGTGGTTACTTCCAAGGTGGTGTCAAAATGCGAAGGGCGCGTTGTCCCATTTGATGGCACCGCACAGATGCGTGAAGCGCTCATAATCGGGGAATCTCGTCGAATACTAAGACGGCGTGGCCCTTTGCACATAACGGAAACTCATCAGGGATTCGTCAACGCCAATGCCGGCATTGATTTTTCCAATACTGAACCCAATACCGCCGTGCTTCTCCCAGTGGACTCCGACAAGTCGGCGCGTGCTCTGCGAGCTCAAATTGAGCACGCTACCGGCGTGACCATTGGGGTTGTTATCACTGACACCTTTGGCCGCACCTGGCGAAACGGAGTCGCTGACGTCGCACTAGGTGCGGCGGGAATTCACGTCATCGATGACCTGAGAGGTCAACAGGATGATTCGGGCAATACCCTCGAGGTCACCCAAGTTGCCATTGCAGACGAGATTGCTTCTGCGGCCAATCTGGTTGTGGCTAAAGATGGGCACACTCCATTTGTACACATTCGTGGACTTGCCACAAAACACTTCGGGGCTTCCTCAGTGGCCGAACAGATCCTCCGCTCCGCGAACGACGATCTTTTTCGTTAATCAGACTCCGCCGAGGCGGACATCTCCCGATAGTTCGGAGTTTGGAGCGACGTGTTCGTTTGCACCAACAACGCAAATGGCTCCGAGCACCGACGCGCTGCCTATTACTGCGCCCGGTCCAATGATGCTGGAACTGATGTCGGCGTCAGCTTGAACTACTGCTCCTGGCATCAAGATGGCCTCATTGAGCACGGCATTACGGCCCACGACACAACCACGGTCAATGACCGAATTAATGACGGTGGCGGTCGGGTCCACTGTGGCGCTGGGGTGAACCCACGATTCATTGGTGACCCCGGCGAATTGGTGGACATGATTGCGGCCTCGCAACAGATCTACATTGGCTCGAATAAAGGCCTGCGGAGTGCCCGTGTCGAGCCAGTAACTCTCATCGGCGAGTGCGTAGAGCACGCCATCGGCAGCGAGGGCGGGGAAGGTTTCACGCTCCACGCTGACGCGTCCCACCGGTGCGATGCGGGCAAGCACGCTTGGTTCAAAAATGTATGTACCAGCGTTGATTAGGTTGGTTGGCGCTTCGTCGCGGGGTGGCTTTTCAACGAAAGCAACTACTTGGCCTTCGGGGGTGGTCGGTACGACCCCGAAGCGCGAGGGGTCGTCAACTGGATGGAGGGCGATTGTTGCCTCGGCACCCTTTTCACGGTGAAAGCGCAGCAGTCGAGTTATGTCAAGATCAGTCAGCACATCGCCATTTACGACCAGGAAGGTCTCATCGATACCAGCAAATTCCGCAGCGAAGCGAATAGCCCCCGCAGTATCGAGCGGTTCGGGCTCAACAGCGTAGGTAACTTTAACTCCCGCGATTGCGTTCCTGGGATACGCCTGCATGAAACTTTCCGGCAAGTACCCCAGGGAGAGCACCGCTTCGGTTACTCCGTGGCTAGCCAAGGACTCGAATACGCATTCGATCATTGGAGTACCCACCAGCGGCAGCATCTGCTTGGGCGTCTCAAAGGTCAACGGACGAAGTCTCGTACCTTTTCCGCCGACCAATATGATCGACTTCAAAATCAGCCCGCAGTCGTCGTTGTCGTTGGGTTAGTTGTGGGCGACGGACTCGTAGTGGTAGTGACTAAAGGAAGGGTCGTCGTGCTTGTCGAAGCGGAGGCCGCGGCGACATCAGTCAACATGGCTGAGACGGTGCCCTGAGACGGTGCCGATACTTTCACCGAAGCGGGCAGGAAGGCCATTGTTATCCGCATGTCAGGGGTGAATTTAATTGAAGAGGGGTCCGTCGTTATCTTGGGCGCGCCCTGCGCCAATGAACTCCAGTAGGCGTAGCGAATTGTTGCGGACTGACCGGCGTACTTGGTGCCTGTCGCACAATTCGTGTTGTTATGGAAAGTCAAGGCCGGCTGCGCTACACCAGTTGCACTTGGGATTGCAAGCGTCGAGGAGGATGCGGTTAAGCCAACGTACTCATTGGCGAACTGCCCCACTGTCGCGTTATTACCAGAGTCGGCAGCGCCAACTGGAGCAATCTTGATTACATTGTTCGCCAGAACCACAAAACCACCCTTGTAGTTCGTGTCAGTCGGCAAAGTAATTTGAGTTCCACAGTTGTTAATGGAAAGCGCCGCAAACCAAGTCGTGCCAGGTTGCGGAGCGGGACCGGTCGCTGCGGTCGTCGGGTTTTGATATTCGTACCGCGAGAAAACCACCGAGGTTAGGCCCAAGATGACAATTACGAACAAGATGCCGTAATAGTTGTTGGGACGAGCCTTCTTATAGGTCTTGCCGCCGCCTGAGGCGCCGATCCGACTAACGAGTTTTCCGGTTGTACTTTTTGCCACGGGACCACGCTACTAAACATTGGGATAGCCAAAATTCACCACGATTTACTGCGTAGGGGCGGTGGGACTCGAACCCACACTGGAGGCGGTTTAAGCGCCTTGCCTCTGCCATTGGGCTACGCCCCCGAGCAGTAAATCGTTGATTTATAACGCTAATCTAAATTTGCCTGGCCCAGGCACGTCAGTAATCGACTCCGAAAAACTAGGCTTGAGTTATGTTTCGTGCGAGCCGAACCGGCCCCACGCCCTTCGTTGGCGCCGCGGTAGCAGCGCTAGCCCTCATAACTAGCCTCGTACCCCCCACCCTCGCCAGCGCCGATCCCTTTTCCGCTACGCGTGCTCAGATTGCCAACCTCTCGCAAGCTCTCGCCCAAGAGGCGAAGCAGAGTGAAATTACAGCCAACCAGTACGACGCGGAATTAGTGGCCCTGGCCACGCTCAATAGGGCCGTCGCCGGCCTTACGGTGAAGGTCAACAACAAACGAAATCAAATCATTTCCACAACGGGACGTTTAGCCCATTCTGAACTCTTGTCCTACATCTTGGGTGCCTCAGCAGCTCAAATTGAGGCACTCTTCAACAAACCGTTGACCAGAAGTGATGCTCGACGACTGTATGAGAAAATTGTTGTTGGCAACCTCGATCTCTTGCGCTCAAACTTTCAGAAGGAAAAACAAAAGCTCGAGGCCCTCTTGCAAACTGAGGCCAACTTGCGCGCCCAGGTCGCCGCGAAAACGGCCAGCATCCACCGATTGCTAATCAATAATCTCGCCCGAGAAGCAAAAACTCGCCAATTGTTAAAAGTCATTACCAGCAAATATCGCAAGCAAATTATAAATTACGAAATTGCTCAAGGCATATCGGCCGCTCGCCATCATGACCTGGCGGGTGAAACGCGCGCAATTGCGGCGGCATCCGCTGTGGGCGGGCAAGCCGCCGCCAACCTGGTGACCTTGGCAATTCAAAATGCACTACGAACTATCGTCATCGCTGAAGTGCAAGGAACCGCCCAAGGGTTGGCGGCGGTTGCCTACGCCAAATCACAAATTGGCGTGTGGTACCGATGGGGTGGCGAGACAAAGGGCGTCGGCTTTGACTGCTCGGGTCTCGTGCAGTGGGCATGGGCCCAAGTAGGAGTTCACATCCCTCGCACCACCTCCACTCAATGGCCGGCCTTGACTCACATTCCACTCACAAAGCTTCAACCTGGAGATCTGCTCTTCTATTACAACCTTGACGGTGACCATACGGTGGACCATGTTGTCATGTACGTCGGTTCTGGCCCTTATGGCGTGAATACAATCATCGCTGCGGCACAAACCGGAACTCAAATTTCACTCGCGCCCTTGTTCACCCACGGACTAATTGGGGCGGGTCGCCCGTGAGTACTGCCCCTCAGCTTTCGATAATCATCCCCGCCTTCAATGAATCGCAGCGATTGGCATCGGGCCGAGCACGGCTCCAGCCCATTTTGGAAAAAATTGGCCTCGACTTTATCGAAGTCATTGTGGTCGATGACGGGTCAACCGACGGAACCCTCAAGATGGCCCATTCGGTTTTCGGTGACTTGCCACATTCCCTCTTTGTTCAACAGCCAAAAAACATGGGCAAAGGTGCCGCACTACGTTTAGGAATCTCCCTCGCCACTGGCGCGTACGTCATCACCGCCGACGCCGACCAAGCAATCAATCCGAAGCACTTTCCCGCCATTATGAAAGCACTTCTCAAGTCAGAACTCGCACCTGGATCTCGGACGGATGGTCGCCACATCGCCTATAACTCGGCCCTACGTACGATTGCGGGGACGGCATTTAATCGCGTTGTTCGCCATTACACCAAAACATCGTTACGCGATACTCAATGTGGTTGCAAGGGGTTCCAATTAGCACCCGCTCGCCTACTCGCACTTTTTGGCCGAGTCGATCGCTTCGCCTTCGACGCGGAAATTTTGTATCTCGCAGAACTGCTCGGTTTCAGCATCAAACCCGTAACCGTTACTTGGTCTGATGTCCCAGGTTCCTCGGTGCGCGTAGGTCGTGACTCCTTAGAAATGCTTCGAGACATCCGACACCTTCACCGCACCAATTATGTGAATCCAGCGGTAGCCCTTAGCCCTCAAGTTGACATTGAAACAGTTCGTATCTCGCTTCGCCAGCTTCGCGTAGCAGGAGCGGTACTCGCTCGAGGTGCTTCTGATGTGCTCGTCGTGCTTCCCAAGGACGCCGCACTTTCGGGTCACTCACTCGCTCAGGAACTGGGAGGCCAATTGCGCACAGCAAACCTGGCCGAAGTTCGTGGTCGGTCTCTACTAGCTCTCTAGCCAAGCAACGCGCAAGTCCTCGGCCTTGTCATTCCACTCTTCAACGGTGATGGCGTATCGGGCGTGATCTTCCCAGGCTCCATCAATCTCAAGGTACCGTTCGGCTACCCCTTCGCAGCGAATTCCCAACTTCTCTACTACTCGCCTGGAGGCAGTGTTCCTAGGGATGATATTCACTTCAACACGGTGTAAGCGCAAGGTTTCAAAGCAGTAATCGAGAACCACAACGAGCGCCTCTGGCATAAGTCCTCGTCCCGCCACACGCTCATCGATCCAGTATCCGACATAGGCGGATTGCAGTGGACCACGCATAACGCCAGCAATTGTAATCTCGCCGACAAAAATGTCCTCGAGAAAAATACCAAATCCAAAACCAGACCCGAGGTGCCTCTCCCGTTCACGCATGGCGCAGCGATTGGCGAAACTTCGCAAATCTTCAGGCAGGTAACCCGCCGAGGCCGATCGTGGCTCCCACTTCAAAAGCCAATCATGATTACGAGCTCGGACACCTAGCCAGGAGTTGTAATCATGCTCGCTCAGAGTGCGCAGCGTGAGGCGACGGCCACGAAGGACGATGGGCGCGTAGTTCGAATTACGGGTGATAACCATTAGACCTCACTTCGTTTATCAGACTAATACTTGGTTGGGATCTGAGGACAAGAGCGATTGAATTATTCCATCCAAAATGTCATTTTCACTACTTAGTAATTCAGTTACCCCAAAACGAATCATGACTTCTTCAAGTACAAATAGTCCCGCGTGGAGAACCTCTTCACGCCCTGCGCTCATCCCGGCGTGCTGAAGCCGTTCCTCAGTAGATTCACCACTCAAACGTTCCCGCCATTCTCGAACCTGGCTCAAGGTGGCCCGTTGGTGGTGCACTGCCTCTCGGGTGTACTCGTCAAATCCATGCGCCAACTGGATCAGGGTTGCCACGGTTCCGGCCAGCCCAATGAGCTTGACCTTTCCAACGACTTGGCCGAACAGGGGTTCTTGTCTGAACGCCCGGTCGAGTTCTCCGCGGACCATAAGCCAGGTGTCAGCAATTTGCCAAGCGGTTGCGAGGCCGACCCCGAGGGTGCGCTCTGCGACCCTCACGCAACCCAACTGCATGGAAAAGCTACGAAGTCTTCCCTCCACGGGAACCGCGAGTTCGGTCGAGCCACCGCCAACATCCACGATTAAATATGGCTCCGCCGAGACCGGCAGGTCCGCCGTTGCTCCCTCAAATGAAAGGCGCGCCTCCTCGTCACCACTCAACAGTCGGGCCTCCACTCCGGTCAGGGCGCTGGCCCGTCGAAGAAACTCTTCGCCATTTTTTGCATCACGTACCGCTGAAGTAGCCACCAGAAGACCTTCCGCGACTTTGTGCTGATCCATCAATTCTCGATAGGTGGATAATCTTTGGAAATTGCGCTCGAGGGCCGCTTGTTGTAACTCACCCGTTTTGTCTACGCCCTCGCTCAGGCGTGTGACATGCATCTCGCGAACGAGAGCATTTCCTTCCGAGTCGCTTATTAGGAGGCGAGTCGAATTACTCCCGCAATCGATCGCCGCTACATTTCTACCTGCGGACATCAACGACCACCAGTTCGGGTAGCGAGACCTCGCGAGCAACTATCTCTCCGACGGGATCTGCGTTGCCGACAATGAAGTTTGCTAGGTGTGCGTGTAGGCACTTAACCCCGATCCGAGTTCCACCAACTCCACCACTCGGCTGCACAAGGTCGTGACGAAGAGTAGCGGCGGCGCGGCGGCTTGCGTACACTTCATGGGTTTTACGCAAGGCTTCGGGATCGGTGAGCTCTTCATATCGGTGAACCCCCGCCTCACCTTCGATGCGGCTAACCGCCTCGTGGATTTCTCGATCGACCAACCAATACAGAGTTGGCATCGGAGTCCCATCGCGCAGATGAGGCTCGTTTTCGATTACCACCGGTTCACCCGTCGTCCGCCGTACTACAACCGCAAAGCGACCGGCAGGTTCACGTCCCAGCAGTTGTTCGAGAACTAGAACATCGTCCTCGCTTGCGTCAATAAAGCTCAACGCCAGAACTCGAGGCTTCGTACAAATCGGATGATGAAATTAGACTTCGCAAACGTCGATTTGACCGAGACACTCGGAACCGAATTTCCCACCGTCGGTGAGGCCAGTGGCTGTTGCCCTGGGTCTCCGGTGCCGCCGCCCAAACGAATTGAATTTGTGCCGTCGAGAATTTGAATTAAAGACTGACCGGGTTTAACCAATTGATACTGAGAGCGGGCCAGATTCGTTAATGCGGTCTTCGAGTCAATCGACTTGGCCTGCGCCTTTAGAACTCGTTGTTGTTGCTGCAACGAGACGATCTGACTATTCACCTGGCTGATTTGTTGGTGTTGATTCCACAAGAGTGTTGCGGGGAACCAGTAAGCCAGCATAAACACCGACATGGCCAGGGTGACTGGCACTGTCCAACGTTGGCGTGAATTTACGACGCTAGTTAGTAATCCCATGTGGCGCTCCCGACAAAGACAATCGGCCTAAAAATCTTGCTTGAGTACCGAGCTGTTCTTCAAGTCTCAGCAATTGATTGTACTTCGCCACACGGTCAGAACGTGCCGGTGCGCCAGTTTTAATTTGACCCGCGTTTGTTGCTACCGCTAAATCAGCGATAGTTACGTCTTCACTTTCGCCTGAACGATGGGAAATTACTGCACTATATCCATTGGTTGTAGCCAAACGTACTGCGTCGAGCGTCTCGCTCAGGGTCCCGATTTGGTTCAATTTAATCAAGATCGAATTAGCAGTCTTGCTTTCGATTCCCTTTTGTAGCAAGGTCGTGTTCGTAACAAACAGGTCGTCACCTACAAGTTGAATACGCTCGCTCAGGCGTTCGGTCAAAATCCGCCAACCATCCCAATCGTCCTCGGCCATGCCGTCTTCGATCGACACGATTGGGTACCGATCACACAGGTCTGCCCAGTAGTCAACCATTTGAGCACTCGTGAGTACTCGGCCCTCGCCATCGAGACGGTACATGCCCTCTCGATAAATCTCTGTCGTTGCCGGGTCTAGGGCGATCGCGATTTCTTTTCCAGGAACGCGACCAGCTTTTTCTATCGCTTCGACCAGGACCTTAACGGCAGTTTCGTTGTCGGGGAGGTCGGGGGCGAAGCCACCTTCGTCGCCGACTGCAGTTGAGAGTCCGCGCGATGCCAGCACTTCCTTTAGGGCGTGGTAGGTCTCAGTTCCCCACTGCAATGCCTGGGAGAAAGAATTCGCTCCGATCGGCATTACCATGAACTCTTGAAAGTCGATGGAGTTCTTCGCGTGCACTCCACCATTAATCACGTTCAACATCGGGACCGGCAAAACGTGAGCGTTAACTCCGCCGATGTACTGGTAGAGCGGTAGATCGCACTCCATCGCAGCAGCTTTCGCAACGGCCAGCGAAACGGCCAAAATTGCGTTGGCACCTAAACGTGCCTTGTTCGGCGTGCCATCTAGCGCGATCATTGCTTCGTCAACTTCACGTTGATCCTGCGCTTCGAGGCCCTCTAAGGCCTCGTTGATTTCACCATTCACGTAGTTCACCGCAGTCATCACGCCTTTGCCATTCCAGGCGACTCCACCATCTCGAAGTTCCACAGCTTCGTGAGAACCAGTGGAGGCTCCCGAAGGGGAAATGGCACGACCAAAGGCGCCGGACTCGAGGAAGACCTCTGCTTCGACCGTCGGGTTCCCTCGGGAATCGAGGACTTGACGACCGATTACTAATTCAATGGCGCTCATGATGCTCCTTGCTCACAAGTAAGGATAGTCAACACAAGTGCAAATGGTCTTACAAATTCTTTTGCTCGATTGCGGTGCGCAGACTGTAAATCTGCTCACGAAGCGCCCCTTCGAGATCAATTTCGTACTCGGCCGCCAGTACCACTATCGCCCAGAGGGCGGTACCGAGTGATTCAGTCGTCACTTCGAGATTAATTTTTGCGGTTGCAATTCCCCGGGCCTCTTCGGCGGTAGCAACGGCTAGGGAGGTGCGTCGAGCTCGAGACAAGACCTTGCTGGCCAGAGTCAAGGCTGGCAACTGCCAGACGACTCCTTCGAGGGCGGTGGTGCGGCCCTTTTCTTCTTTTTTAATCTCTTCCCACTGAGCGACAACCTCTTCGGGGGAATCAAGTTTGGTGTCGCCAAAGACGTGGGGGTGACGTCCCGTTAACTTGTCGCGGACCGAATCAGCAATTGTCGCCAAATTAAAGCGACTTTCCTCATCACCCAGTTCAGCGTGGAAAACAACCTGGAAGAGCAGGTCACCAAGCTCTTCTTCTACGTGCGCGACCAACTCGGGGTCATCCGAACCATCCGGAGACTCTCGGACGAAGTTTTCCAAGGCTTCAATTGCCTCGTAGGACTCTTCGAGCAAGTATTTAATGAGTGAGGCATGATCTTGTTCTTGATCCCACGGACACTCCACCCTCAATCGGCGAGCAAAGCTAACGAGATCGTCCATAGTCTCGCCCGCCGTGCGCAGTCCCGTAACCCATAACGAAGTGAGGTGATCTGCTTGAACAAACTTCGAAAGCATGTAACTAGCCACCGTGACAATCAATTCGTCGGGTAAACCAAGGTGATGCAAAATCGTCACTTCCGTTCCAGCCGGGAGCCGATCAGCAATAATCACCATGATTTCGGGTGAATACGTCTGCAGAATCAGCAACGGTCCCGGACCGCGGAATGGTTCGACGGTTCCCAACGCATCACAGATTCGCACTCCCACCGTCATCGGATCTTGACCCAGAGCAGTGCAAGCGATGTCAATGACTGAGACGGCCGGTTCTAAGACCACGGTGACGTCCTCTCTCGCCAACAAGAGTTCCGTCGTGTGCTCGGCGACAACGGGAGAGCCCGGAACTGCGTACACCACTTCTTTGGTTGGTGATGTTCTGGCTAGTTCACACAGGTCATCGACTATCGCCGCGTAAAGCACCTCAAACGATTTCGCCGTTTCGTAAAGCGTGTCGTAACTTTCAATAGTTGAGAACTCCTCCGCTGCGGGATGTTCTCTGGTTCGCAGTCGCGCAACCGTGGCGCTCGCTAAGAGGTTCCTGGTGCGGGTCGTCAGGAGATCACTGGGTCCCGGCCCCAGGCCTACGATTCGAACAGTGGGGAGGCTCATTTCTTCGAGGCGCCGAAGTCGCCGGCTAGAGCGACCAACCCACTGACTTCACCCTGTCGGCCACCGTAAACCCGAGTCCCGTGTTCAAGCAGAGCGAGGATTGGATTTTGACGCACGCACTCATGCTAGTGAGCACCTACGCCGGTTCGGAGTCGACAATGGTGTGAATTATTTGCACCAATTCGACGGGCTCGATAGATCTGGCCTCAATTTCAATGCGTATTTCGTGAGTGCTTTCGTTATAGGACTGCGAGCCAAAGAGTCGACGCACCTTCATCTGCTGAGAGAAACTTAACTCGAGTGGCTGAAGTCGCACCACGGGATAACTGCGTACTCCAACCTTTGCGGGGAGCACCACCAACGAGGTAATTCCCGCTTCAAGGCAGACCAGTCGCAACTGCGCAAGATCGAGCAGACCCTGAGCCGGTTTGGGTAGGGCCCCGTAGCGGTCCACCCACTCAGCGCTCAGGTCACTCAACTCCTCGTGAGTAGCGATGACTGCCAACCGACGGTACGCCTCGAGACGGGCGTCATCGGTACTGACGTATTCACTTGGCAGATGGGCCTCGCCGGGTACATCAAGGGTTATTGGAACCACCTGGACGGGCGTCTCGCCCTTCGCGTCCGCGACCGCCTCTGCGACAAGTTGCACGTAGAGGTCGTACCCTACCGCCGCCACCGGTCCGGACTGGCGGTGGCCCAACAGACTGCCCGCGCCGCGAATCTCTAAATCACGCATCGCAATCTTGAACCCGGAACCGAGTGCGGTGTTGTCTCCGATTGTGCGGAGGCGCTCGTACGCAGTTTCGCTCAGCACCTTTTCACGCGGGTGAAAGAGGTAGGCGTAGGCCCGTTGGTCGCTTCGCCCGACCCGGCCTCGGAGTTGGTGCATCTGGCCGAGCCCGAGGCGATCGGCCCGGTCAACGATCAAGGTGTTCACCGTTGGCACATCGATGCCCGACTCCACAATTGTGGTGCAGACCAATACATCAAATTTGCGTTCCCAAAAGTCGACCATGACCCGCTCTAAGGTGCCCTCATCCATCTGGCCATGCGCAATGGCTACCCTGGCGTCCGGCACTAGGTCAGAAATTCTTCTCGCCGCCTGATCAATGTCAGCCACGCGATTGTGCACGAAGAACACCTGGCCTTCGCGCAAGAGTTCTCGGCGAATGGCCTCCACGACTGCGGGTTCGTCGTACTCGCCCACGTGGGTCAAGATGGGGCGACGATCTGATGGTGGTGTCGTCACCATAGAGATGTCACGAATTCCCGTCAGGGCCATCTCGAGCGTTCGCGGGATCGGACTCGCACTCAAAGTCAGTACGTCAACGCCCACCGAACGAGCCTTGATGGCCTCTTTGTGATTCACGCCAAACCGCTGTTCTTCGTCAACGACTAAGAGACCAAGATCTTTAAACCGAACTCCGTCATTTAATAGTCGATGCGTTCCAATAACTACATCAATTGAGCCCTCGGCCAGACCGGCAAGCACCCTCTTGCTTTCAGCTTCATCAACAAATCGACTGAGAAGTGCCACTTTCACCGGAAAGCCGGCGTAGCGTTCACTAAAGGTTGCGAAATGCTGAGAAGCGAGCAGGGTCGTGGGTGCCAAAATTGCTACCTGCTTGTTGTCCTGTACCGCCTTGAAAGCAGCCCGAACGGCAATTTCGGTTTTACCAAAGCCAACATCCGCACAGACCAACCGGTCCATTGGACGACTACTTTCCATGTCGGCTTTGATGTCCGCAACCGCGGTGGCCTGGTCGTGGGTCAATTGGAAGGGGAATAAATCTTCCATTTCGTGCTGCCAGGCACTATCGGGGGCGAAGGCGTGACCGGGGGCGACACTGCGTTCTCGGTACAACTGAACCAGTTCTTGAGCGACGAGGTACGCCTCAGCGGCTGCTTGAGCTCGCTTCTTCTGCCACTCGGCCCCACCCATGCGCGACAACGAAGGGGCGTCCCCACCGTTATAGGCAGTAAGTGCATCAATCTGGTCGGTTGGCCAGTAGCTTCGACCATCCTTGAACTCCAGAATTAAATAATCACGCACTACTCCATTTATTGCGCGCGTGGTCGTGCCCGAAAACTTTGCTACTCCGTGCTGACGGTGTACGACGTACGAACCAACCGCCATGTCTTCGAAGAAGGCGTCCACGGTGCGAGCCTTCGCGCGCTGAGTCCGGTGCACCGAGCGGCGTCCAGTGAGATCACTCTCGCTCCACACGACAACTTCAGGGTCATCCAACCAGAACCCGTGACTCACGGTCGACTCTAAGACGCTCACACGAACATCAAAGACCGCGTCTGGATTAGTCGAAACCTCCAGACCCTCCCCGCGAAGTTGATCGGCCATTCGTTCAATCGCCGCGGGATTCGCTGACAAAACAATTGCGCGACGCGCGTTGTTCCAGCCGCGAATATGGGCCGCAATGCGCGCATGGTCGCCTTGGGTTACGGGCGCTGAGGTCATATAGGACTCGGCTCCCGCCTGAGAACTGAGTGCGGTGATGGAACGTGTTCCAAAAAGCTCTTCATACCCAAGATGCAGTAGGGGCACCTCGATGGTCGCTTGCCACGTTGCGGCCACTACGTTGGTCAACTCGCGTTCTTCGTCGAAAACGTCATCAAGGCGACTCTTGATTTGCTCCGGTGAAATGACGAAGGTCTTGATGGGTCCGAGCTCATCGAGCAGAGAGACTCGCTCAGTTGTGAAGAGACTCATCCAGCCCTCGAGTCCATCGAAGGGCTCGCCGTTAGCGATGCGATCAAATGTCGCGCGACCCCAAGGTTGTGTTTTGGTCATCTCTTTCGCTAATTCGATTTGGCTGGCATTCGGCACCCATTCGCGTGCGGGCGCGACCACCGTTTCGCTCAATTCTTGGATAGAACGCTGACTGCCAATGTCGAAGATTGCCACCCGCTCTAACTGCTCTCCAAAAAAATCCAGTCGAATGGGCTCTTCGGTTTCGGCGGGCCAAATGTCCAAGATGCCGCCGCGCACGGCAATCTCTCCGCGATGTTCAACGCTGTATTCGCGCCGATACCCACTCGCCACCAGACCGGCGATGACGTGGTCCCGGTCGTATTCCTCACCCACCACGAACCGCCACGGCTCGGGTGCTCGTGTGGGGGGCAGAATCTGCGCGATGGCGCGCGCGGAGGCGATGATGGTTCGCGGAAGATCACCGTTTTCAATTCGCCAACGCAGATGGGCGCGCTGCGCCATGACCTTCGCGTCTGGTGAGACGCGTTCGAGGGGGTGAATGTCCCACGCCGGCCACAGTACGATGTCCTCCCCTGGCAGCCATTCACGTAGGTCTCCTAAGAGCGACTCGGCCTCGGCAGTGGTTTCGGTGATGACCAGGCTGGCGCTTTCATTCGAAACGAGAGCCGCGACCGTGACGGGTGTGGCAAAGCTCGACGGGATGAAATGTCCCTGATTGACTTTGTCCCGCAGGGTTGGGGCAATGCGCTCAAGTACCCGAGCGAGTGCTCGACTCACGAGCCATTCACAGTGCGCTGCGCGCTCTCGAGTCCTTGATCGATAAGCAGTTCGAGGGCATCCGCCGCTCTTTGAATGTCGTGAGCGAGCGCTACTTTGCGACTACCCGTTGGGCGTTTGAGAACCCAGTCGGTAATCATCTCCTTGCGCTCGGGCTTACCGATCCCGATGCGGAGCCGAGAAAACTCTTGCGTGCCCAGCACCAGGGCTATTGACCGCAGCCCGTTGTGCCCCGCCAAACCTCCGCCAAACTTGAGTTGCAGGCGCTCTGGCTCGAGGTCGAGCTCATCGTGAGCTACCACCAAGTTGGTTAAGTCGCTAATTGATGTGCGCTTCAACAAGGGGCTCAGTGCCGCCCCCGACTCGTTCATATAGGTGGTTGGAATTGCGAGGGTTACTGCACCTCGAGGGGTTGTGATGGTTGCGGTAGTGGCTCGTTGGCGCCGCTCTAACGAAAAATTCACATTGCGACGCGCCGCGACCTCGCGAACAGCGTCACCACCAATATTGTGGCGGGAGCCCTCGTATTCACTTCCGGGATTGGCGAGTCCCACGATGAGTAGGACACTCGGTGTGCCCCGGCGCTCTTCGTTGTTGCGCCTAAGCGCCATCAGAATTAGCTGGCGGCAGGTGCGCCGGTGGCCTCGTTCTGCTTAGCGGCGCGACCGGCGAAGGTGGCGATGACAGCAACGTGAGGGTCACCCGCTGCCTCAACACCTGCGGGCAAGGAGAGGTCGCTGATGCGAATTGCGCCACCAGGCTTAAGTTCGCTGATGTCGACGTTGACGAAGGTGGGAATGTCGCTGGGACGAGCCTTAACCTCAATGTTGAACAACTGCTGGTCAACTTCCCAGTCCGCGTGTCGTACTTCAACCGCGTCTCCAATGACGTGCAGTGGCACTTCGGCGATAACGGGCTTGTTGGGGTCAACGACTTGGAAGTCGATGTGCGCAACGGTGCCCTTTACCTTGTGGCGTTGTAACTCGCGGGCTAGCACGGTATAGGTGGTGCCGGCTACTTCGAGATTGATCAACGAGTTAAGGCCTTGCTCGCCCGAAACAGCGGTACGAAACTCTTTAGCGTTTACCGAAATTGGAACGGGTGTTACGCCACCGCCGTACACCACGGCGGGGATAGAGCCGGCGATACGAAGACGGCGCGATGAGGCGGAGCCGTGAACACGGTCCGTTGCGGCACTCAAAGTGATCTGAGACATGGGAACTCCTTAGCGAATGGCTGCTGCGAGGGGCAACAGGGCTTTTCAGTCTAGCCCGATGCCGGGGGCACCACTTTTGGCTACAACAGGTTTTCGCCGCCGAAGATTTCCGAGACGGAAGAGTCCTCAAAAATAGCGGAAATGGCGTTTGCGATTAGGGGTGCGATGGAAAGAATTTCCAGTTTTTCGAACCGCTTTTCCGGCCCGAGAGGCAGAGTGTCGGTCACGATGACACGACTCACGGGGGCGTTGAAGAGGCGGTCAGTGGCGGGAGCCGAGAAAACGGCGTGCGTGGCCATGACCCAAATGTCCTCGGCACCGTGTTCCTTCAAGAGGTCACACGCCGCCACGATGGTTCCCGCGGTGTCAATCATGTCGTCAATCAACACGCAGTGGCGACCCTTCACGTCACCGACAATGTGGCGAGCTTCCACCACGTTTGCGGTTCCCTTGGGGCGTGTTTTGTGCACCAGCGCCAGGTCACAACCGAGGTGTTGCGCGTAACGTTCCGCCACCTTTACGCGGCCCGCATCAGGAGCAACCACAACTAGCTCGTGCGGGTCCGTGTGTTTTTGCAAGTAGGCCTCGAGAACGGGCGCGGCCACCAAGTGATCCACCGGTATGTCGAAGAAGCCCTGGATCTGACCGGAGTGAAAGTCAACCGAAAGCACTCGCGTGGCCCCGGCCGTCTGCAACATGTCCGCCACCAATTTCGCGGTGATTGGTTCACGGCCGGCCGACTTGCGGTCTTGGCGAGCGTAGCCATAGTTAGGAATGACTGCGGTAATGGCTTTGGCCGAAGCGCGCTTGGCCGCATCAATCATGATGAGCTGCTCCATTAACGCGTCGTTTACTGGCGAAGAATGTGTTTGGACAATAAACACCTGCGCGCCACGAATAGATTCGTCAAAGCGGCAGTGAATTTCACCATTGGCGAATTCACGAAGATTGGCCTCAGTGAGAGTGACCCCGAGCTGTTCGGCGATGTCTTGGGCCAGTTGGCGATGCCGGCTTCCTGAGGCGATGATTAGTCGGCGCTTAGAAAGGGATTCCACGGCTAAATGGTAGTGGAAGGCGGAGGGCGATTTAGTTCACACCACGTTCGGCTAGCGCCTTTTCGCACGAGGCCAACTGCTCGGGGTCGTTAACCCCTTTTGCCTCGAGGGGATCGAGCACTTTGACCGCACGAACGAGTCGCCCGTCGTTGACCAGAATGCCAATGACGTCGGTTAGGTAGTACTCGCCCTGCGCATTCGTTCGCCCCACCCGCTCCAGCGCGCGGTCTAGCGCCAAAATTGAGCCCACCATAATCCCGGTGTTGATCTCTCGAATCCCGCGCTGGGCCGGACTCGCGTCACGTTCTTCCACGATCCCTCGAACGTGGTCAGATTCATCTCGCAGAATCCGCCCGTAACCCGTCGGCTCGTCAACCACCGCGCTCAACACGCTCAAGGCGGCCCCGCTCTTGGTGTGCTCGTCCAAGAGTCTGGCGATGCTCGTGGAGCGTAGGAGTGGCGTGTCCCCCGGCAGGATTAGAGCGTCACCAGCACTCGGGTGGCCAAGTGACTCAATGGCGAGCAAGGCGGCGTGTCCCGTGCCGAGTTGCTCCGCTTGCGTAACGAAGCCCCATGCGGTGTGACCCTCGTGAAGGTAGGCCAGATGCTCAATTACTTTTTCGCCACCGTGGCCAACTACCACCACTCCCGCGGTGATGCGATCATCGCGGAGTGCGTCGGTGACCCAATCAATCATGGGTCGTCCGCCCACGAGGTGCAGAGGTTTGGGCAGGTCAGATTGCATCCGCGTGCCCGCCCCCGCTGCAAGGATGATCGCGGTTACGGGCTCAGTCACCCGTCCAGTTTGGTGCATAGAGCGTCCCTATCGGTGTTGGCTGGCGGGGGAGGGTTCGAACCTCCAACCGACGGATTCAAAGTCCGTTGTTCTGCCAATTGAACTACCCGCCACCGGAGGCCACAATTCTTTCTTTATTCTTACTAGAACTATGGTTTGCCTTTAAGGGACTCAGCCACACTAGAGCCTAGAACAAACCAGAAGGAGAGCTCCATGTCAGCCGATAAAGCCACCCACTATGTGGCAATTGTTGACGACGACGCCGCTATTCGCTCCTCACTCGGTCGCGCTCTGCGTCTGGAAAACTACGAAGTCGAACTCTTCGAAGATGGGGCTTCGGCGCTTAAATCAATTCAACTTCGCGCTCCCGACGCCCTTATTTTGGACCTCCAGCTTCCCGATATTGACGGCCTGGAGATTTGCCGGCGTATCCGCCAGTCGGGTGATAACACCCCCATCTTGATGCTGACTGCCCGGGACGCGGTTAATGACCGAGTCGAAGGCCTCGATGTTGGTGCCGACGACTATCTCGTCAAACCCTTTGACCTGGCCGAACTACTCGCCCGCCTTCGAGCCTTGCTACGCCGCAATCACGCGATTGGAAGCGAAACCACCATCCTCCGTTTCGAAGATCTGTCCCTCAACCCCAATACCCGAGAGGTCAATCGAGGTGAGAGAAAAATAGACTTGACCAAGATTGAATTTGAACTTTTGGAGCTTTTCATGCAGCACCCACGTCAGGTCCTCACCCGTGATCAAATCCTCGACTTGGTGTGGGGATACAACTTTGACTCGGGCACCAACTCCCTCGCGGTCTACATGGGCTATCTCCGTCGGAAACTTGAAGAAGGCGGCGAGGACCGACTCCTTCACACCGCCCGCGGTGTCGGGTACTCCCTTCGAGCCTCATGAAGTTCCGTACCCGCGTCGTCGTAGCGGCCGTTCTCTCAGCCTCGCTAGTGGCGTTACTGGCTTCACTCGCTGCTTTCTACACCACCGAAAACAGCACGCTGACCTCGGTGGACGCCAGCCTTCGAATCAACGCGGTGGGTTCAATGAGCGCAGAGGAAGAGCAGATGCAGAATCCACCGTACGAAATCGTTTCTTCCCTCGGGCAGGTCAGCCCGACGGGCCGTTTCCCCGCCGACAAACTCGTCATCGCCATCGCTCGGGGCGAGCAGCCGGCCCAATTTCGCACTATCTACCGGGGTGGGCAGCATTTTCGTGAGTACCTCATTCGCTACGCTTCCAACTCTGAATCGGTCTGCCCATTCGAAGTTTGCCATCTAACGGCACAAAACACCTTTGTGTATTTGGCGCCAATCGATGCCCAACTAACAACCAACCGGCAGGTCCTGCCGACCTCCCTCGCCATTTTCATTGCCGGTCTTCTCCTGGCACTCGGAGTTGGGTTGTGGCTAGCCCGCCGAGCGGTGTTGCCGCTCGAGGCGGTCACAAACGAAATTGAGCGGATTGCAAACTCTCAGAATCTGCAATCTCGGCTCACCAAGGGCGGAAACGATGAACTGGGTCGACTGCGCGCCGCCTTCAACCTCCTCTTGGGCAACGTCGAAAATAGTCAGCAGTTGCAACGCCAGTTAGTACTGGACGCGAGCCACGAACTCCGCACCCCATTAACGAGTTTGCGCACAAACGCGCAAGTGTTGAGTAAAGCGTCGAAGCTTTCGCGTGAGGACCTTGATCAACTCACGACCGATGTCGTAACTCAAGTTGATGAACTCAGTGCGCTAGTGGGCGACCTCGCTGAGCTAGCACGCGGCGATCATTCGGAGGGCCAGGTACTTGCCATTGATCTCGAGGAGGTCGTTGATGAGTGTCTCGATACTGCACGCACCTACGCTCGAATCAAGAACATCACGATTGAGTCTGAGGTCAACTCCTCGGTGGTAATGGGTCGACGTGATCGCTTGGTGAGGGCGGTCTCGAACCTTCTCACTAACGCAATTAAGTTCACCCCCGAAAACGGGCAGATACGTGTGACGAGTGCCCAGGGGGTCGTTAGCGTTTCGGACTCCGGGCCCGGCATTGCTCAAGAAGATCGGCCCTTCGTCTTCGACCGCTTCTGGCGATCTCCCTCAGCCCGAGCCCTCCCCGGCTCAGGGCTCGGGCTGGCCATTGTCCAACAAGTCGCTACTGAGTTCAATGGACAGGTGTCCGTCGAATCGGACCCCGAATTAGGCGGGGCTCGCATGGTCTTGACCCTTCCCACCACCTCCGCCGACTAGAGTATTTCCAAGACTTTTAGGGGTTTCTTAGCCTCTCCACGAGTGAACTTTACCTAGCACTGGCACACTAGATTCACCCCCAAGAAAGGCGGCGCCATGACACCCAACCCCCGTACCCCGCAACTACGAGACCGCCGATTCGCCCGTGTACGCCTCTTGGCTAACACTATTTTTCTCGCCGCGAGTACCTTGTCGGCCGGAATGGTGGCCTACTTCGCCAGCACCTCACACGCCACAACGGTCCCCAACACCGTCCCGGCAACCACGACCACTACTACTGGCGGCACTGGCACGACGGTCACTACTCGTCCAACTCCCACAACGATTGCAACTGTTCCGGTAACTACACCAACCACCTGTCACACCTCGGCTTCGGGGACATTCTTGGGTTGTTGGTGAGCGTTCACCGTTTTAACGTCTGGGGCGTTTCCGGATCACTCACGGTTGCCTCTGAGGACTACCTAAGTTTTGCCGTCGAGCGACTTGAGTACTGGCTCGCGGCGATCAACGTCGCCGCTAATCGTTTCACTGACGAATCCGAGATCAGCCGACTAAACCACAGCGCGGGTCGGCCAATGAAGTACTCGCCCGCCTTTGAGCTGTGTCTCGACACAGCAATTTCCGCCTACGAGCAAACCCAGGGCGCCTGTTCACCAACCGTATTGCCCTCATTACTCGCGCTGGGTTATGACCGCGATTACGACGAGGTCGCGACCGACTCCTCGATTGCGGTCAGGCCCACTCGACCTTCACTTGGGCTCGACGCCATTCAAATCAATCGTGCCGAACAGACCGTTCAACTGCTCGATGGATGCCAGTTGGATTTTGGCGCCACGGCCAAGGCGTTGACCTGTGATCTAGTGGCCAACGACGTCGGTTTGACCGGTGGCGTGGTGGTGGAAATTGGCGGCGACGTGGCGCTCCGAGGTGAAGGACCAGATGGACTCTGGGCCATTGCCGTGAGTGACTCCCTCGAGGCGAGCGACCACGATCCGCGCCTAGGGCTGACAAACGCTGGTGTGGCTACCTCCTCGCGGGTCATTCGCGTTTGGCAGGGTGGTGGCCAGCGGCTCAACCACATAATTAACCCCTTTACCGGTGGCTCGGTGGATGGCCCCTACGGTTCGGCCTCCGTGGTTGCCGCCAGTTGTGTCGAGGCCAACGCCTTTTCCACCGCGGCCCTAGTGTGGGGTGAAGAGGCCAGTTACCGCATCGCTCAAGCTGGATTATCTGCCCGGCTAGTTCGTACCGAGGGCGCTGTTGATTTAGTGGGTGCCTGGCCCAGAGAGGAACAACTCGCGTGATTGCATTAACTACCCCTTACCTCTGGTACTCAACTCGAGCGACCGGTATCGTGGCAATTCTCCTTCTCACCCTTGTCATCTTTCTCGGCACCCTGGTGGCCAATCGCATCGGCGGAACGTACGTAGGTCGTTTTGAGATCAACGAACTTCACCGTTCGCTGTCCATTGTTGCCGTGATTTTTCTCGCGATTCATATTGTCACCACGGTGATTGATAGTTACGTTGCCACCGGATGGTTCTCTACGGTCGTTCCCTTCGTCTCGCCCTACAAGACCACCCAAGTAGCACTGGGAACTATTGCCTTTGACTTAATCTTGGCCGTTTGGGTATCGAGCCTTCTAAAGGTTCGGATCAAAAACGGCACGTGGCGCTTCATTCACTGGTTCTCTTGGGTCTCCTACGTCACCGCCCTCGTGCACGCGGCCCTTATTGGAACCGACACCAAGGGCACTTCCGGACTTCTCTTCGTCGCCTTCTGCGCTGGAGCGGTCGTCATGGCCGCACTGTGGCGCTTCTTCGGCCGACCTACTCGTTCCGGGGGCCGAACCGCCCTCTCGCCACTCGCCGGTGCGCCCCGACCCACTGCTCCAAAGTCAAAGTCTGGCTCCACCCCCTTTCCCCGCGATCAACGTCCCACGTCAAAAGGGAAGGCTCGACGATGATTAGCGCTTCTGCACTTCCTCGCCTGCTGCACCGAGCCTCCGGGCAGCCACTCTCCTTAGCGGAACACGACCAAGAGTTTGGGCTGATAAATCCTCAGATGGATCTCCTCACCGAGTTACGCGAGTCCGGACTCACCGGCCGTGGCGGTGCGGGATTCCCCACCTCCAAGAAGGTTGAACTGCTCCGAGATCAACGGGGCCACGGCAAGTTCGTTGTTGTTAACGCCATGGAGGGTGAACCCGCCTCCCACAAGGATTTGGCGCTGCTTAACGCCAACCCCCACTTAGTCATTGATGGAGCTGAAATGCTCGCACGCATGATTGGGGCCAATCGCATCGCCATCTGCGTTTCCCGCGATAATCCGCTCGTCATCAACCATGTCAACCGCGCACTCCACGAACGTTCCCGCCGGAGCCAACGAGGACCCGAGGTCGAGCTCCACACTCCGCCATGGCGCTACGTTGCCGGTGAAGAATCAGCGCTCATTCACTGGTTGGGTGACAAAGAATCACTGCCTCAATATCGCCCCCACCGCCCCACTATCTTGCGCATTGGTCGTAACGCCGCATTGGTCGACAACGCCGAAACCTGCGCCAACGTGGGACTCATTGGTCGATTTGGCGCCGAGTGGTACCGCACGCTCGGTACCCCCACCTCACCGGGTTCAACACTCGTCTCGGTAACTGGCGCCGTGGCAAAGGCCCACGTAATTGAAGTTGCGCTCGGCACTCCCGTGCGATCAATTCTCGAGGTGGCGGGTGCCGATACCGACCCGTCAGCGATTCTGCTCGGTGGATACGGCGGGACGTGGTTGAGCGGTGAAAATATTCGATTCCCCTTCGCGACCGAATACCTGAAAGAGGTTGGGGCGAGTGTCGGCGCGGGAATCATCATGGTGTTGCCTAGGCGGGCCTGTGGCATCCTCGAGACCTATCGAATCACTAAGTGGATGGCCAACGAGTCAGCTCGTCAGTGCGGGCCCTGTGCGTTTGGCCTGCCCGCCATGGCTGACGATCTACAACAGCTCGTTTCTGGTGGACAGGGCCGCAAGCAATCGCTCGATCGATTGATTCGCCGAGCTGCCGAGATTGATGGTCGGGGCGCCTGCAAGCACCCCGACGGTGTCGTGCGAATGGTGCGCACCGCCTTGCAAGTCTTCGAAAAGGACTTACACAACCACATCAACGGGTCACCCTGTGTGGCGTCACGAGAATCCAAGTTTTACGCCACCGTGCCCCGGTTCGAAAGGGAAGAGGACCTCGTATGGGAGTAATTCGCCGTGGAGACAGCTTTGTGCTCAAGGTCAACCCGATTCTCTGTGACGGCTTCGGTCACTGTCACGAATTAGCGCCCGAACTCGTTCAAATGGATGAGTGGGGGTACCCCATAATCCAACGTGAGCCCACCCCACTGGGCA